>CAYUAW010000155.1:0-10354 GCA_964442485.1 uncultured Polyangiaceae bacterium
GCACCCTGGTGAAGCCCCGCATCATCATCTGCGTCCCCTTCGGCATCACCGAGGTCGAGAAGCGCGCCGTGAAGGAGAGCGCCGAAAGCGCCGGCGCCCGCGAGGTGTATCTCATCGAGGAGCCCATGGCCGCGGCGATCGGCGCGGGGCTGCCCATCACGGAGCCGAGCGGCAACATGGTCGTCGACATCGGCGGCGGCACCACGGAAGTCGCCGTGATTTCGCTGGCCGGCATCGTGTACTCGCAGAGCGTGCGAGTGGGCGGCGACAAGATGGACGATGCAATCGTCGCCTACATGAAGCGCAAGTACAACCTCGCCATCGGAGAACAGACCGCCGAGCGCATCAAGATCACCATCGGAAACGCTTACCCACTCGACGAGCAGATGACGATGGAAGTGAAGGGACGCGACATGGTCGCGGGCATCCCGAAGACCGTCATCGTCAATTCCGACGAGGTGCGAGAGGCGCTCGCCGAGCCCATCAACGCCATCGTCGAGGCGACGCTCCTCGCGCTCGAGCGCACCCCGCCCGAGCTGGCGGCCGACATCGTCGACAAGGGTGTCGTCCTGACCGGCGGTGGAGCGCTCCTGAAGAACATGGACGTGCTCCTGCGCGAGGAGACCGGGCTCCCCGTGATGGTCGCCGACGACCCGATCAGCGCCGTCGTGCTCGGGAGCGGCAAGACGCTCGACCACATCGAGCTCCTGAAGGAAGTCGCGATCGGCTGACGCCCGGGTTCGGGCCGCGTCCGAGCGGCCCTTGCACGTCCCCGAAGACGGGCCCGCGGAAAGCCCTGACGAACCCTGAGGCCCGCTGGTGAATCGGTTTCGGCGCTACCGCGACATCGTTCTCGTCATCCTGCTGCTTGCCGTCCCGTTTTTCTTCTTGCGGGCCAGCATCCGCAATCCCGAGAACCTCACCGCGATCGATCGCGCACTCTTGCGCATCTCCGCGCCGGTCGAGTACTTCGTGTCCGCCCTCGCGCGCGGCGCGTCATCTCTCCTGAGCGGGTACGTCTACCTGGTGGACGTGAAGCAGGACAACAACAAGCTCGCCTACGAGAACGCGCGCTTGCGCGCCGACGTTCGCCGGTTGTCGTCGGCGGAGGCGGAAAGCCGGCGGCTCCGGCGCCTCGTCGGTCTGCGCGAGACTGCGAAGGCCGAGACGGTGAGCGCCGTCGTCATCGGCAAGGACATCACGGAGTACTTCCGCGTCGCGCACCTGGTGCTGGACGACCCGGCTCCCGGGATCCGGCCCAACATGCCCGTCATCTCGCTCGATGGTACGGTCGGTACCGTGCAGCGGGTCGCCGGCGAGCGCGTGGACGTACAGCTGACCGTGGACAGCGGCTTCGGCGTCGACGTCGTCGTCGAGCGGACCGGCGCTCGCGGTTTCGTGCGCGGCGTCGGGGACCTGTCGCGCTACGTGGTGCGCGTCGAATACGTGCAGCGCACCGACGAGGTGCAGCAGGGCGACGTGCTCGTCACGAGCGGCTTCGGTTGCCGCTTCCCGAAGGGCATCCCCGTCGCGAAGGTGACGGAGGTCGTGAAGCGCGACTTCGGCATCTACCAGCAGGTCGAGGCGGAGCCCCTCGTCGATTTCTCGCGGCTCTCCGAGGTCCTCATCGTGCTCACCGACACGAAGGACTGCACCCCGGCACCGGAGCGGCGCCCCAAGCGCTGAGCGAGCGATGCGTAACGCGGCATTCCTCGCCTTCGCCCTTGCGCTGATACTGCTGCAGGCGAACATGAATCGCCTCCTCGCGCCCATCGGTCTCCACGGCTGGACGCCGAGCATGGTGCTTCCGCTCGTGGTGTTCCTGGGCGTGCACGAGCCGTCCATGGCGCGCGGGGCCGTGCTCGCGTTCGTCATCGGGCACGCGCTGGATCTCTTCGCGTCAGCGCCAATCGGTCTCTTCACCTTCGTGTACGTCGCGCTGTGGTGGCTCGCGCGCGTGGTCGGGGTGCGCCTCGCCGCGCAGACCGTGCCCACGCAGATGGCCTTCGCGTTCGGGTTCTCGCTGGTGCAGAGCCTGGTCATCCTGGTGTTGCTCGCGGTGTTCGGCGCGGACCCTCAGCGCCCGGTCGAGCTGTCGTACATCGTGCTGCCGCACTCGACGGCCACGGCGCTGTTCGCGCCGCTGGTGTTCCGCGTCGCCGAGCGCCTGCATCAGGCGGCAGCAGCGGCCGCGCCACGCACCCAGGAGGTCGCGCGGTGAGCTTCTTCGTCCAGCGGTCCGACGTCGGGGAGTTCCGGCGACGGTACAGCTGGCTCGTGCTGGCGGTGCTCGTCGCATTCCTCGGCCTCGTCGCAAAGCTCGTCCAGCTCCAGATCGTGGAGGCCGACGCACACCGGGCGCAGGCGCGTCGCAACATCACCGGCGAGATCCGGCTCGCCACGACCCGGGGCGTGATTCGCGACGCGAACGGCAAGGTGCTCGCCGCGAACCGGCCGTCCTACAACGTGTACGTCGTCCCTGAAGCCATCGATCTGAAGACGACCTGGCCGCTCGCCGCTCAGCTCATGGCGCTCGGCCCCGACGAGAAGAAGACGCTGGAGGACAAGATCGCGTCCATCCAGGCCACTCCGAGCGCGCGCCGTAGCCAGCAGGTCCTGCTGAAGGTCGACGTCGATCGCAACGTCGTCGCCTCGCTGAAGACGCACGAGGACGATCTCCCGGGGATCCAGGTCGTGCCGGTCCCCGTGCGCTTCTACCCGTTCGGCGCTCTCGGAGCGCACTCCATCGGGTACATGCGCGAGATCGACCCCGAGACGCTGGCGAGGGAAGAAGACCAGGGATATCGGGCGGGCGACCGCATCGGCGCGGTCGGCATCGAACGGCGCTGGGAGAGCTACCTGCGCGGCGAGCGCGGGCTCAAGCGGTTCGTTCACTGGCAGCGGGCGCACGGCAACCGTGAGGAGATGGAGAACCGCTACCTGGAAGAGCCGCGGACCATCGAGCCGATCCCGGGGCGCGACATCTCGCTCACCGTCGACATCGACCTCGTAGGCATCATCGAGCGCGCCTTCCGCGGACAGCTCGCAGGCTCAGTCGTCGTCATCGACGTCCGTACGGGACGGATCCTCGCCGCGCTGTCCAAGCCGGGCTTCGACGCGAACGTCGTGTCGGGCGGCAACGGCATCGACGCGACCCGCGAGGCGTTCCAGAAGCTCTACTCGGACCCCCTGAAGCCGACGCTCGACAAGACGATCTCGGCGGCCTACCCGCCAGGGTCCACCTACAAGCCGTTCACGGCGCTCGTCGGCCTCGCCGATCACCTGATCACGCCGAACACCCGGGTCGATTGCCACGGCGGCTACGAGTTCGGGCGCCGCTTCTTCCGCTGCACCGGCGTGCACCGCAGCGTCGACCTGTACCAGGCCATCGTCCAGTCGTGTAACACCTACTTCTACTCGCTCGGCGAGCAGCTCCACATCGACCGCCTCGCGGAGGTCGGTACGGAGTTCGGCTTCGGCGTGAAGACCGGGGTCGGCGTGAACCCCGAAGCGCGCGGCCGCATGCCGACGAAGGCGTGGTACACGCGGCGGCAGAGGGGCGGCTTCCGCGGCGGCTTCACGCTCCTCGCCGCCATCGGCCAGGGCGCGACTACCGTCTCCGTGACGCAGCTCGCGCTGGCGTATGCCGCGCTCGCGAACGGAGGGACGCTCTACCAGCCGCAGGTCGTCCGCAGCATCGAGACGAGCGACGGCTCGATCGTGCAGGAGTTCCCGCCACGCGTGCGTCGCATCATCGACATCGATCCGGAGCGCCTCGGCCTGATCCACCAGGCGCTCCGCGGCGTCGTGTTCGAGAAGAAGGGCACGGCGAACAAGGAGAAGCTCCCCGAGGTCGACATGGCGGGCAAGACGGGCACCGCGCAGGTGAGCCACGTCACGCCGAAGGGCGTCGATCCGGACAAGAACTGGTACTACAACCGCGACCACGCCTGGTTCGCCGGGTACGCGCCCTCGGAGTCACCGGAGATCGCCATCGTCGTGATGGTCGAGCACGGCGGCGGTGGCGGTCTGAATGCCGTGCCCATCGCGATGCGCGTCGTGCGCGACTGGCAGAAGCTCAAGGCCGATCGGCTGGAAGCGCGCTCCGCGTCGGCGTCGAAGGTCGCGCCAGCGTCGAAGCGGAGCACGCCGTGATGCTCGGCGGCGGCGCTCGCGAGCGGCTCGACTGGCCGCTCTTCCTCGGCGTGGTGTTCGTCGCGATCGGTGGCGTCGTGAACCTGTACAGCGCCACGAGCCCGTACATGGGCGTGGCAGGCAGGGAAGGCATCGCCGACGTTTACGTGTCGCAGGTGTACTGGCTCGTGGTCGGTGGCCTGCTCGCGATCCTCCTTGCGGCGATGGACTATCGCTTCTTCGAGCGGGTCGCGTACATCCTGTACGCGGGCGGGGTGGTGGCGCTCCTCCTGGTGTGGGCGCTCGGCGCCGACATCCGAGGCTCGGCGCGCTGGATCCAGATCGGAGGGTTCAATTTCCAGCCGAGCGAGTTCATGAAGACTCTGCTCATCCTGGCCGTCGCTCGTTACCTCGCCGACGATCCCAAGACCGAGCCGCGCACGCTCGTCGATCTCGCCCCGCCTCTGCTGCTCACTGCGGTTCCGACGGTGCTGGTGATGGCGCAGCCGGACCTGGGGACTTCGATCGTGTACCTCCTGACGGTCGCGGCGATGCTCGCGATCACGAAGATCCGTCGCTCGAGCCTGTTCTGGGGCTTCACCTCGATCGGCTCCGCGACGTTCGGCATGTGGAAGTTCGGCCTGCGCGACTATCAGCGGTTGCGCATCACGAGCTTCCTCGACCCCGACGCCAACCGCACGAGCTCCGGCTGGCACGCCTTCCAGTCGAAGACGGCCATCGGCGACGGCGGCCTGCTCGGTGCCGGCTTTCGCGAAGGGACGCAGAACCAGTTCGGCTTTCTGCCCGATCAGTTCAGCGACTTCTCGTTCGCCGTCTTCGCGGAGGACTGGGGCTTCATCGGGTCGGTGTGCCTGCTCGGTCTCTACTGCTTCCTGTGCATCTGGGCGATCAACATCGCTTCCCAGGCGAAGGACCGCTTCGGCGCTGCGGTCGCCGTCGGTGTCGGCGCGAACCTCTTCTGGCAGGTCTTCTTCAACGTCGGGATGGCCCTCGGGATCGTCCCCGTCGTCGGCATCACGTTGCCGCTATTTTCGTATGGCGGCTCCAGCGTCATCACGACCCTGACGGGTTTCGGGCTCCTGATGAGCATCTCGATACGACGGTAGGGAGCCTGCTCTGCCGAGGCCGCCGGCTGCTTCCGCCCATGCGGCAACTGCCACGGCGGGGTAGCCGGCTGCTCTGACCGATGAGTCGCTGCCCCGACTGAGGCAGCCAGCTGCTTCCGCCTGCGGCTGCGGCCAGGAACGGAGGCAGCCAGCTGCTCCCGCCTACAGCTGCGGCCAGGAACGGAGGCAGCCAGCTGCTCCGGCCTAGAGCCGTCGCCGGGGACGAAGGCAGCCAGCTGCTCCTGCCTACGGCCGCTCCTGCGGATGGAGGCAGCCAGCTGCTCCGGCGTACAGCTGCTGCCGGGGACGGAGGCAGCTCAGCTGCCCTCGAGCGTCAATCCACCCGGAACAGATCGTCCAGATCGTCGCGCGTGAGCTTCTTCGCGCCACCGGCGTCCTCGCTGAGCACCGACGCGACGAGGTCCTTCTTCTTCGCCTTCAGCTCGAGGATCTTCTCCTCGATCGTGCCGGCGGCGACGAGGCGGTAGATCGTCACGACGCGGTTCTGGCCGATCCGGTGGGCGCGATCGGAGGCCTGATCTTCCACCGCGGGGTTCCACCACGGGTCGAAATGAATGACGGTGTCGGCGGCGGTCAGGTTCAAGCCCGAGCCGCCCGCCTTGAGGCTGATGAGGAACACCGGAATCGTCGGATCGGTCTGGAAACGTTCGATGCGTTCCTGGCGATCGATCGTGCTGCCGTCCAGGTACTCGTAGCGGACTTTGTCCTCGTCGAGGGCCTCGCGCATGAGCTTCAGCATCGAGACGAACTGGCTGAAGATGAGCACCTTGTGGCCGCTCGACTGGCACTCGTCGACGAGCTCACGTAGCGCCATGAGCTTCCCGCTGTCCTCGTGGGAGAACTCCCGCGGCATGCCGAGGAGGCGCGGATCGCAGGCTGCCTGACGTAGCTTGGTGAGGCCGGCCAGGATGTGGAGCTGGCTCTTCGCGACGCCGACGCGCTCCACCTCTCCCATGATCTGCGCGCGGACCTCGCGGAGGACCTGCAGGTAGATGCCCTTCTGTTCGGGCGCGAGGTCGATGAACTTGTCGCTCTCGATCTTCGGCGGGAGATCCTTGGCGACCTCGTTCTTCGTACGGCGCAGGATGAACGGGTGAATGGTCGCACGGAGGCGCGCGGCCTGCTTCGAATCGCCCTGATCGATGGGCCGCGCGAACTTCTCCTCGAACTTCGGCAATGGGCCGAGCAGGCCGGGGCTGACGAACTCGAAGATCGACCAGATCTCGCTGAGCCGGTTCTCGATGGGCGTGCCGGTCAGCGCGAGGCGATGATCGGCGCGCAGGTCCTTCGCTGCCTGCGCAGTGGCGCTGATCGGGTTCTTGATGTTCTGCGCCTCGTCGAGGATGGCGTAGGTGAGCTTCAGCTTCTTCAGTAGATCGATGTCGCGGCGCAGGAGCGCGTAGCTCGTCACGATGACGTTGGCGCTCTCGAGCTCGTCGGCCTGCTCCTTGCGCCCGGCGCCGTGCCACAGTGCGGTGGTGAGGGTCGGCGCAAATCGCTCGATCTCGCGGATCCAGTTGGTCACGACGCTGGTGGGCGCGACGATGAGCGCGCGAACTTCTTCCTTGTCCTGCTTCAGACCGAGCAGGAGCGCGAGCGTCTGGATGGTCTTGCCTAGACCCATGTCGTCGGCGAGCACGCCACCCGAGCCAATATCGTGGATGAACCGCAGCCACGAGAGCCCCTGCTCCTGATACGGCCTGAGCGTCGCCTTGAGCGCGCGCGGCTTCTTCGCCTTGCCGATTTCGGAGATGTTCGCGAGCTTCTCGAAGAGCTCCTTGGTCTGCGAGCTGAGCTGCGAGCTGTCGGCCTGCTGGAGCAGCTCCTGGACGCGGCCTGCCTGCGACAGCGGCAGCTTCCCCGTCTTCCCTGCCGCGGCGAGGATCTCCACTTCGCGATCGATGAGATTCTGGACCTTCGCCGCATCGAGGGAAGCGTAAGAGTTGTCCGAGAGGCGCACGTACTTCTGCCCCGTGATGAGGCATTTCTCGAGCTCGGCGCGATCGACGGAGACTCCCTCGCTCTCCCAGGAGATCTTCACGTTGAGCCAGTCCATCCCGCTCGACACGCGGGCGCTCATCTGGATTGGCTTGCTCCGGACCTGAACGCCGACGAGCTCCTCCGGCACGTAGAGCTCCCACGTCTCCGGGAGCGACCCGACGCCCTCCGACCAGAACCGGAGCGCGACGTCGCCCTCGGCCTCGAAGGCATCGCCGCTCTCGCTCGGCTTGAGCCCGAGGTCGAGGAGATGCTGCACGGCCTGCTGCTGCGCGACGATGTCCATGCGGATGCACGTCGCACGCTTCTGCCCCTCCTCTGGCGGATAGATGATGACGGGGGGCGACATGCCGTCGGCGCGCACCTCGACGTCGGTGTCGCCGTAGATCGCCTCCAGGGTGACGGTGACCTCCACGAGCGAGCCGCCAGCGCTGACGCGGAACTTGGGCTCGAGGTCCACGACGTCCGCGACCTGCGACAGGTTCGGAAGATCCGCGCCGATCTCGAGCGCGACCTTCGGCAGGGCCTGGACGATCATCTGGATGAGCTGTGACGCCGGCTCGGCGATGGCCGGGCTCCGGATCAGGCGTCGCAGCGCGGCGGGGGAGACGCGCTTGTCGAGCGGGCGCGCGATGCCCTCGCTCGTATCGATGTGCCATCCGGGGGCGCCCTCGTACCAGCCGCCGCTCGTCAGGTGGAAGCGGCGCCCGTTGCCTCCGCGCTCGAAGGTGGCCTTCGCGACCACGGTGTCGCTGCCGACCATCTCGAGCTCGAACTTCGGCTTCAGCGGCTCCTCCACGAACCGAAGCTGCATGAGCGCTGGCTCGAGGAGCACGCGTGAATGGCTCAGCATCGGCAGCAGATCCGCGACGTCCTCGCCGCGGATGTCGACCGCGGGATGTCTCGGGTTGCCGCTCTCGAACCGCGTGAGCAAGCGAAGCGCATCGCGATCCGTGGTCGGCGCGAGGGCTTGCCAGGTGAGCGCGATGCTCGGCAAGAGCGGCATGCGCTGATCGGTGTCGAGCACGGTCACCGTCAGGCCGCCCTGGCGGACGTGCACCCGGAACTCGAGATTGAGCCGCCGGACGGCGCCTTCCTGCGCGAGCCAGGCGCCGATTCCCGTCGGGCGTGCGCTGGCGTCGGGCGCGGGGAGCGCCACGCCGGGGGGCGCCGTCAGCTGCTGTACCTGCGAGCGACGCCGTCGATCCCGACGTCGGCTCGCCTTCGAGTCGATGGCCGCCTGAGCCGCGGCGCTCGTGGTGGGTGGCGGTGCGTGCGGCTGCTCGCGCCGTGGGAGCTGCGAGCGGGCCTGGTTACGCACGGTGATGAGCAGGGCCGCGACGTGCTTGCAGTGTTGTCCCGTCTTCTTGAAAGCAGGGCAGGTGCAGTTCGACGTGATGCCTTCGCCGCCGAGCTTGATGGTCGTCTCGTAGGGCTCGGGATCGGAGCCTTTCACCCGCCCGGTGGCGCTCGCGTCGGCGATCGTCACACTCTCGACGACGCGTCGCTTTTCGTAGTCGAGGCCGCGGAGGAAGGTCCTGGCTCCGAGCAGGCGGCGAAGGCCGCGGTCGGAGAGCGTGGAGAGAGCGTCGGCTATCGAAGGCAAGCGGCGCCTTCCGGGTGGAGGAATATCGTCATCTTGAAAGAAGCGGTGCGATCACGAGGGCCGCGGCCGCGAATGCCTTGGGAAACGAGTGAACGGTAGGGGCGAACATGTCACCGATGAAGCTGCCGAGCTGTGCCGCGACGGAAGCGTCCGGCCCGCCGGTGCCTCCCCGGGGCCGGCTCTCACGCTGCGCTGCGCCGAGCACCGAGTACGCTCCGTCCGTCGCGAGCGCTGTGGCGAGCCCCGTCGCCGCGGCGATGACCACGAAGGCGGTGAGACCCTCAGCAGCCAGGCTCGATGACGTGTACAGCAGCCGAAGGCCGAAGCCAAGGGCCGGTGCTGTCAGCAATCCGAGCAGCGCTGGCCAGAGCAGCCCCTCCGATGAAAGGCGCGCCGCGAGCTCGATGAGCGTCCGGTAGCTCGGCGTGTACCCTTCGGGCACGACGATCTTTCCGCCATCGCGCTCCCGCGGGAAGGTACGGAGCTGTCGCTCGACCTCCGCGATCGTCCCACGTGTCGCTCGCGCCGCGATATCGAGCGCGAGCCCCGCCACGAGCAACACGAGGCATGCGCCGCCGATGCCCGACCACACGACGGCGGGCTCTGCGAGCCCGAGGGGCGCAGACGTGTGCAGGTCTGGCTCCGCCACGAGCGGAACCGCGAGGCCCGTCACGACTGCCGCCGCGGCACCCAATGCGATGAAGTAAGGCTCCGCGACGCGCCCGCTCTCGAACCCCGCGTCGTCGAGCGCCGCAGTGCGCCGTGCGTCCGGCCGCGTATCCTCGGGCTCGAGCGGTGCGAGCGCCGCGGCGCCGCATGCGATGGGGCCGAACAAGCCGAGTGCGAGCATGTAGCCGGCCGACGCGAGGAAACCGGTGAGCGCGAGGGCCGTACCGAGAAGCCCACCCCCGGCGATGGCCGTCCGCTCGCCGAGCTGAAACCCGCTGCCGAGCGACGCGACGAGCAGGAGGACCGGCAGCCAGATGCTCCGGGCTCCCACGGCGAGGCCTCGCGCGACGGTCACGACCTGGCTCGTCCGTGCTGCCTCGAGCACTCCCTGCACCGCGCCGAGTCGTCGATCGAAGTTGCGTCGCGCGGACTGGCTCACGCCCAAGCCGGCGACGACCCCCGAGGCCCCTGCGGCCACGGCCCACACGAAGGTCGGGGGCCCGATCAGCCAGAGCGAAGCGCCGGCGAGGCCGCCGAGCACGAGCACGGCGACGCTGATCTGGCCACGCCACAGCGCGAGCGAAGCGCGCTCCGTGTCGGTGGATCTCCCGGTCAGCAGCCCCACCGCCGAGGCGACCGAGCCAACCGCCCGCACCACGAGAGGCAGCGTCACCAGGGCCCACGCGCGCGCGCCCGACACGCCGCCGTTGATGCGGAAAGCGGCCACTCCGATGGTCACAGACGCGACGTTGGCCAGGGTCGTTGCAGCAAACATATCCACGGCGCGACGAGCTCCCGT
>CAYUAW010000155.1:10454-13093 GCA_964442485.1 uncultured Polyangiaceae bacterium
AAGGCGGTCCAGAGCGTCGAGGAGAGCGTCGCCCCCGGGGCCCGCCGGAGGAGCAGATAGCCGTTCGTGCTCAGGATAAGGAGGATCGCCGCTCCTGCCCCTACCGCCGCGAGCTTGCCTTCACGAAGCAGGAAGGATTCGGCGGCCCGCGTCGCCGCGTGGACGAGGCGGCGCGCCTCGGCGCCGGGCGTGCCGCGGCCGAGAGCCCACCGCCCGAGCCCCACCGCAAAAGCGAGGCTCACGAAATCCAAGCACAACACCACTCCGAGTTCGGTCAGCACGAGTCTGTCCCAGATCCGCGGGCCATCCGACGAGCCCGGGTTTTTCACACCCGGTCATCGACGCACGACGAAGGCCAGCAGGGCGGCCGCCACACCATCGCTCAGGGGCTCCGACGACGTGCCTTCACGCGAACATCGTCGACGCTAGCCACTCCCAATGGCGCGACGAGCCGTAACCCGGAGGGGTCGTAGCACGGTGTTTTGGAGCCGCGCAAGCGCCGCCACACGGGGAGCCGCGCCGGGGGCCGCCCGTTTCAGCGGAGCCACGCGAGCAAAATCCCCGAGGATGCTCGTGAATTCGGGACCGAGGCAGACCCGGACGGCCCTCGGCCGGAGCCTCAGCTCGGCGCGCCCTTCTTCGTCTGCATCACCATCAAGTGATACTTGCCGTACTCGTTCTGCCCCAGGGTGAAGAGCACCTCGATGAAGAGCCGATACGGAGTCGTGTTGTCCGCGATGACGATGGCTTCCGACATGCTCGCGTCCAGGCCCTTCGCCTGACGCACGAGCTTGTCCGTCTTGCGGGCGGACTGGAGCGCGTTGCCGAGCGGCACGATGTAGAGATCGTTCGGGCCGCTTCGCTTGTACTGCGCTCCGACGCCCGACTGCGCGAGCGACTGCCGGCTCGGAAGCGAGAGAATCTTCTCGTCGCCGACCAGGATCTGCGACTTCGACACGGTCACCACGACGCCCTCCATGCTCGGCTGCGACGTGATGAAGGAGGTCGGGATCTTCAGGTCGTTGCTCTGGGGTACGGACGCCGTCGATTCGCCCAGGTTCTTCAGGAGGAACACCAGGATGATCGTCATGATGTCGAGCATCGCGGTGATATTGAGGAAGTTGATCTCCGGCTCTGCCGCGTTCTTGCGGATGGCCCGGCGCAGCGCCGCCTTGTACTTGGATGTCGGCGCCTTGGGGGTGGGTGGTTTCGAGTGCGGGGTCGAGCCGGGTCCTGTCGTCATCGCGGCACCTTGAAGTTCACGTCCGTGAAGAGGGCATCGCCCTGGCGCGTCGACCGAAGAGCGTCGATGGTGCTGATGAGCGTCTGGTAATCCGTGCCGGGATTCGCGCTGATGTAGACCTGCGTCTCGTCGGCAAAGTCACTGGACGACTGCTTGAGCTTCGTCGCGCAATCCATGAGGCCGTCGTAATCGTAGGTCCCGTTCCTGAATGGGATCGCGATGCCGGGACCGACGCCGTCGCATCCGCCCGCCACGTTGCCGCCGGCGGCCTTGATCGAGAAACCGTCGTTGACGATGAGGACCGTCAGGTTCAGGGCCTTGCTCTCGATCTCCTTGCGGACTCCGCTGCCGCCGCTCGCGGGCGGCTGCGTCTCGATGGTCGCCGTGAAGGTCACTGCCACCGTGGCCAGCACGAAGATGAGGATATTGACGATGATGTCCAGGAACGGGACGATGTTGAGCTCGCCGCCCTCCTCGTCGGGGGCGAGCTCCCTGGGCTGGCTGAGCCGCCGAATCTTGGCGACCTGCGCTGTGCTGAGGCGTTCTTCCGCCATGCTCGGCGTCCGCGATTGCCCTTAGCCGCGCTGCTGGATGGTGAGCAGGTTGAAGGTCTTCTCCACCGTGCTCTCGAGATCGTGCTGGATGGCCTTCGCACGAGTGTGGAGCAGGATGTGCGTGATCATGCAGAACACCGCGATGCCGAGACCGAGCGCCGTGTTGTACATGGCCTCGGCGATGCCGTTCGACAGCATGCGCTGCTTGTCGGCCTGCGAGAGGCCCGGAGCAGCGATCGCGCCGAACGTCGCGATCAGACCGCTGACCGTGCCGAGCAGCCCGATGAGCGTCGAGATGTTCGCCATTGACCAGAGGGCACCCACCCTCTTCTCGGCCTGCGGCTTGAGCTCGCTCAGCTTCTCGCTGAGCGCCGCGTCAATCTCGTCGGGGCCCTTGTTCGAGTGCGTCAGGCCGGACTTCACGAGCTGCAGGATCGGGTAGTCGCTCGCTTCGCAGAGCTTGATCGCGCGATCGATGTTTCCGGCCGTGACCAGCTTCTTGATCTGCGCGAAGAACTCCTTCGAATTCACGCGGTAGCGCGTGAGCTGGAAGGTGAAGCGCTCCACGACGATGGTCAGCACCACCGCTGAGGCGCACAGGTTCAAGACCATGAAGGTCGGATTGTGCTTGAACGCCTCGACTAGCTGGCCTTCGCCCATGCCGCTGGCTTCTTGTGCCGCGAGAAGCAGAAGTTGCATTCCCCATGTCCCTTTCTGAAGTACCGTGCTCTGTCTCGATCCCCGACGCGCGAAACCGGGGCCTTTTACAAACTGGAGCCGACTATAGCCGTCGCCCGCGCGCGCTTGCAAGCTCGCCGAGGTCCTTCACTTTTCGGCATCTC
>CAYUAW010000155.1:13193-15522 GCA_964442485.1 uncultured Polyangiaceae bacterium
GCCCCCACCCACTTCGCGAAGGAAAGCGCGGTAATTATGGAACTTTTGGATGTTGCCCGAAGATGGGACGAAATTCCAATCTCTCTTGACGGGTCCGGGTCTACTTCGCGAAGATGACCTCGAACCCGGCCCCCCATTTGGGAATGTCGAGGGCTCGGAAGTCAGGGTGGGCGAGAAACGCCGGTAGTGACCGCCTTCTGCCGCAAACCGTGACTGAAACCGCTGCAACGGAGAAAAGGTAAAGGACGATGGCTGACCTCTGGCATCACTTTCAAGAGGGCGGTTGGGCCATGTGGCTCATTCTGTTCTGGCTGGTTTGCTCGATCGCGGTGATTGCCGAGCGAGCCGTTTACCTGTGGGGCGCCTCTATCAATAAAGAGGTGTTCCTTGCGACAATGCAGAAGTGCATTCTCGCCGGTGACGTCGCGAAGGCCGTGAAGATGTGCTCGGCGGCAAACGCGCCGCTCGCGCGCATCGTCCAGGCTGGGCTCGTCAAGGTCAACCGACCCGACGAGGAGGTCCAGGCTGCAATGGACGAGACGGCTCTCCAGGAGATGCCGAAGATTGCGCGTCGCACGGGCTTTCTCGCCCTCTTCGCGAACCTCGCGATGCTGAACGGCCTGTTCGGGACCATCGTCGGTCTCATCAAGGCCTTCGGCGCGGTCGGCGGCGAGAGCGTGGACCCGAGCCAGAAGGCGCGCATTCTCGCTGAAGGGATTTCCGAGGCGATGAACTGCACCGCGTTCGGTCTGATCTCGGCCATCGCGGCGCTCGCTGGTTTCGCCGTGCTCAACGGCAAGACGCAGGGCCTGGAAGACGACATCAACGAGGCGTCGGTCCGCGTGCTGAACCTCGTGGTTGCGAACCGCCAGAAGGTCAACCTGCAGGGTCTCGAGGGCTGAAGCCCTTCCAGAGATTCCCAAGGGCTCGCTCGGGGCGGTGTCCATCGAGCGAGCCCGGTGCGTGAAAGGTAAAGGCGACGAATGGCTGGCATTGCAGTCGGTGGTGGTGGTGGTGGCAGGCGCTCCGTCAATCAGGAGCTGCCACTCGTTCCGTTCATCGATTTTCTTCTGTGTCTCGTGATGTTCCTGCTGGTGACGGCGGTGTGGTCGCAGATGGCGCGTCTGAACGCGGACGCCCAGGTGCCGGGCCCTCCGAATCCCGACAAGGACATCGAGGAGCAGAAGAAGGAAAAGACCCTCCACGTCGAGATGCACGGCGACAAGAGCTTCAATCTCGTGTGGAAGGAAGGCACCACGGTCGTCAACACGATCGAGGTAGCGCGCAAGCAGGTCCCGTTCGGCGAGGGCGAGTACACGTACCCCGACCTCGGCAAGAAGGTGGACGACGAGTGGAAGCAGAACGGCAGCCACCGCGCTCCCACGGACAAGAAGTTCGATCAGGCGATCCTGCACACGGACAACACGACGCCCTTCGTCGACATCGTCGCCGTCATCGACGCGATCTACACGCCGAAGCGCGAGTTCAAGTTCGGCACGCAGCAGGAAGACGTGCCGGCATTCAACGTGACGTTCTCGGTCAACTGAGGCCCGCAGGATGAGCAGCAAAGCGCTATCTAGGTTCCACCAGCCGATCTCGGTCCCCGGGAAGCGGCTGATGCATCACATCGGCCTCGACTTCGTGAAGAAGAAGGTTACGGGCGGCGGGTCACGGGCGGTGAACGCCGAGCTGCCCCTGGTCCCCTTCATCGACTTCCTGCTCTGCATCGTGCTCTTTCTCCTGGCGAGCTTCTCTGCGACGGGCGAGCTGCCCGTCGACAAGAACGTGAAGCTGCCGAGCGCGATGAACGTGATGGACATGGTCGAGGCGCCCATGGTCGCCATCACCGGCTCGCAGATCCTGGTTGACGGGATCCCGTCGGGCAACACCCGCGCGATCGAGGAGGCGAACCGCCTCCAGCGCGTGGACGAGCTGTTCAACGTGCTGAAGAGCAAGCACGAGCTGTGGAAGCAGATGAACCCCGGAAAGACGTTCCCGGGTGTCTGCGTGCTCCAGGTCGATAAGCGCGTCACCGCGCTGGTCGTGAAGAGCGTGTTCCAGACCGCGGCGTTCGCGGGTTATCCGCAGGTGAGCTTCATGACGAAGCGCCTCGGCAAGCCCGGCGGCGGCGCGGGCTGATAGCGCGTCGCTTCCTCGAGATCGAGGCTAGCTGGCGACCGTTCGTGATCCACGGCAGCGCGGCCTTCCGTCGCTGAACGAAGCTCGCGAGCAGCGCAGAAGGACGCTGGTCAGCGGCAAGGCGAGGATCTACGGGGGCTCTCCGCAGTTCTGGCTGTGGACGGCCCTCGCGCTCGCGACGTTCGGCATC
>CAYUAW010000156.1:0-10848 GCA_964442485.1 uncultured Polyangiaceae bacterium
GGCGCGGTGGAAAACTAAGGCTCGCGATAGAACCGAGGAACACGTCGCGAGATGCTGGTGAGCACTTCCCAGGGGATGCTGCCGAGATGCGTGGCGATCTCGTCGACGGTGATCTCGTCCGCACCGAGCGGACCGCGCTGCGGGCCGAGTGCCACCGCCTCGTCGCGCATGCTCGCGCCGGGCAGGTCAGTCACGTCGATCATGGTGAGATCCATGCTCACCGTGCCGACGATGGGTGCGCGGCGGCCGCGGACGAGTACGTGCCCCTTGTTCGACGCGGCGCGGCTCAGGCCGTCGGCGTAGCCGAGCGGGATGGTGGCGATGCGCGAGGGTCGCTTTGCGGTCCACGTCGCGCCGTAGCCGACCGATTCGCCCGCATCGAGGTCGCGCAGGGCGACGATCTCCGTCTGCAAGCTCATGGCCGGACGAAGCTCCTTCGCCATGCCGGGGCGCGGCTCGATGCCGAACACGGAGAGACCGGGACGGACGGCGTCGAGATGCGACGCTTCGCACGAGAGCAGCGCCGCGCTGTTCGCGGCATGCCTGACGACCGGCGTGAGCCCGAGTCGCGACAGCGTCGCCGTGACGTCCTCGAAGATCGACAGCTGATGGACGACGGACTCCGTCTCGCCGGAATCCGCGCACGCGAAGTGCGTCATCAGCCCCTCGAGCTGCACCTCCGCGTGACGCAGAAGAGCCTTCGCGACCGCGGGAAGCTCGCGCGGAGTCGCGCCGAGCCTACCCATCCCGGTGTCCACCTTCAGGTGAACGCGAATGGGTTCCGATCCGGAGAAGCGCACCTCGTCCGCCAGGGCCTCCACCTGCGAGGCGTCGTAGACGACGGGCGTGAGATCGTGTCGCAGCAGGTCGCCCCAGGCGCCGCCGTAGTAGCCGCCCATGACCAGGATGGGGAGCTTGATGCCGGCCTCGCGGAGCTCGATCCCTTCCTCGAGAAGGGCGACGCAGATTCCCGCCGTGCCGGCGCGCTCGAGGGTGCGAGCCACGGCCTTCGCACCGTGACCGTAGCCGTCGGCCTTGAGCACCGCCCACACCGGGCTCTTCGAGGCGCGCGAAAGGACGCGCAGGTTATGTCGAAGCGCAGCGAGGTTGATCACGGCCCGGGTGGGCCGTACGGCCTCGTTCGGGAGCGCCCGCTGCGGCCGGAGCACGCGAGGCAGAGGAGTCGCCAGCGCTGACGTGACTTGCCGGACGGGAAACAAACGAGCAGTCATACGGGGGCCTCGACCCTTGCACCGTTACCGTGACTTCGAACGTGCCGTCAACTTCGGGGCACGGAGTCACTCGAAGCAACGCCGCATACAGGTGCGATAGTCCACCGTGCAAGTAGTGCAGGCGCCCGCCTTGTTGGGGTCGCACAGGTGGTTGCATGCGTCGAGCTTCTCACTGCAATCCGCCGAGCAAGCATCCCCAGGCCGAGGCGCGGAGGCATTCGCGGTTGCGCTGTCGGCGGGGGCGGGCTCCTTCGCGACCGGAGCCGTCTTCGGCGGCGGCTCGTGGGCGCTGGTCGGTGCAGGCGCGGCCATCGGCGCCTGTGGGCCCGGCGTGGGCAGCTCCTCGAACACCCGCGTCTCGGGGCGTGCAGCCCCCCCTATCGACAGGAGCTGCGTTTCCCCGGACTCCAGCTGGGAGACGCGGCGCCGCGCATACTCGACCCGATCGAGCGGCTGCCCGCTCGCGTACGTCTCCGTCCAGTCTCGCCAGCAATGCTCGCGGTGCGGCGGAGCGATGTGTGCGTCCATGTCGAGCCGGTAGCAATGCTCGAAGCGCAGCGTGCTCTCGTGCATCGCCTCCAGACCGGGCCCGCAGCCCACCGAGAGGGCGAGCGCGGCGGCGGACCCGAGGAATGCAGCACGGCTCGGCACGGAAAAGGAGCGTGCCGCCCGCGGACGGCGACCGCAAGGGATTACCCCGCATTCGCTTGGGTCGACGGGGGCTTCTGGTGCTATTTGACGCACGTGTTCACGGGCCTCGTAGAAACCACCGGAACGCTCGGGCGCCGCACACCGCTCGGCGAAGGGTTCCGCATCGGCATCGTCACTTCGCTCGGGCCCCTCACACTCGGCGAGTCTGTGAGCGTGTCCGGCGCATGCCTCACCGTCGTCTCGGCGAACGGCCAGGGCTTCGAGGCGGACGTCTCCGTCGAGACCATCGAACGGACGATCCTCGGTTCGCTCGCGACCGGCGAGCGCGTGAACCTCGAGCGCGCCGTGGCGGCGGGTGACCGCCTGGGTGGCCACCTGGTGACCGGACACGTCGACGGCATCGCGACCATCACGTCGCTCGAGTCGCGCGGCGAGGCGACGCGCGTCGTGGTAGAGCCACCCCCCGAGCTGCTCCGCTTGATCGCGGGGAAGGGCTCGGTGGCCCTCGACGGCGTTTCGCTGACGGTGAACCGCGCGGAGGGGCACCGTTTCGATATCATGCTCATCCCCCACACCATGGCGGTGACGACCCTCGGCTCCCTCTTCGTGGGACGGAAGCTGAATCTGGAAGTGGACCTGGTCGCTCGCTACGTCGTCCGCTATCTGGAGGCCGCGCTACCAGAAAACCAGAAGCCCGGCCTCGAAGCGGCACTCGCCCGGGCGGGCTTCATCCGCTGACCCGGCACCCCAGACCACGGACATGGCTCTCGACATAGAACCCGAATTGCTCGCACGTGTGCAGCACGCGATCGACGACATCAAGAACGGCAAGATGGTGATCCTCGTCGACGACGAGGATCGCGAGAACGAGGGCGATCTCACCCTCGCCGCAGACAAGGTCACGCCGGAGGCCATCAACTTCATGGCGAAGTTCGGCCGTGGCCTCATCTGCCTGACCCTCTCCGAGGAACAGGTGGAGCGCCTCGAGCTGCCGATGATGCAGCTGCCGAAATGGCGCGGCGGTCCCCCGCTCGGCACCGCGTTCACCCTGAGCATCGAGGCGCGCGAAGGCGTCACCACCGGCATCAGCGCGGCGGACCGCTCGCGCACGATCCAGGTCGCCATCAACCCGGAAGCCAGCCCGGAAGACGTCGTGACGCCAGGACACATCTTCCCCCTGAAGGCACGCAAGGGCGGCGTGCTAATGCGCACCGGTCAGACCGAGGGCTCGGTGGATCTCGCGCGCCTCGGCGGGTGTCTCCCCGCGGGCGTCATCTGCGAGATCATGAACGACGACGGCACGATGGCGCGCATGCCGGATCTCGAAATCTTCGCGCGCACGCACGGGCTGCGCATCGTCACCATCGCCGATCTGATCCGCTATCGACTGCAGACGGAGCGGCTCGTCGAGCGCGTCGAGGAGCGGACGGTCGTGCTCGATCGGACGGGCTCGAGCTGGCAGGCAATCGTGTTCGAGGCGCCGCTCGAGAACCGCGAGGTGCTCGCGCTCGTGAAGGGTAGGCCGAACGCAGGCGAACCCACGCTCTGCCGCATGCACTCCGGCACCATCGTGGGGGATCTGTTCTGCTCGAGCCCGAGTGACGGCGGACACAACCTCCGGGAGGCCATCGACGCGATCGAGCAGGCGGGCACCGGCGTCATCGTTTACCTGCCGACGACGCGCGCGCTGCGCGATCAGCTCGCGAGCCACGGTCCGCGGCGCGAGCACGAGAAGGCACCGACGCCGTCGAGCACCGCCAACGAAGCGCCCCACAAGAACGCCCTCCGCGATTTCGGGCTGGGCGCTCAGATCCTGCGCGAGCTCGGGCTCGAGCGGCTCCGGCTGCTCACCAACAATCCACGCAAGATCGCGGGGATCCGCGGGTACGGCCTCGAGATCGTCGAGATGGTGCCGCTCTCGCAGATGCGGGGCGCCGAGTGACGCCCGGCGAACATTCTGGAGCGGTTCCGGCGTGCTACCGTCCCGCGTGAAGAAGAGATGGCAACGAAAAAGCCCGATTCGCTACCGACCCTGATCGAGGGCGCGCTCGTCGTGCCGAGCGGCGCGACCTTCGCGATCGTCGCCTCGCGGTTCAACGACTTCATCGTGCAGGCGCTCATCGGCGGTGCGCGCGACGCGCTCGTGCGTCACGGAGCCGACGCGAACCGCATCACCGTGGTGCGCGTGCCGGGCGCGTGGGAGCTTCCACCCGTGTGCTCGCGCCTCGCACGGAGCAAGCGGTTCGACGCCGTCATCGCGCTCGGAGCGGTGATCCGCGGCGGCACGCCGCACTTCGACTACGTCGCGGGAGCGGTGTCGAAGGGCGTGTTCGAGGTCGCCATGGAGGGAAGCACGGTCGTGTCGTTCGGCGTGCTCACGACGGACACCATCGAGCAGGCGGTGGACCGCGCGGGCGCGAAGGCGGGGAACAAGGGGTTCGAGGCGGCCGTCGCTGCAATCGAGATGGTATCCCTGTCCGCCGAGCTCGGCCGAGCGGGGCTCTGAGGCACCGTGGGAGCGCGAAGCAGCGGCCGTGAAGCGGCCCTTCAGATGCTCTTCGCCATGGACGCTGCAGGCACCCCGGCACCCCAGATCATGAAGGATTTCTGGCGCGAGTTCCCGGGAGACGCGGAGGGTCGCGCGTACGCGGAGGCCATCGTGCTCGGCGTCGTCTCGGATCGGGAATCCGTGGACGCACGCATCACGCGAGCGAGCGAGCACTGGCGGCTGTCGCGCATGACGCGCGTCGATCGCAACGTGCTGCGCCTGGCGACTTGGGAGCTCGTGCATCAGGCCTCGACGCCGCGGGCCGTCATCCTCGACGAGGCCGTCGAGCTCGCCAAGCGCTTCGGCAGCGAGGACAGCGGTGCGTTCGTCAACGGCGTGCTCGGCCGCGTCGCCGACGACTGCGGGCGCCCGGCCGAGCCGTCCCCAACGGCGTGAGCGGGGCGCCGTGGAGCTCAGATTCACGACGCCGAACCTGCGACGCCTCGATCTGCTGGGGAGCGAGGTCCTCGTCGCGGCGATCACGACCGACGAGCGCCCGCCGCACGGCACCGCGGGGCTCGTGGACTGGCGGCTCTCGGGACGCATCTCGCGCTTGCTTCTGCGCGGCTTCGCGACGGGCAGATCAGGAGAGGTGCTGCTCGTTCCGGGAACGCCGAAGCTGCCCTTCGACAAGGTGCTGCTGTTCGGCGTGGGCGACTCGTCCACGTTCGACGAGGCTGCCTATCGTGTGCTGCTCGACCGCATCCTGTCGACGCTGGAGGGCCTGCGGGCCCGCACCGCCGTCGTGGAGCTGCCCGGTCGTCACTTCGGCGCCATTGCGCCGGAGCTCGCCGCTGACATCCTCCTGGAACGCACCGCGGGCCGTCGCGAGCATGACGTGTGGACGCTCATCGAGCCCCCCGAAGCGCAGCGGACCATCACGCAGCATATGATCCAGGAACGCCGCCGGGTCCGCACCGAGTAGCGGCATCGCTTACGTAAGAACAGCACCGCTCACCGGGAACCACGGGCGAGCCGCGCGTGGCGGCCACTGTGTAACCAGTGGGCCGGACGCAAGGTTCTCACGCGCCCGCGGTGGGCCGGCGTAGGCATATCTCTGCTACCATTCTAGCGGTGGTATTCCGATCGGCTCGGTCCGTACCACCAGCGGCCTGGCTGGTTCTGCTCTGGCCGGCTGTCGCGCACGCCGAGGAACCGAAGGTCCGGCTCGGCGACGCCGCGTGGGCGCTTCCCGGGATCATCCGCGTCGGCGTCCCTGCGTCGGGGCCGCGTCGCTTCTCGGCCGCCGGCAGCGCCGGCTATGGATTCACGGAGGCCCAGTCGTCGTCCGACGGTGCGCATCATAGGCTGTCGGGAGACGCCGCGGCGGCGATCGCGCCGCTGCCGGAGCTCGAGGTCGCGCTCAGGTTCGACGGCCGGTACGACCTTCACCCCGACGACGGCGGCGGCGCTCACAGCACCGCGGTGGGCGATCCGCGGCTCCTCGCGCGAGCGGGGACGCGCGCTGGACGGTTCCTCGTCGGCGGTGAGCTTGCTGCGTGGTTCCCCGGCAAGGATGCACCCTCCCTCACGCCGGGCGCCGCGACCGTCGATGCGAACGTGCTCGGCGCGTGGGCGTCGCATTCGGGCGGCGTCGTCGTGGCGGCGCAGGCGGGCTTTCGCTTCGACAACAGCAAGAACGCGTCACCCGATACGAGCCGACTCCGGTTCGGAGATCGACTGTCGCTAGGGCTCAGCAGCTCGAACGCCGCGCTCGTCGGCGTGGGCGCGTCCGCCGCCGTCGCGCCGCACACCGATGTCCTCGGCGAGCTCTCCGCCGACCTGCTGGTGGGCTCCTCGGCGCCACCAGCGTCGAAATCACCCATGCGCGTGGGCGTCGGCGCGCGACAGCACCTGTCGGACGCCCTCCTGCTGGAGCTCGTTGCGGAGGTCTCCCCGAGCGGTCGTCCCTCGCTCACGCCGGCCGATCCGCTCGTTCCGGTCGAGCCGCGGTTCAGCGTGATGGCCGGCGTGCGTTACCGGCTTCCGTTCGACCAGCCGGCAGCGCCTGCCGTCGAAGCTTCGCCCGAGATCCGGGAGAAACCGGCCCCCACCGCAGTGAAGCCGCCGACCGCAGCCGACCTGACCGTCCATGTGAGTGGTCAGGGCGGAGCGCCGCTGGAGAACGTCGTCGTGGAGGTGCGCGTCGGGGAGAAGACCGAGCGACTCTCTGCCGGGGCGGACGGCAACTTCGTCGGCCATGGCCTGCCAGTGGGTCCGGCACACGTCACGGTGAACGCGGACGGCTTCTCTTCGCTGGAGAAGGACGTGGAGATCGGCGGGCAAGGCGAGCCCGTGGCGCTCGAGCTTTCGCCGGCGCCGCCTTCGGGACAGCTCCGCGGGCTCGTCCGTTCGTTCAATGGCAAGGGGCTCGCCGCGTCGATCCGCGTCGAGCCGCTGGGCGTCGAGGCGAAGGCGGACGCCGAGGGCAATTTCACGCTGGACGTCCCGCCAGGAAACTACGAGGTCGTCATCCGCGCGGACCGCTTCAAGCCGCAACGCCGCAAGATCCACGTCGATCAGAACGGCGTCACCGTGCTGAACGCGGAGCTCTTCGAGGGCCACTGATGGCGCCTCCGGGCAGCGTCCGCCGCCCCACGCGCGATTCGCGCGTGCTGATCGGCGTGCTCCTCGCCGCAGCGCTCGTGACGGGTTTCCTCGTGACGCGCCTCATCCTGCGAAGCAAGGACGACGCAGTGGCTGTGCTCGTCGCGAAGACGGGCGAGACACAGCGAGACAGCGGCGGCAGTGTCGGCGTGTGGCGTCCGGCGGAGACGTCCGCGTCCTTCTTCGTCGGCGACGGCGTCCGGACGGGAAAGGACTCCACGGCGAAGCTCGAGCTGTCCGACAGGAGCGCGCTCAGGCTCGAGAGCAGCACCATCGTGCGCTTCCTGGAGCACCCGACGGGCCCGAGTCACCAGCGCGTCGACCTGCAGATGGGCGAGGCGATCCTCGAGACAGGCGGCGCGACGGTGTCGCTCGATACCGAGATCGGCGTCGCGGTCCTCGATCCAGGCACGACGCTCACGCTCAGGAAGGTCGATCAGAAGACCCGCTACGAGGTCGTCGTGGGCCTGGCGCGCTTCGAAGGAAAGGACGGCGAGAAGACCGACGTGAAGGCGGGGCACGCCGTGCTGGTCGACATCGGTGCTGCGCGTCTTTTGCCGGCGGCGCCCGAAGCGCTACCGTCCGCGCCTCCTTCGGCGACCGCCCTCGCGCCGCCCGCCAGCTCCGCACACGAACCGGAGCCCGCGCCTCTCGACGCCGACGTCCCGGAGATCACGGTGCGCGTCACCGGCAACGGCGGCGTGGTTCGCAAGCCCGGCGAGCAGGCGTTCACACGCATCGCTCCGGGTGAGGGACGCTTGCCGGGCGGAAGTACGGTGCGCCTCTCCGCGGGCACCTCCGCGGAGGTCACCCGCGCGGGACAGCGCGTCTCGCTGCGCGGGCTCGGCGAATTCCTCGTCGGCGCGTCGGGGAAGCCGTTCATCGTCACGCAGGGCGGCGGTGTGTCCTTGACCGGCGCTGCGGCGGAGCTCGAGATCGCGGTGCCCGGCGGCTCGATCGTGACGCGACTAGGCGCGAAGGGCGAGGTCGGCGTGGGACGCGACAGCACGCGCGTCACCGTCAGCGAGGGCTCGATGGAGCTCCGCGGCGCGTCCGGCGCCGAAGAGCTGGGCGCCGGCGAGGAAGGCCTCATCGGGAAGAAGGGGGCGGAGGTTCAGGGCCGAGGGCCGGCTTACGTCGATCTCGTCGTCGCGCCGGGCGCGTCGTTCGCGGTGCACGACCCGCACCCGCCGACGGCGATCGGCTTCGCAACGGGAACCCAGTGCCCAGAGGGCGCAACCATCCAGGTCACCGGCGCTCCTCGCGTGCATTCGAACGGCACCACGACGACCGTGCTCGTGTCGGCGGGAGCACACCGATACGCCATCCGCTGCGTCGGAGCCACGGAGAAGGACGTCGTGGCGAGCGGCGCGATCGCCGTCCTGGGAGACAGCGGGACGGCACGCATCCCGCGCACCGCGCCCGCCACGGCCGTCGACGCCGACGGCCGCAGCTACACCGTTCTCTATCAGAATCTCCTCCCGAAGCTCACCATCCGGTGGCCGGGTGCGCCGTCTGCCTCGAGCTACACGCTCCACCTCGCGTCCCCGGGCGGCAAGAGCGAGACCTTATCGACGAGCGCACCCTCGTACTCCTTTGCGTCGGGAGCCTTTCACGAGGGCGAGTACCACGCCTTCTTCGACGGAGGCGGCGCGCGGACGCGTGACACGCGCATCGAAATCAAGTTCGACAACGCCGCCCCCACCGCGACGTTGACCTCGCCGGCCAACGGCAGCTTCTCGCCGGGGTCCTCGGTAACAGTGGCGGGTGCCGCGCTGGAGGGCTGGAAAATCTCCGTCGGAGGGAAAGATCTGCCGCTCGACGATCAGCTCCGTTTCTCCGGCGAAGCGACAGCCCCGGCGGGCCAGCGGGCGCTCGCGATCGAGTTCGTGAATCCCCACCGCGGGCTACACTATTATCTGAGACGTGCTGCCTCCCCCTGACCGCTCCTCGCTCGTCGCCGCGGCGCTTCCGCCGGGTCAGGGAGCGCGATGACGGAGCGGCCGAGCAAGATGCAGGGTCAGCTCGTCCTCGGGCGGTACCGCATCGTCAAGCAGCTCGCGCGGGGCGGCATGGGCATCGTCTATCTGGCGCGGACGGAGGGCGCTCAGGGTTTCACGCGGCCAGTGATCGTCAAGCGCATCCTCTCCGATCTTGCCGAAGACGAGGCGACCGCGCGTGCCTTCGTTCGGGAGGCGCGGATCCTGGCGAACCTGCAGCATCCGGGCATCGTCAACGTCATCGACTTCAACGAGGAACGCGGCGCGTACTTCATGGTCCTCGAGTACGTGCATGGATACAATCTGGCGCAGTGGCACAGGTACGTGGTCGAGACGCGTCGCAACATGCCCGTCGAATACGCCATCTACATCATCACACGCGTGCTCGACGCCCTGCAGTACGCCCACACGTTCGTGCGAGCGGATGGCACCCCCATGCAGATCGTCCATCGCGACGTGTCGCCGGGGAACATCCTCATCGACCTGCAGGGTCACGTGAAGCTCCTCGACTTCGGCATCGCGCGAGCGGACGAGAGCGACGAGTACAAGACGCGCGATGGCATGTTCAAGGGCAAGCTCTCGTACTCCGCTCCCGAGGTGTACGACGGCGTCACCAGCCCGAAGAGCGACGTGTACAGCGCCGGTGTCGTGCTCTATCAGCTCCTGTCTGGTGACAATCCGTTCCGCGGCAAGGACATGGCGGAGATCGTCCGGCGCGTGCTGCACGACGAGCTGCCGCCCATCCGCGACATCCGCCGCGACGTCTCGCCGGAGCTCGACGCCGCGGTGGGGCGCGCGATCGTCAAGAACCCGCAGGACCGTTACCCGAGCGCCGCCGCGTTCGCGGACGCACTCCGCTCGGTACGCGAACGGCGGGAGGAGGACTTCGCGACGGAGTTCATCGACGACGTCTGGAACGATTTCAACGGCGACATGGCCGCGAAGCTCGGTCTCGAGCCGCTGCACGCGCGCGACGCAGCGTGGCGAGCGGCGCAGGGAGAGGGACCACCGGCAACGCTGAGCTTCGCGGCCCCGGAAGGCGAACCGCGGGCCACGCTCACGAACCCGCCCGAGCCGGTGCGGGAGGCAGCCACGAAAGCGCCTTCCACGGCCTCACGTACGGCGTGGCTCGCAGCGCTCGTCGCCGTCCTCGCCGCAGCCGCGGCTGCCTTCGCGTTCGTCACGCGCAAGCAGGAGTCCCCCGCGTCGCGGTTCGTCGTCGTCGAGCGACAATCCGAGGTGCCATCCGCGCCGGTCTCGACGACGACGGCTCAGTCGGCGGCGCCCACTGAGCAGCCCGTGGCGTCGGTGCCCCCATCCGCGCCCTCGCCCGCCGCGAGCGCGTCCGCGAGCGCGATGCAGGACGCGCTCCGTGCGAAGCCGAGCGACGTTTCCGCAGCGGGCGGCAAGCCGGACGCGGCGTACCTGTCGCGACAGGTCCAGCGAAGCCGGGCAGCAATCGAGGGGTGCTTCACCCAGAACGTGAAGGAGGTGGACGGCCGGCCCGAGGTGTCCGTTCGCTTTCGCGTGAATTCGTCCGGGCACGTCGACTCGGCGGATCTCCTGCCGGCCGCGCTGAACGGCACGCCGCTCGGTCAGTGTGTCATCGGCGTCGCCCGTCGCATCGACTTCGGGTCGCAGCCGGAGGCAGTCTCGTTCACGATTCCGATCACGGCGCGGCGAGTGAAGTGACGCAGGCGCGGGTGACGACGCTTCACCGCGCGACGAGCGCCGGATTGCAGAAGGCCGCGACGTTCTGGAAAGGATGCCCCGTCGCCGACGGATCGACGCGCAGGAAGTACTGCCCGAT
>CAYUAW010000156.1:10948-15502 GCA_964442485.1 uncultured Polyangiaceae bacterium
CGCACCACCCGCGCCGGACTTCGACGCGGACAGGTCGTAGCCGACGCGCCCGCAGGCCGGAGGAAGGCACAGCGCGGTCAGCGCAACGAGCAACGGCACGGGGAGCCCGGGGCGCGCTCGGTTCACACGGCGGAACATCCAATCGGACAGCGTAACACCACAGCTCCACCCTTCCAGGCGCTCGGCCGCCAGCAACGCGAGCGCCGGCAGTGCGACTCAGGGTGCGCGGATGTGTTCTCTCGTGACCCGGGCGCCCCGCACCCCCCGGCTCAGTGCCCCGGCGCGCTCTTCGGCCCCGCGTGCGGCGAGGGAGCGCCGGAAGGCGCCTTCGCACTCTTCGTGATGACGATGCCGCCGACGACGATCCGCTCGGGCGGCAGCTTGTCGTACTCGACGCGCATGCCGTCGTAGTCGTCGATCTCCACCGTGTTCGCGGGGCCGCCGTTCGTCACCGTCTCCGTCCTGGCTGGCGCGCCGATGAGGCCCTTCACGCCGCTCGGGATCATCATGAGGGTGAAGCCGTTCGCCATGCGGCCGTTGAAGACGCCGAAGGTCCGACCTTCCGGTGTCGTGGGACGGTCGACCCGGTGAATGCGAATCTCGTTCGTCACCCCCTGGTCGTCGAGGAAGAACTCCACGGCGCGCCCCACGTAGCGACACGCCTTCTCCGTCTTGAACTCGCAGGGCGTTCCCATGAGCCGCTCGATCGTCGCGACCGTCGCGCCCAGGCGAATTGCCCCCACGCCCTGGCCCGGCAGGATCTCGAGCACCGGGCCCGAGGGAAGGCGGATGACCTGATCGAGCGGCGGACGGTCGCTCGCGATTGCAGCGGGCTCCGCGGACCGCGCTTGACGCACGGCGCTCGGAGCCGTCAGCGGCCCCGGGTTGTCGTCCGAGGAACAGGTGCAGGCCGTCAACGTCATCGCAAGCGCCGCACAGGCGGCGCCTTCAGCAAGCCATCGAACGTGGAGCGTCATTCCTCTGTGAAACCCTGCGCAATGGGCACCCTTCTGCCCGGACCGAACGCCTTGCCCGTGATGATGAGTCCGGGCGCCGCCTGTCGCCGCTTGTACTCGCTCATCCTGACCATGTGAAGTACCCGGGAGACGACCGCCGGATCGAAGCCCTGCGCGACGATCTCGTCCTTCCCCTGGTGCCGTTCCACGTGTAGCTCGAGGATCGCGTCGAGCACCCCGTAGGGCGGCAGCGAATCCTCGTCTTTCTGATCCGGGCGAAGCTCGGCTGAAGGGGGCTTGTCGATCGAGCTCTGGGGGATGCGCTCAGCGTCGCGGTTCACCCAGCGCGACAGCTCGTACACCATCGTCTTCGGAACGTCGCTGATGACGGCGAGACCGCCGACCATGTCGCCGTAGAGGGTGCAATAGCCGCACGCGAGCTCGCTCTTGTTCCCGGTGGTGAGCACCATCGCCCCGGTGCGGTTCGACACCGCCATCAGCGTCGCGCCGCGGATACGCGCCTGCACGTTCTCCCACGTCACGTCGAGCGGCCCTGGCTCGCCCAGCCCGTCGACGAGCGGCCCCATGGTCCCCTGCGCCGCGCGGAACATCGGTTCGATGTCGATCACCCGGTAGTCGATGCCCAGGTTCTTCGCGAGCGCCCGCGCGTCCGTCAGGGAGCCCTCGGACGAGTAGCGCGTCGGCATCGACACCCCGAGCACGCGGGTCGCTCCCAGGGCGTCGGCGGCGATGGTCGCCGTGAGCGCAGAGTCGATGCCACCGCTCAGACCGATGACGACGCGCGAGAACCCGCACTTCAGCGCGTAGTCGCGCACGCCCATGACGAGGGCCCGGTAAGCGGCCTCCGTGCGAGTCGCGGGCTCCGGACTCTGCACGCCGGGGTGCTCGAGCTCGGTGACGAAGCACGACTCTTCGAACATGGGCGCGCGCGCGAGCAGCTCGCCCTGCGCGTTCCATACGCTGCTCCGTCCGTCGAAGAGCAGCTCGTCGTTGCCACCGATCTGGTTGACGAGCACCACGCCCACCTGGTGCCGCCGCGCGAGCTCGCCGAAGAGCCTCGGGCGAAACTCGAGCTTGCTCAGCGTGAAGGGGCTCGCCGACAGGTTCACGAACACGTCCGTCGTCTCCGGGCGGACGTCCCGGAGCGGATTGTCGCGATAGCGCGCGCCGATACCGGGGACCTCCGCCCATGCGTCCTCGCAGATCGCGATCGTGAGACGAACTCCCGCCACGGTGATCGTGGTCGCGGCCTGCCCCGGCTCGAAGTAGCGCGCGTCGTCGAACACGTCGTACGTGGGCAGGAGCCGCTTCTGCGCGGTCGTCACCACGGCGCCGTCGCGCGCGACCACGCCTGCGTTCGCGGTGAGGCCGGCGTGGCCGTCACCGACCACAGTTCCGAAGACGAGCGTCATGCCTCGAGGCGCCTCGCGGACGACCCTTTCTGTTTCGCGCGCCACCTCGCGGAGCAGCGAGGGGCGGTCGAGCAGGTCCCTGGGCGGATACCCCACGATGGAAAGCTCCGAGCCGACGGCGATTTCCGCTCCGGCGCGGGCGGCCGTTCGAGCGAAGTCGAGGAGGCGGTCGGCGTTTTGCCGGATGGCGCCAATCGTGGGATCGAGCTGCAGCAGGGCGACTTTCATGGGTGGCAACGCAGGGTTTGCGGTAGAACGCGAGCCGCCTTGGCGAAGACGGTTCCCCTCGACCAGCGTCGCTTTCTTTTCATCACCGGCAAGGGGGGCACGGGCAAGACGACCGTGACGGCCGCGCTCGCACTCGCGCTCGCATCGCGCGGCAAGCGCGTGCTGGTGGCGGTCTCGGAGCCGAAGGAGCGGATTTCCGAGCTCCTCGGCGTTTCGCCGCTCGGGCCCGACGTCGTGGAGGTCATTCCGAACATCTTCGCCGTGAAGATTAACCCGGAAGCGGCGATGCGCGAGTACGGCGAGATGATCTTGCGCAGTAGCACGCTGTCGAACGCCGTCTTCGGGAACAAGTACGTGCGCGGCTTCTTCGCCGCGGTGCCTGGCCTCCACCAGTGGGCGATGCTCGGAAAAGCCTGGTTTCACTCGACGGAAGAGGTCCCGGGTGGGGGCCACCGGTTCGACGTCGTCCTCTTCGACGCGCCCGCCACCGGACACGGCCTCGACATGCTGCGGGTGCCGAAGATCATCGTGGACGTCGTGCCGCCGGGGCTCCTGCGGCGCGACGCCGAGCGCGCCTGGACGATGTTCAAGGATCCGCAGAAGAGCGGCGTGCTCATCGTCACGCTGCCGGAAGACATGCCGGCGAACGAGTCGCTCGAGCTGGCGAGCGCAGTCACCGGCGAGCTCGGCTTACCCATCGCCAACGTGATCGTGAATCAGGTCGTGGATCTGCTCCTTCACGACGCCGAGCGCGCGGCGCTGTCGCGGCCTCTCGCCCTGGTTCCCGGTGACCCCGGCGACGAGGGCATCGCAGCCGCGGTACGGCGCGCCCTGAGCGAGCGCGCACAGATCGACAGCGTGCGGAAGATGGCAGAAGGCATCGCCGCACCGCTGGTGACCCTGCCACGGCTGCTGGAAGATCCGAGCACGCCGGAGGCGATCCGCGAACTCGCGAAGGTGCTCGAGTGGCGTCTCCTGCGAACCATGCCGTGAATCTCGGCGCGCACGGCGTCATTCGGGAGGCGTCACGCTCTGCCGCGACAGGAACGCGGTCACGTCGAAGACGCGCTCGTCCGGATCGCCGTCGAAGGTTATCCCGACCAGTGACACGGCCAGACCGCTCGGCAAGAATGCCTTTGGGCGGACCCACGACACGACGCCGTCGACCTCCATCGTCTCGTTCTGCGAGCGCCTGAGGCGGACGTGTACGGCGTCGGCGCGCTTCACGGGCGGCAGCTTGTTCGCGACCAGCTGAGGGCGCACCACGACGATGACGCCGTTCGGCCGCAGGTGATGCGTCGTGCAGCGCCCGGCGAGCAGCGGTCGTTCCTCACCCTGAGGCGTGCGGAGCATCATCTGCACGTCCACGGCGCTGTGAGCCATGAGCCTGCCGGGCTCCTCGGGCATCCGGATCTCGTCGACGTCGGCCATTCGCGCTCGGAATTCTCACTTATCATGACATCGTCTCCGATTCCGCCGTGGGTAGCGGCCACCGTTGGAGCACCGTGATTTCGCGGCGCTTCGAGGCAGGAAGAGCGGTCATTCCAGGAAGGATCTCGGGTTCCCTGGTGACCACCTGCACTCGCGGACCGCTCGCGACCCTTGCGCCGCATGGGGGATGAGCGGCAACATGAACCGATGTCCCGGGGTCCGCGCCTCCGCGTCGCGCACGCGCGGCTCGCCGCAGCGCTCGGTGCGCTCGGCGTCGCCTGCAGCTCCGGTCTCGGCGACTACCACCTCGTCCACGAGCGGGGCGACGGCTCTGCTGGGGTCACCGTGACCGGCAGCGGCGGCAACGACACCGTCGGCGGCGCGCCGTCAGAGGACGGCGGCAGCGGCAACCAGGGTGGCCAGAGCGACGGCGGTGGCAACCAGGGTGGCCAGAGCGACGGCGGCGGCGGAGGCACAGGCAACCGTGGCGCCGGCGGAACGGCGGG
>CAYUAW010000157.1:0-1392 GCA_964442485.1 uncultured Polyangiaceae bacterium
GCGAGGCAACCGACGGCCGCGACCGCCGCCGCCGCCGTGAACACGCTCGAGCCGCCGCTCGCGGTGTAGAGCGGGCCCCAGGAAAGCATTCCGATGACTGACCCGAGCGCCACCGCCGCTGCGAGCAAGCTCTGCGCGGTGGCGAGGACGTGCGGAGGGACGCGCCGCCTCACGTATTCGAGCGAGGCGACCCAGTAGAGCCCGAACGTCAAGGCGTGGAGCGGCGAGAGCAAGAGGAGTGCCGGAACGGAATGCGTCCGGGCGATCACGACGAATCGCAACGCGCTGCTGGCGAGGCCGCACATCAGAAGCTTCGCGATCCTGAAGCGGACGAAGAGCAGATGCGCCGCGCTCATGAGCAAGATTTCCGCGACGACGCCGACCGCCCAGCAGAGGCCGACCTCGGGCGTCGATGCTCCGATGTCCGCGAGGTGCATCGAGAAGCAGAGGTCGTAGCTGACATGCGCGCCGGACCACAGGAAGCCACTGAGCAGGAAGAGAAGGAAGTCCGGGCTTCTGGCGAGCCTCGCGGCGTCCGCGGCGACGGGCAACGGGGGGTGCATGGCCCGGGCCGGCAGCCGCGCACTCACGACGAGCGTCAGCCCGAGCGCAGCGGTGATGAGGAGCGGGAGCTGTCGCGCGCTCCGGAGGTCGACGAATGCGCCCGCGAGTACGACCATCGCGGTGAACCCTGCCGAACCGAAGAGCCGCGTGCGTCCGTAGCTACCGGGTTGCTCGAGCGCCGTGACGTCGGCGAGGCTCACCATCGGGCCGCGCGTGAACGCGAACAACGTCATGAACAGCAACAGGCCGGCGTAAGACGCGGCGCCGCCCCCGGTGCCGAACATTGCGATGCCGCCGAACGAGAGCACGGCCCCGGCGGCGGCGACGCGGAGCAGTGAACCGCGCAGACCGAATACGTCGGCCACGACCCCGAACGCCACCGGACTCACGACGCCGAAGAGAGGGACGAGCATCGTGACCGTACTCATCCTGAGGCCGTCGATGCCGCGCGCCTTCAGCCACGCAGGGAAGTACGGAACGTACGCGCCAATCGCGGCGAAGAAGACGAAGTAGTAGAGGCGAAGCGCCGCGCGACGTGGCACGTCCGGGACCATCCTTCTGCGTCGTCATCTCGTAAAGAGGTGGGTGCGGGCGCGTCGCCGGGAATTGCGGCAAGAGAGGGTCAGTTGGCGTGCGGGGGCATTCCCGTGCAGATGAACGTCAGCGCGAACCCGCACTTTCCGCCGGCGCACGTCGACGGGTCGAGACACTCCTCGTCGCTCTGGCAGCTTGCAAAGGGGGGCTTTCGCGCGCGGCACCGGCTCGAGGCGGCGTCGCAGTAGAGCCCGGAGTTACACCCGGATTGAGCCGAGCAGGCATCGCCGTTCG
>CAYUAW010000157.1:1492-15483 GCA_964442485.1 uncultured Polyangiaceae bacterium
GCTCATGACGCCTCGCGACGTTCGGGCCCCTGGAGCGCGTTTGAGCGAACCCGGAGCGCTTATGCGCAAAGGGTGTGTGTCGCCAGGCCTCGCCGCGTGAAGAGCTGCCGCGGCGGATGCTAGTCTCCCATGCAGTGATGGTCGAGCGCGTCGAGACCGTTGGCTCTCGTTGGACCCGCTCGATGGTGGCGTTGCTGCTCTGTGCGACGTGGAGCCATCGCGCGGAGGCGTTCGGCGGACTCTGGTCCTCCGGAGCCGCGCCGGTCCGGAACGCGGGCGAGGAGATCGTCTTCGTCGACAACCCGGACACGACGATCACCGCGATCGTCCGGCTGAGCTACGAGGGACCGCCACAGAAGTTCGCGTGGGTGATTCCCGTGCCGGGCAAGCCGAAGATCGGCGTTTCGTCGAGCACGGTGTTCCGGCGGCTCGAGGCGGCGACGGCGCCCGAGTATCTCGTCGAGGTCGCGGTTCGAGGCGCGTGCAAGCCGGGCACCGTGCCGGCGCTTTCATCGGGTGCCGGTTACGAAACCGCCGCGGAAAGCGCCGCGGAAGACAGCATCGTGAAGATCGATCAAGGTTCCATCGGACCCTACGACTACACGAGCATCAAGGTCGACCCGAGCATCGAAGATCCGGCCAAAGCTGCAACCGACTGGTTCACGGCGAACGGCTACACACTGACCGGCATGGAGAGCAGCGTGCTCGGTCCATACCTGAAGGACGGCCTCAATCTGCTCGCATTCAAGCTCGGCAGGGGCGTCGACACCGGAGCGATCAAACCGGTGATGCTCACCTACGAGAGCAAGCTCCCGATGATCCCGCTGCGGCCCGCGTCCGTGGCGGCGCCACGCGACATCGGCATTCAGGTCTGGGTTTTCGGTCCGTCGCAGGCCGTGCCGTTGAACTACGGATCGCTGGTCCTCGACGAAGCGCTCATCGACTGGCTCTCGGGCGCGAGGCACGCCGCCGGGACGCTGCCGGCCGGCGGTGCCGGGCCGTTCGGTCCGACCATCATCAAGCCGAGCAACTACGACGCGGTCGTGACGGCTGCGGTGCGGGAAGCCGGCCACCGAGGCTTCGTCACCGAGCTCGCCGCGCCCGCGAGTCAGTTCCGGGGAAGCGTCTGGTCGTCGGTGGACGAGCAGGCGCTCCCGATGATGTCGCGACAGCACTACGCGGACGGCATCGACGCCATCCTCGCCGCGAACCGTCACTTCGGCGGCTGGGATGGCTGGAGGGACGCCGTGAGGGGCGCGAGCACCTTGCCCGCCCGCGTGACGCTCGACGACTTCGCACGAGACCCTGCTCGATACCGCGGCGTGGTGAGCGTCGACGCCGAGCGGTTCTTCAGCCTCCTCCAGGCGAAGGTCATCGAGCCCGTCTCCGACGCGGCCGCGCTCTTCCACGCGGCTCCCTATCTCACGCGTCTCTATAGCAGGATGAGCGCCAGCGAGATGACCGTCGACCCCGTCTTCACGTACAACGAGGAGCTCGCGCAGCTCAGCAACACGCGTGTCGCAAGGCAGGTCGTTCAGTGCAGCTCCAGGCTGGACCAGCGTGAGGCGCCCTGGCGCATCACACTGCCGCACGGGGCCGTGATCGCCGGCAAGGGTGACGGCACCTGGCCGCTCCCGGTGAATTCGATGCCGGCGAACCTCGAGCTCGTCCAGCTGTCGGCCACCGGCTCGGGCGTCGTGGTGAAGGACAATCGCGAGGCGATCGCGGCAAAGCTTGCGGGGAGCACTGGGCCCAGCGCCATCGAGGCGGAGGCGCCCCATCCACCGCTGACCGGCGTGATGATCGGAGGCGCACAGAACGTCACGCCGCGCACTGTGCCTGCGACGCAGACGAGCCCGAAGCCGTCGACGGGTCACAGGTGCACCGTCTCCCGAGTCGGGAGCGGCGCGGGCTCCATGCTCGCGCTGGGGTTGTCGCTCGCGGGAGCGCTCTTCTCGGCGCGCCGACTTGCACGCTCGCGCGGAGGAGCTCGGGCGGCATGAGACGCTTCTCGGCGTGGGTTTGGGCATGGCTGCTTCTCGGCGGGTGCAGCGATGGCGGCGTTCATGCTCCGGCCCAGCCGGCCACGGTGACACGGGAGCAGCTGCGTGATCCGGAGGCCTGCAAGAGCTGTCACCCTGCCCACTATCGCGAGTGGTCGAGCAGCATGCACGCCTACGCCGCGCGAGACCCCGTCTTCCTCGCCATGAACCGGCGCGGTCAGCGCGAGACGCACGGCGAGCTCGGCGACTTCTGCCTCAAGTGCCACGCGCCGATGGCGGTGTTCGACAAGCTCACGAAGGACGGCCTCGATCTCCAGCGCTTGCCGGACGAGGAACGCGGCGTCAGCTGCTATTTCTGCCACGACGTGACCGGAATCCAGGGCGACCACAACGGGATGCTGCAGATGGCGAACGACACGATCATGCGCGGCCCGATCCGCGATCCGCGTCCGCCTCACGCGCACCAGGCTGCGTACTCGGAGCTGTTCGACGATTCGAGCCCGAAGAGCTCGGCGCTCTGCGGCGGATGCCACGACATCGTCACGCCTGCCGGCGTTCACCTCGAGCGCACGTTCCAGGAGTACCGTGACGGCATCTTCTCGAAGAGCGCGACGGGGGCGCCGCCGTCCTTCGGAAGCTGCGTCGGCTGTCACATGCCCGGGCAGCGTGCGCTCGCGGCCACCGTGCCCGGCGCCAGCCAGCGCAACGTGCATGACCACCTCTGGCCCGGCGTCGACCTGCCGCTCACCGATTTCCCTCACCCCGACGCGCTGCGGAGCGCCGTCGAGGACTGCGAGCTCCGGGCGAGCGTCTCCTTCTTCACCCTGGAGGTCACGCCGCCCGATCTATTCTCGTTTCAGATTGAGACCAACGCCGGTCACGATCAGCCGAGCGGCGCGACGCAGGATCGGCGCATGTGGCTCGAGGTCCTGGCGTACGACGCGAACGGCAAGCTCCTCGATCAGGTGGCGAGCGGCAACATCGGCGACGGCGAGCTCGAGGAGAACCCCGAGGGCGATCCGACGCGCGACCCGCACCTGCTCCTGTTCCGCGATCGCATCTTCGATGCCGCGGGCAAGCCCGTGCACATGTTCTGGCAAGCCGCGAAGTCCGCCGCTCACCCGGACGGCTTCGAATCGAATCTGCTCCCCGCGGCGACGACGACCTACATCGAGGGCAAGCACGCCGTCATGAAGCAGTACCGACTGCGCGCTCCCGGGGGGCTGCCGGCGCGAGTGACGGCCCGGCTCCGCATACGGGCAATCGGGCTCGACGTCCTCTCGGATCTGGTCGACTCGGGCGATCTGGATCCGGCTTTCTTGCCCAAGATGCCCACGCTCACCTTCGGCACCGAGCTCGAATGGACGCCCGACAGAGGTGTGATGAAGACCGTCGTCGCGCCGAGCGCGAAGTCGGATTGCAGGAAGTACCGCTGTTTGCTCGAACCAGGGTCCAGCTATTGCGGGTGAGGCCTGTGCGGGCACCTCGCGTCGTTTCAGAACACGACGCCGCGCGGGCCGAGCATGAACGGACCGAAGAGGTTCACCGGGCGTGCGCTGGCGGAGCCTCGACCCGGATTGACGGAAACGTCCGTACCATTGTTCATGAGGATGACGAAGCCGGTGATGCCGACAGCGAGGCCGCCGACCAGGAACACCTCTCCGGTGGTGCGGCCACTGCTCGAACCATCCCGGCCGCCCTGATCGCCCACGGTGCCCAGGCTGAACAACCACGCGAGCGCGCCGATGTACGCCCCGACGCCACCTCCGATGGCGAGGATCGCGCCCAGCGCGGAGCGACCATCGGTTCCGACGCTGGCGTGCACCACGACCCTCCGAGCCCCATGAGGAAGCGTGAACGGCTCCGAGACGCGAATCCCTTTCCCACCGATCCGATAGGCCCCGTCTTCCGAGATTTCACCCTCGCACGGCGCGAGACACACCTCTTGCCACGAGCCGACGTACTTCTCGAGCGCCGCGTCGGGATTGCTGGCGTCGAAGCGCACTAGCGTCTTGACGCCGCCAGCGGAACCCGTCGACGCCCCCGCACGGGGAGCGTGCTGCTGGATACGCGCGATCGCCGCCCAGGCTATTTTCCGGAATTCGCCGGTCGCGAGGCGCAGGGTGACGTACTGGCCCGGTAACTTTTCCACCAGCTCACCGTGGAATACCGCGCCGTCCACAGTTGTGACGTCGACCGTCGTTGCGGACGCATCGCCTGCTTCTCTGGTCGCAGGACTCGGTTCGTCGTCCGCCGCGGGCGTGCCCGTCGGCGGGGCAACGGCAGCGGCGCCCGGCGTGCCCGACGGCGGAGCCGTCGGCGGCGCTGACTGACTCCACGCCGGGCGACTTGCGACCAGCAAGGTCGTCAGACAGCCGACGGCGACCCGGTGCCTGTTCGAGCTCTTCCCTTTAGCCACCCGCCCGTATTGTGCACCTTTGGCATGCGAAAGGTGCAAATTGTGGATGGGTGCGAACAGAGTGACACGGTGGTGACGAAGCCACGCCGTTGTTGACTGCACAAATCAGCTCGCGGTAAAAGTCAAGGATCGCGACCTACAGTGGGTGCGGGACAAGGGGTTCATCAAAGATGTGGATTCGCAAACTGTCGGCAAGCGTCGGCTTGTGCGTGATGGCGTTCAGCTGGCAAGCGGTCGCTGACGACGACGCGAAGCCGGCGGAGGAAGCTCCGGCGAACAAGCCCAAGGAGCCCGAGGCGGCGGCTGCGTCGACCACGCCTCCTTCGAACGCGAAGTACGGTAACGCCGGTTGCGGTCTCGGTTCGATGCTGTTCACGCCCGCAAACGGCTTCACTCAGGTGTTCGCCGCGACGACGAACGGTAGCTCGGGGACCCAGACCTTCGGCATCAGCTCCGGCTCGAGCAACTGCGACGGCGCAGGTTATCAGCCGGGAAGCACGGCCGCCTTCATCCAGACCAACCGCTCCGCACTGGCGAAGGACATCGCCCGCGGAAAGGGGCCGACGGTCAGCGGGCTCGCCGAGCTCGCCGGATGCCGTGATACGCGCGCGGTCGGCCGCACGCTGCGGAAGAACTTCAAGAGCATCTTCCAGGGTGCGGAAGCGGCGGATCAGCAGGTCAGCGACAGCATGATCCAGGTGCTGAAGAGCGATTCGTCGCTCCAGTGTACACACCTCGGCTGATTGACGACGTCGGGAGGGCGCGGGCTTCGAAGAGCTCGCGCCCTCACACGACTCACTTCCACGCGGCCGGGGCTCGGGGGCGTCAGAAGTAGAGAACGGAAGCGAGCTGCGCCGACCAGGCTTCGGGCTGGGCGCTGGCGCTCGCATCGAAGGCGAAGCCCCGGACGTACTGCCACCTGAGCGTCGCATCCGTCCGCCAGGTCGTTCGCAGCTCCTGCCCAGGAAGCCACGAGAGCTGCGCGGTGCCGAGCGCGAGCAGGTCGGAGCTCAGCTTGAGGCGAAGCCCGCCGGATGGACCGATCCCCGCACGTAGAGCGTTCCAGAAGCCGCCGCGGGCAGGGGCGAGAAGCTCCGCGTCGGCGAGCAGGAAGAACAACGCGCGGTTCGTGAAGAGGTGAAACGACCAGCCAGCGCCGAACTCGCCGACTGCGGCGAGGCAGTCGCGGCACGCCGAGTCGCGGACGCGCTCGGCGCCCGCTCTCACGGTCCAGGACCACGAATGATCGAATCGCGTCACCGGGGTCAGGCTGGTGACGCGGATCAGCGAGAAATCCTCGAGCGACGGCCGCGATTGCTTCACGTAGTAGCGAAGCCGCGTCGGCAAGAACTCGATCGCCGCCGTCTCCGGGTAGCCGTCGGTCGGATCCGCGAGATCATGAAGCGCGAGCCGGAACCCGACGGTGTCGTAGTAGCTACGTGCCGACGAATAGCCCACACCGAGGACGACGCGCCGCGAGCCGTGCCCGACGTGCGGCATCTTGTCGAACGGCGGGAGGATCGACAGATCCTCGCTCTCCTCCGGCATCGCGGCGCGGCGTTCGAGCAGCGCTTGCTTCAGCCGTTCTCCGTGCGGATCCTTCAGCTCGTTGGGCTTCGTCAGATCGTTTGCGTACCGCGAATCGGCGATGTCGAGCGTCGCGTCGAGCGCGCGGACCCGACCCCCGGCGTCGAGCTCGGCTGGGAACGGCGCCGCGGGGTCCGCGAGCAGTGCGCTGACCACGTCGCGTTCCTTCGGAGTCAAGCCTGCGAGCCGAGACGCGACCTGGGTTCGGATCGAAGGACGGTAGCGAATCTTCTTCACCAGACCGGGCTCTGCGACGACGGCCTTCACCGTGTCGGCGGGGAGCACGGGCCACCCGACGCGATCCAGCAGGCGGAACCTCGGGTTTGCGACCTCGAGGGCATCGAGCACGTGATACGAGCAATTCTCCGAAAGGTAGAAATAGTCGAAGTAGTTCGAGCCGAGCTCCCACAGGTGAGCGATGACCAGGTTCACCTCGGGAGTCGTGAGATCGAGCTCGTACTCCCACAGATCACGTGAGTCGTGGTCGTTGTATTCCCACCTTCAGGTAGTACGGCACGCGGCGGTACACCCCCGGGAACAGCCCCATCAGTCCCTTGATGGCGTAGATGAAGGCGTTGTTCGTGTCGACGGTCGCGGAGAAGTCGATCCCGTAATCGAGGAGCTCGAGATCGGTCTCGTCCGTCGAGCGGCCCTGCTTGTTGATCCTGAGAAACGTGTGTCCGAAGGCCGACGCAGGGTTGTTCAGGTAGTAGGAGGAGAAGACCAGGGTGATCGAGCGCGCGCGGAGCTTGTCGACGAACTCCGCGAACCGCGGACAGGCTCGCTTCGGCACGCGCGCGGCGAAGTGTAGCTGCGAGTCGAGGAAGGAGAAGCGAGCCGGAAAGCGACACAGAGGATGCTGCAGACGACTGTCGCGCGGCTCGGAGAGCTCGAAGAACCCGCGGAGCGTCGCGTCGAGCTCCGCGGACGGATCCGACATGCCTTCCCCGGCGAGGAAGAACTCCTTGGCGTCCGCCAGGCTCTTCCAGCCGCCGAAGAGCGTCGAGTGATAGTGGCCGAGCCGGAGCCACGTCGTCTTCTCCGACAGATGGAGCGCGTGCGCGCGCTCGATGAGCTCGTGAACGTAGCCCTCGTCGTTCTTAGCGATGGGCGCGCGAACGTCGGCGCCGAAGGCTCCCGTCGTGCACAGAACGATCGCAGTGCAGAGGGCTGCGCACCACCTTCCCGACATGAACCGAGCTGCCGACTTTCTGCGTGTCGCGCCCTGCCGGGTCGTTCGCCCGCTAGCGCGCCCTGCCTGCGAGGCGAGGAGACTACAGCGAAACCCGGTCGAGCTGATTGAGAAAGTCCACGGAGGATGGGGGCTCGACCGGTAGCGCGCGTGGTATCGTCCGTTCGACGCGATGCTCTCTGCCCGGCGCCACGCGGAACGCACGGTCCTTTCGGCGCTCGTCCAGCTGTGGGTGATGTTTGGGGTCACGAGGGGGCTCTCGGCGGACGAGTTGTGTGCGGCTGCAGGGTTTCGCTTCACGGATGTCACCGACCGCGACCGACACGTTCCTCGTGATTGGTACGTCGCCCTGCGTCTCGCTCTGATCGAGCGACTGCCTTTGCTGGACGTCGGGATCGAGATCGGAAATTTCCTGGTCCTTGCCAATGCACAGCTCGGGTACCTCGGGCTGGCCGTGCAGTATTGCGAGACACCCCGTGAAGCGCTCCGGCTCACCGAGCGCTACGTCGGGTTCGTGCTCGGCGGAGTCCTCTCCGATCGCCCGAGGCTCGAAGATCACGGGGAGACCGTCCACTGGGTAATCCCGCGCGGGAGCGACGATCCCCCGGAGGCCACCGAATCGCATTTCATTCACGTCCTCGGTGTACTGCGCATGCACGCCGGGAAGGATCTCTTCCCGCGAGCCGTTCGCCTCATTCACCATCGCGAACGCCTTCGCTCGCGCCTGCAAGAGTACTTCGGGACCGAGATCGAGTTCGGTTGCGAAGATAGTCGCGTCGAGTTCGCTCGCGCAGACATCGATCGCCCGTTCGAAAGTGCGAATGCGGAGGCAAGGAAGAACCTGGAGACCGAGATCGACAGGTTCATCCAGGCGCAAGGCGAGCCCTTCGTGACGGTCGTGACCCGCGTCATCGAATCCCAGCTGTCTGGCGGCGATCTGTCACAGAGCAAGACGGCGAAACGGCTCGGTGTGGGAATGCGAACGCTGCAGCGGAGGCTGTCCGAGTGCGGCGTCACCTACAATCATCTCGTCGATCGAGCGCGCCGGGTGCTTGCGGAGCGCCTGCTGTCGAATCCTGAGATGGCCGTCTACGAGGTCGCGTTCGCGCTTGGATACAGCGACGTCGGAAGTTTCAATCGCGCCTGGCGGCGATGGAGCGCCGACGACGCGAGAGCCTCGCGCGTTCCCTCGGGCCGCCGCGGATAGGTTCGTCGCGTCGCACGCGTTGGCGCAATCCGCCCAGGTTTTGTCGTCGCGTGCCGTCGCAACATCGCCGGCGAGCTTCCTAGAGTCGCGACATGCGTCGGCCCATCGTGCTGATCCTCGCGGCAACGGCGTGTAGCAGCGGACGACCGGGAAACGGTGCAGCCGGCGAGGGGGGGAGCGCCGGCGCCATCGTCCGTCCGTCGAGCGGCGGAATGACGGGGCTCGCCGGTGCGTCCGCGGCCGGTGGCACCCTGGCGGCCGGTGGCGCCTTGGCAATGAGTGCGGGTGCGGGTACCGGGGCGAACGCGACCACCGGTGGCGTGGCGAGCGCGAGTGGCGGCGCAGCGGCTTCAAGCGCCGGCGGCACCGGCGGAAGCGCCGGCGGCGCGAGCGGAAGTGCCGGTGCGAGTGCCGGAGGAACGCCAGCAGGTGGAACACCGGACGCGGGCAGCGAGACCGATGCTGGTGACGCGTCGAGCGCAAGCGGCCACGTCGTCGGAACGATGCGCATCGAGGTCACGGGACCCAGCAATCGCACCCTTCCGGTGCAACTCTGGTATCCCGCGGTGGAATCGGCGCGCGCAGCATCGATCGCGGCTCGCTCGGTGAGCGAATTCGAGCCGCCGGGTGCGAATCGCGACACGCTCACGATGCTCATGGCGAGCGCCCCCGACGAGTGCATGAGCAAGGTCCAGCACGCCGCGCCGTCACCCGAGCCCCTGCCGAGCAGCACTGCTTTTCCGGTGGTGATCATGTCGCACTGTCACTCCGGCGTGCGCTTCGCGATGTTCAGCGCGGCGGAACGGCTCGCGCAGGACGGGTTCGTCGTGGTCGCGCCCGACCATGTCGGCGACACGATCTACGAGCAGGCCGCGAACACGCCCGGGCCTCTTTCAGCCGACGAACTCGTGCTTCGCAAGAACGATCTCATGAAGGTGCTCGACACGGTGTTCGATGCCACCTCCACGTCTGTTCCACCGGGCCTGCGCGGCAAGCTCGACCCGGCTCGCGTCGGCCTCGTGGGCCATAGCATGGGCTCCATCACCGCTGGGCTCGAGACGTGGAGCGATCCACGTATCAAGGCGAGCGTCTTCACGGCGTCTCCACCGACGTTTCCCCTGCTCAGCAGCGCCGTGCTTGCCGACTTCAAGCCGCCCGCGCTCTTCTTCTATGCGACCGAGGACAACAACCTTCCGACAGCCGTCAACGACATCATCAAGAGCGACTACATGACCTACCCGAAGGAAGCGTGGCTCGCGGAGGTCGCCGACGCTGGACACTGGTCGTTCACCGACATTCTCGGGATCTTCCCCGGCATGCCCGGTTGCGGCACGGCGATGCGCCAGACAGAGCCCACGGTTTCCTTCAAGTATCTCGACCCCGTCGTCGCGCGGGAGCTCACGGTTCGATACGTCAGCGCTTTCTTCGAGCGCACGCTACTGCACCTACCTGGAGCGGATCTCGACCACGCGACGCCGGTGGCGGTCGTGACGCTCGGGCATCACCCGTGAGCCCAGGCCGTCTTCAAGTCGCCAGCGGCTGCGCTTCTTCGAAGCGGTTCCTGTGGAGCAGCTTGCGCATCATGGCCACCAGGGGCTTCTCGACCCACAGGTGGAAGGCGCTACCGACCAGCGCCGAAGCGAGCAGGGCGACGCCCCAGCCGACGACGGCCGGGACGCGGTCCGCGAAGCCCAGGGCCCTGTACGCGAGCGCCACTCCCTGCACGACGAGCGAGTGCGCCAGGTAAACGGAATAACTCGCGGCGCCGAAGAACAGGAGGATGGAGCTCTCTGCCACCACTCCGACCTTCTCGAGCAGCAGGGCTCCGGCCACGATCATCGTCGCCGGCACTCCGAACACCAGCGTGCGTATCGCGATTGGCTCCGCCGTGCGCTCCTTGAAGACGGCAGCGGCCACCAGTGCGACGACGACACCGAGGACCATCGACGCGATGCCGGTAGGGCGCGCCCATGCGCGCGCCAGCTTGAGCGGCCGGCGGTAGAGCAGCGCGAGCGCGCCACCCGCCACGAACTCGAGCGTGATCGGCTGCAGGTACGCCGAGGCGGTGTGGGACAAGCGCAGCGCGTGATGGAGCACGCTCCCGCTCGTGAACACGAACAGCAACACGACCAGCGTCTTCAGCTGCGAGCGCAGGAAGAAGAGCAAGCCGAACAGCACATAGAAGTAGATCTCGTAGTTGAGCGTCCAGCCCACGCTCAGGATCGGGTTACCATCACCGTCGCAGCGCAGGTGCGGCACGAACAGGAAATCGAGGGCGACGTCCCTGCCGCACACCCGGGTCAGGTTGCCTGCCGGCAAACCGGCGAACCACATTGCGCTCATCACGGAGCTCGCGAGCCAGTACGGCGGACCCACGCGCACTAGACGGTCGACCCAGTACTCGCGAGTCGTGCGAGCGAAGTCGCGCGTCGTGTGGAACATGATGAAGCCCGAGATCACGAAGAAGACGTCGACGCCCACTCGACCGACGTACAAAAATCCGTGCCCAGGATCGGCGCCGAACCACATCAAGGTGTGCCGGAACACCACGGCGAACGCAGCGAAACAGCGCAAGACCTGTACGTTCTTGACCATATCGGCCGCGCTCTAACACGAGCGCGGTTGCGCGCGTGCATCCGTCGCATGTGCGGCGGGTTTGCTCGCCACGGCGAGACGAAAATCGACGGGAAGCGACCCGGTGCGCAAGTGTGCGCTGTGGCTTCTCGAGCGGTTTAATCAGGCTGTACATCGGAACCCCACAGGTCACCGCCAGCGGGCACACGACAGCGCCCGGGCGCGGAGTATAGTGATGAGATTGTCCGAAGCTCGGCTCCGGCCCCTCTCCAGTCGCCATGGCCTGAGTGCCGTGCTCCTCGTCACCGGCTCTGCTCTCGGTATCTTCATCGCCGATCGCGCTGCGGCGCAAGACGCTCCCTCGAATCCGCCGGACAAGGCGGTTCCGGTGCAGGACGAGCCTCCTGCGCCACCGCCGGAGCCCGCGCCGCCACCTCCCGTGCCACCTTCGGCGTCACCTCCGGAGCAACCTGCACCGGAGCCCGCGCCGCCCTCTCCCTCGTCGACAGCCCGTTTTCCCGAGCACGGACCTCCTCCATCGGTGGTGACGCTGGAGGAGACCCCGGAAGCGCCGCGTCCCCCGCAACGTCCCGCCCCGGCACCGGTAGCTCCCAGCAGCACGAGAGCCTTCCCCGCTTCCACGCCAGCAGCGCCAGGCAACCCGCCCGCGCCGACTCTCGAACAAAGGCCTCCCGAGCCGTCACTCGCAGCGACGACCTCGGACAGCGGTGAGCCCGAGCCGAGATCGAAGAAGGAGAAGGGAGAGGGTCTGCTCGGGCCGTTCCGGATCGGAGTGCTGGTGGGCGCGGGGTTGCCGAGCATCCTGAGCTTCGGCGGGATGATCAAGCTCACACGCTACTTCGGCGCTGGAGTGAACGTCGGCTTGATCCCGTCCATCAAGCTCTCGCTCTATGGCGATGCCCAGCTTTCCTATCAGGAGTACGACCTGTACGCGCGCGTCTTCCCGTTCGGGGGCATGTTCTTTCTGGGAGCAGGAGTCGGGTACGCCACCATGAAGGGCACGTTCAAGAGGAGCTACGACGTCTCGGCGTTCCAGAGCGTCGCGCCCGGTTTGCCGAACCCGCTGTCGGTAGGAAGCGAAGGTTCGGTCCGCACACTGGTGCTGACACCGACGCTCGGACTGCTCCAGACGTTCGACTCCGGCTTCACGCTCGGCGTCGATCTCGGCGCGCAGATCCCGATCGCGCCGAGCGCGACCCACTTCAACACCGCCGTGCCGCCCGCCCTGCCGCAGGCCGTCGTCGATCAGTACGTCAAGCCGAACGACAAGAAGGTTCAAGATACCCTGGACAAGGTCGGTCACACCATCCTGCCCACCCTCAACGTGCGAATCGGCTGGCTGCTCTGATGGTTGGTCTAGCGATCGCTCCCGCCGCATCGCACGGGTCGAGCCCGTAGTGTGTCAGCGCGCTCCTTGGAACGTGGTCGATTCGCAGTTACACTCATCGTCCGCGAATGGCCGATCCCCAGGTCGAGTGGCTCCGAGCCAAGATGGAGCGCCTGGTTCTCTCTGCCAACGAAGGGGGGCGCGGCGCGGACCAATGCGCCGAGTTGCTCGGCATTTTCCTGGCCAACGCACCTGATTTCATCATGTTGCTCGGCACGGACGGCACCGTTCTATCACTGAACCGTGCCGACCCGGCAGGACGGTCGCCGAGGTCGCCGGCCACAGCCTGTTCGAATTCCCGGGTGAGACGAACGGGAACGTGCGCGCGGCGGTGGAGCGCGTCGTCGAAGCCGGTCAGACGGTTTCGCTGGAAACGAAGGCAGCGTTCGCGGACGGGACCACGCCGGACCTTCTGATACCGTTCGCCCCCGTGCTGAGCGACGGTCGAGTCGTCGCGCTGGCCGCGATCGCGACCGATGTGACCGGCCAGAAGCGCGCCGAGGCAGCGCTGCGCGGGAGCGAGGAGAAGCTCCGCATCACGGTCGCAGCCACGGGGATGGGGCTGTGGAGCTGGGACGTCGACCAGGATCGCGTGGCCTGGGACGACGCCATGTGCCGGATCTGGGGAGTGAGCCAGGCGACGTTTCCGCGCACCTTCGAGGCCTATCTCGAGCTGATTCATCCTGAAGACCGTTCGCGAGTTGCCGAGCTGATTACGGCGCTACATCACGGCGGTGAGTACCCTCATCTCGAGCACCGGATCGTGCGACCCGACGGTTGCGTGCGTCGCGTCAGGGCTCCGTCGTTCGTGCACCGGACGGAAGCTCCGAGCGGCTGGTCGGCGGCTGCCTCGACGTCACGGAGCAGCGCGAGATCGAAGAGCGTGCGCGCCAGACGCAGAAGCTCGAAGCGATAGGCCAGCTCTCCGCGGGCGTCGCGCACAACTTCAACAACATGCTGATGGTGATCCTCCCGAACCTGGAGCTCGCGCTCGCTGAAGTTTCGGCGGAGCAGGTGCCCATACTTCAGAGTGCCCACGATGCCGCGCTGCGCGCCGCGGAGCTGGTGCGGCAGCTGATGACTTTCGCTGGACGGGCGCGTTCCCGCGAAAAGCGAGTGGACGACGTACGAAGTCTGGTGGATCGCACCGTCGTCATGTGCCGGCGGGCATTCGACCCACGTATCGAGCTGACGTCGCATCTCTCCGAACACGCGGAGCCGGTGCTTGCGGACAACATGCAGCTGGAGCAGGCCCTGCTCAACCTGCTCATCAACGCGCGCGACGCCGTGATGGACGCTAAGACCGACACGATGCAGGTGCGCGTCAAGGTCGAACGGATCCATGGGCCAGTTCTTCGAACCTTGAAGCCTCATGTGGAGCCCGGTCGCGCCTATGTCTGCATACGCGTCGTGGACAATGGCATCGGAATGGATGGCGCGACACAGAGCCGCATCTACGAGCCGTTCTTCACCACGAAGGACGTAGGTGGAGGAACGGGGCTCGGTCTATCCACGGCGCGCGCGATCTTGCAGGAGCACGGCGGCGTCCTGGAGTGTGCATCGGTCCCGGGACGGGGTTCCACGTTCTCCGCGTACCTACC
>CAYUAW010000158.1:0-15479 GCA_964442485.1 uncultured Polyangiaceae bacterium
GCATCGAACGGCCAGTTCATATCGGCCGAAGGCGGAGGAGGCGGTGTGGCCGTCGCCAACCGTGATCTGCCGCGTGAGTGGGAGACGCTTCAAGTCCCTGCCGTCAACAACGGCGCCTCGTTCGGGAGCATAACGACCCCGAACGGGGCCTCGTACCTGAGCTGGCAGAATGGGGGAGATGCGACGTTCGCGTACGTCGGCGATGCGAACGAGAACTGGGGTATCAACGTCTTCTAGAGCCGGCGCTCTCTATTTCTTCTTCGACTTCGGTGAAGGCGCGCGACCCTTCGCGGCGGGCACTTTCCCCGCGGGGGGCGGCGTTCCCTCCGGCTTCGCCGCTGCCGCGCCCATGTCGGCCTTGAGCTTCTCGGCCGCTGGGCGCGCGGGATGTTTGTCGGGAGCTTCGGAGAGGAACTGCTCGACCAGCGGACGGGCCTTGTCCGGCTTGCCCATGAAGTCGGCGTAGAGCACAGCCAGGTTGAACATCGCCGCGAGCTGGTGCGGGTCGCGCTCGAGGACGTCCTTCAGGATCTTCTCGGCCTCCACGAACGGGCCCTGGCTGTCGCGCTTGCCCTGGGCGCGCAGGGCGGCGGCGAGGCCCAGCGCGGCCTCGTCGTTGTCGTTCTCGACGTCTAGCACGGCACGGAATTCCTTCTCCGCGCGCGGGTAGACGCCGGCCTGCACCAGCACGACGCCCATGTTCAGGCGTGCGACGGTGTCCTTCGGATCGAGCTCGGACGCGCGCGCGAAGTGCTGGAACGCGACGGCGTCGTCGCCGCGCTTCAGGGCGACGAGGCCCGCTGTGCGCTCCGCGACGGCGGTCTTGCGCTCCGCCTTCAGCGACTCGGACGAGAGGAGCTCCGCGGTGTCGGACTCACCGCGCTCGAGGTGCGAAAGCGCGAGCGCAGCGAAGGCTTCCGAGTCGTTGGGGCGTCGCTTCAGGACCTCGCGCGCGTTCTTGATGGCCTCGTCGACGCGGCCCGCCTCGCGGAGCGCCGCGACCAGGGCGAAGCGCGCGCCCACCGCGTCGGGGTACGCCTTCACGAACGCCGAGAGACCGTCCGCAGCGGCGTCGAGCTCGCCACGGCGTCGACGCACCTCGCCGAGCGCGAGCGCGACGTCCTCGGAGTTCGGGGAGAGCTCCGCGGCCTTCGCGAGATGCGGCTCCGCCTCCGCGAAGCTGCCCTTGCGCGCGAGCAGCACGCCCAGGTTGTAGTGCGCTTCCCAGAGGCCGGGGTCCTTCGCGACCGCGGCCTTGAGCCGCTCGATGGCCTCGTCCTGGCCGCCCTTCTGCTTGGCGGCCTCCACACCCTGGACCATCTCGCCGAGCGCACGGGTGTCGGCCTTCGCCAGCACCGGCGCCTCGACGTGCTTCGCGGCCTTGCCGCCGCACCCGGCGACGACGAGGAAGAGCGCGAACGCCGCTCGCCTCATTTGCCGGCTCCTGTCGCGTCGCTCTTGCCGTCCTTTGCGTCCTTCGTCGCGTCCTTGCCCGCGTCCGGCGCCGGCATCAGGTACGGCGTGCTGCGGCCGTCGCTCGAGCGCCGTGGAGCTCCGATCAGCGGCGGCAAGGGAGACGGCCCGTTCGAGCGGATCGCAAACCCCACTTCCTTGAGCGGCGGATAGAGCTCCGTGTTCAACCGCCCGAGTGCCTCGCGCATCTTGGCGGTCCACTGGTTGAAGATGCCGAGCTCGATCGCCTTCTGCCAGCCGCTCTCGTAAGCCTCGAGGCTCTTCTCCTCGATGGGCACGACGAACTCGTCGATCTGCTGTGAATACAGATCCTTCTGCTCCGGCGAGAGACCCGACGGTGGCGGCGAACTGAGGAGCGCTTTCGAGAACGACTCGTACGTCACGCCGATCTGGTAGAGCGCGGCCGTCGTCCACTCTGCTACGCCCATCTCGGCCGTCTCCAGGAAGGTATCGGCGGCGCGCTTCAGGAGCTCGCTCTTCTTCTTCAGCCGGCCCTTCAGCTGTTCGACGTCACCCTCGATCTTTATCTTGTCGAAGTCGGCGAGGACGCGCTCGCCCTGCATGTAGTGGGCCTTCGCGGCGAAGTACTTGCCCTTGTCTTCCAGGCTCTTCTTGTAGGTGCGATAGAGCTGCATGGCGCTGCCGAGCGCCGCCTCCGCGCCGCGCTCGTCACCGAGCTTGAGCCGCACCGTCGCGAGGCGGACCAGTGCCTCCACCCTGTTCGAGGCGCTCTTCGCCGACTGCGAGTAGTGCGCGTAGAGTGTCTCGGCGTCGCGCCACTTCTCGGCCTTCTCGTGGGCCTTGCCCATCAAGAACGTCACCTCATCGGCCTCGTCGTCACGGGGAAACTTGCGCTGGAACGCGCCGCCGTCGGCGATCGCCTTGTCGTGCTCGCCGATGGTCGTGCGCAGGAGCACGGCGTTGTATGCGGCGTCCTTGTTGTGATCGCTCTTCGGCCACTTGTCGGCGAGCACCTCGTGATAGTCCGCAGCCTCCGAGAAGAGGCCGACGGACTGGTACGCCGTCGCCGCGATCCACACGCCCTCGGCCGCTTCGTCGCGACCGGCGTGGTTTCGCACGAGGAGATCGGCGGCGGCGCGCAGCGTGTCGAAGTCGCCCCCGCGCCGCGCCTCCGTCTCGGCGTTCACCGCGGCCTGGGCCGCCTTCGGCTCGCGCGGGAATTCCTTCGCCGCGCGCAGGTACGCCGCCGCGGCCTTGGCGTGCTCGCCGGACGCCGCAAGCTGCTCGCCCTGACGGAACACGGACTGGACGATGAGCGTGTCGAGCCGTGCCTGGGCCGCGGGCGTCTGGAACGCCGGCGCCGTCTTCAGGCGGCGCGCCCAGGTCTCGATGTTCTGGTAGTCACGGCTCTTGTTGAACGAGTCGAGGATGAGCTCGCCCGCCGGTCCGGCAAACTGACTGGACGGAAATTTCTCGAGCAGGAGGCCCCACTGACGCACGGCGGGGTCGAAGACCTCGTAGTCGTAGTAGAGCTTGCCCTGGCGGAAGAGGAGCTCCGGCACCTCCTTGTCGTTCGGGTAGGTGCGCACGTAGAGCTCCATCGCCTCGGTGAGCTTCTTGTCGATGGGCGTCTCTTGCGGCTTCTTGCCCGCCGCCTTGCTCGCGGCGAGCTCCTTCTCGCGCGACGTCTCGAGCGCGGCGAGCGCGTTGTAGAGCGCGTCGCGCGACAGAGGGCCACCGGGACGCATCCGCACCGCTGCCAGGTAAGCGTCGGCGGCCTTGGCGTCGTCGGCCAGGTGGTAGAAGTAGATCTCGCCCAGGTTGAAGGTCGCCTCGTACGCTTCGGGGCGCCCGGAGAAGCGGCTCAGGTAAGTCTCGTAAAGATGAGCGGCGGCGAGATACTCGACGCGGCTCGTCTTGTCGGCCTGGGCCTTCGCGTGGAGGCTCACCGCGTCCTGACGGACCTGCGCCTCGATGGCCGTCTCCGCGGCGCGGAGCACGGCCTCCGTCTGGGAGCGTGCCCAGGCGCTCGGCTGCTCGGGTGGCGCGCCCTTCACGACCGGCGGCACCGTGTAGTCGGCGATGACGCTCTTGTATTGCTTGTCGAGCTTGTCCCACTCCTGCATCGTGGAGAGGCCCTGGGCGATCGCGAGCGCGTGCTCGTAGCCGTGGGGGCTCAGCGGCTCGAGCTTCTGCAGGAGGCGGTACGCCTCTATGCCGCGCTCGTACTGGCTCTGCTCGTAGAACGCGGCGGCGAGCGCGCGCACGATCTCGCCGGCGAATTTCTCGCCGCCCGCCTTCACGAGGAACTTGTACATGTCCTCGGCGCTGTTCTTCTCGTCCTCGACGAAGACGGCGACCAGGTTCTTCAGCGCCTCGGCCTGGAGCTCGTCGAGCTCCGCGCGGCGCTTCGCGCTGACGCCGCTGCCCGCCTCCGCGCTCTTCTTGAAGACGACGAGGAACCGGTGCGCAGCCTCGTCGGTCTGCCCGAGACGCCACAGGCACCAGCCGCTCTTGAAGAGCGCGATGTCGTAGAGGTCGGAGTCCTTGTGCTTGAGGACCTGCTCGTACTCGTTGTACGCCACCTGGTAGTCGGGCGATTCCTTCGTGAACTCGTACTCGGCGCGAACCATGTGGGCGTCCGGAACGAAGCGCGAGTTCGGGAACCACGCGAGCAGCTTGTTGAAGCGCTCGAGCGCTTCCTCGTGCTTGCCCATCTCGGTCGCGAGGAAGCCGTCGATGTAGAGCGCGAGATCGTAGCGCGGGTAATTCTTGTGCTCGCGCAGCACGAGCAGGAACCGCTCGCGGGCCTTGCGGTAGTCGGGCTCCGGCGTATCGCCGCGCTGGTCGCCCGGCGTCGCTTCCCAGCGCCTGAATTTCTCGAGAAACTGGTCGCGCTGATCTTCCCACTCGAGCTCGCCGAGCCGGAGAAGCGCCTCCGGCAGATCGGACGCGGTCTTCGGGGTCTCCGCGACGAACTTCTCGAGGAGCCCCATCGCCTCGCGGCGGAGATCCTTCAGCGCCGCAGAGTCGCGCTCGATGCGGTCGTCGATCTGCCGCTCGAGCATCGCGCGCATGCGCTCGGGGATCTGCAGGCTGACGCGGCCCTCGCGCTTCGCCATCGCCGCGGCTTCGCTCTTCTTCTTCACGGTCGGGCGCGCCACCGCGCCCAGCTGTCGTTCACCCCGCGGCTTCACCTTGCCCGTCGTGGTCGCGGCAGCGGATACGGCCGCCGTGTCGGCGGCAAGCGTCGTCGCGTGTCCGGCCCCCGACAGCGCGGCCTTCGCCGCGGGCGTCACCGGGAGCGTCCCGGCAAAGCCGAGCGACGGCGCGGCGAGCGCACCGAGCCCCCACAACGCCGCGCCGAGACGCGCCGGGTGCCCCCTACTCATTCCAGGCCTTCTCCGCCGACGTACTCGTCCGCCCAGTCCTCGCCGTCGAAGGGCCAGTACTCCTCGTCGTCGCGCAGGTAGCGGGCTGCCTCCAGCGAGTCGACCGCACCCTGGGGCAGGTAACCCTCGCTCAGCGCCTCGATCTCGATCTCGAGGGCGCGCTTCTTTCCGAGCACGGTCTCGATGCGGCCGAGACGCGCACGCCGCAGCAGGCGCGAGAGCCGCAGATCCAGGCGCCCGAGCGCGTCCTTCGCCGCTCCGAGCTGCGCGTCCTGGAGCTTGCCCCGCATGCCCTGGCCGTTCGCGTAGAGCGCGGTCGATTGCGTGCGATCTGCGGCGACGAGCTCGGGCAGCGTCGCGGGTGCCGCCGCGGTCGCGCCGACGGCGGGCCGCTCCGCCTGTGCCGCGTCGCGCGCGCGTGCCTCGAGCGCCGCGAGCTCTTGCCCGAGCTGCTCGACCTCTGCGGCGTGACCGCCGGACGACTTCACCTGGTTGATCAGCCTGCGGACCTCGGCGAGCTGTGATTCGAGCCGCTCCGAGCGCTCCGCGGCCGTCCCGCCGAGCAGCGACTCGGCCCGCGGACGCACTTCCTTCGAGCTGGTCAGGCGCGAGCGAGCATCGTCGAGCGCTGCCATCGATTGACGGAGGCCGCTCATTTCGTGATCGAGCTCGGCGAGCCGCCGCGTGGCCACGCCGAAGTCCGGATCGCCCCGCAGCGTCTCGCCGATGGCGCGCAGCGGCTCGGCGTTGCCCCGCGTCGCGAGCGACTCCGGATCGGACCCCGTCTGGACGGCGGTGACGAGATCCGACAGAGCGCGCGGGTCGCTCGCGGTGCGGCGCGCGGCGTCGCGCACCGGTTCGTACTGCTTGATGAAGCGCCGGAGCTTCTCGTCGGCCTTCGGGAACTCGCAGAGCGCGAGATCCACGTAAGCGTCGAACACCCAGACCTCGTCGCTGTAGCGCGAGCGGTCGCCGCGCGAGCGCATCTCGTCGAGGAGATCGCGGGCGCCCCGGTAGTCCTTCGCCTCGTAGCGGGAGTTCGCGGACTCGTAGAGCGCCTCCGGCAGCCGCTCCGAGTCGTTCGGCACCAGGTAATAGTAGTAGCGCGCGTCGTCGAACCGGTACTGCTCGTGCGCGACGCGGCCGAGCCCGAGGCGCGCCATGTCCCGGACCTGGAAGAAATCCCCGCCCCCGAAGGCGAGCGCCTCGCGCGGCGTCTGCTTCACGTCGGCGACCTTGCAGAACTCTGCTTCGCCCTCCTTCAGCCGACCCTTGCCCACGTGCACGAGACCCATCAGGTACGTCGCCTGCGCCCAGAACCGCGAGCGCGGCGAGACGCGCGACAGCGCCGCGAGCGCGGCGTCGTCGTGGCCCGCGCGCTGCTCGGTGCGCCCGGTGAGGTACCAGATGTCGCCAGCGAGCTCGTCGGGGACACCTGCGCCCATCTTCCTCAGATCTTCCACGAAGACCTGCGGGTGATCGCTGTCTAGGCCGAAGTCGACGAGGCTCCGCGCCGCGCGGCGCGCCCAGACGTCCGGCGGAATCTGCTCGAGCAGCGGCACCAGGTATGCGCGCGCCGGCTCGTCAGCGCCGGCGCGACCGAGCGCGTCGCCCAGCAGCAGCACGGCGTTGCGCCCTTCGTCGAGGTTCTTGAACGGCTCGAAGCGTGGCGACTCGACGAGGAACACGAGGTCGCCGATGGCCTCGTCGCGGCGCCCCTCGTCGAGCTTCTGCTCGGCGGCGGCGAGGGCGGCGCCCACGCTGTCGCGCGACAGCGGCGTCGTGGCGCCGAGCTTCTGCGCAGCGAGCGCCGTCTGGTAGGCGCGCATCGCGGCGCCGCGCGTATCCGGCTTGCCCGGCGTTGCGGCAACCGGTGTGGTCGATTCAGCGGACGGCGCAGCTTTGGCCGCTGGCTCGGCACTGTCCTGGGCGTCACTGCTCGAGGCTGCGGGAACCGCCGGAGACGCAGGCGCCGCGGATGCCTTTGCCGCCGGTGCCGCGGCCGGCTTCGGCTCGGCGCGGGCGAAGGCCGCCATCGCAAGCAGCGCCGCGAGCGAGGAGCGGGCGAGCTTCCGCCCCGTCACCGGGCGACCTTCGCCCGGAGCTTCACCCCGAGCTCGTACTTGCCGTCCTGGTCGCCGGGGAAGTCGTCGGCCATGTCGGAGTCGTCCTCCACCGTGACGATCGCCTCGAGCACCTGCCGCTCCGGCACCTGGATGGCGAAGCGCGTCGTCTGCCAGGTGCGGTAAGCGGCGCCGCGCGTGTCCTGCCGCTCCACCTCGATTCCGACGACGTGGCTCCCCGGAGCGACCGCGTGCTCGTAGACGACCTTCTCGTCCTCCGCCATGAAGCCCGGGTCGCCCTTGAAGACGACGCCGTCGTCCAGCGTCACGACGAAGCTCTGCACGCGCGCGTCGTCGCCGTCCGTGTGGACGAAGACGCGGAGCTTGCTCGAGAAGAGCGAGGTCGTCAGGGCCGCGACCCGTGCGCGGAGCGTCGCGATGTCGGCGATTAGCTTGTCGAGCGCCTCCGGACCGGGCGCCGGCGCGGACCTCGGAGACTCGGGGGGCTCGGGGTTCAGCGGCGAGAGGTTCTGACCGGCGCCTGCGGTCTGCGGCGGCGGCCGCTCGTCGAGCTTCGTGTCGGCCTCGCTCGAGGCAGACGGCGTCGCGCCCTCCGCGGGAGCGGCGGAAGGCGGCGCTTCGGTCGGTGGTGCGGCGGAGTCCGCAGGCTCCGCTTCGTCGCTCGGTGCGGGCGGCTTCGTCGCTCGACCCTTCCGCGGCGCGGGGGCCCTCTTCGGAGCCGCCGCGAGCCTCGGCGCCGCTGGAACCCGCGGCGCTGCTAGCGCATCACGTGCGCCGGAGCTCCACACCCCGACGAGCCCGAGGAGCAGCACGAACGGCAGAGGGCGCATGAGCTCACGAGCGTAACACGGGGGATATTGATCCTGCACCGCGGAAGGGCCCGCGCGCGACACCGTGTAAGTCCGTGTGGGAAGGGACCCGGCGCGGACTTCCGGCTCAATCCGCCATCCGGTCCCGGAACCTTCGCGCCCGGCGCTTCAATAGGGCGAGGGCGCGGCTCTCGAGTCGGCTCACCCGCTTCGGGTCCATGCCGAGGCTCCTGCCGATCTCCTCGAAGCTCTGCGGGTCGGCGAGACCGATCCCGAAGCGCAGCCGGAGCACGTGCTGTTCCTCGGCGGCGAGCATGCCGAGGAGCGCGTGCGCGGTGCGCTCCACCTCCGCGCGTACGGTGTTCGCGTAGGGGTCGAGCGACGCGGTGTCGTCGACGAGCTCGCCCTCGGACGGCTCGGGCAGCTGCAGCACGGAGACACCGAGGCTCGCTCGCGTGATGTGACGCAGTCGTCGTCGAATGAGCCAGACGGCGTAGCGCGCGAACTCCGCGTGGCGAGGCGGCTCGAATTGGTCCACTGCGCGGATCAGCGCGAGGCACCCCTCCTGCGCGAGATCCGCCAGCGCGACCCCGCGCCCTCGGAAGAGTCGCGCCTGCTCGATGACGACACGCAGGTTCGACTCGACGAGCCGGGTGCGAATGGAGCCGGCGTCGAGCTTCAAACCGCGCTTCAGCGCCGCGAACAGCGCTTCCTGCTCCTCGTCGCGCAAGGCCGGAATCCTCTCCCAGCTGGCGAGCGGCGAGCCCTCGAGGTCCTCCGGGAGCGCTGGCCGGCGCGCCACGTGCGGCAACGGAGGCCCGTCATCAGCGGAGGAGTGAGACGCCATGGCTCGCCATGCGCGCGCCGGTCAACGGCGATCGCACACTCCGGTGCACCCCTCGACGCGAATTGCCTCAGCCAGCAGCTTGCAACTCCTTCGAGAGGAGTTTTTTAGGGGCAGGCCCGTTTCAGGCGCTTTTCGAGCAGGATTCCGCCGGTCGCCGCGAGCTCAGGTCGCCTGGGCACGGGGGTTGCACTGGAGCAGGTCCAGCACGCGCCGGAAGGTCGTGCCACCAAAAAAGAGGAAGGTGACCAATGCTCTGGACCATTACCGTCGTGTTGCTCGTTCTGTGGCTCCTTGGGTTGACCGGCGCGTACACCATCGGAGCGTGGGTTCACGTGCTCCTGGTGCTCGCGATCATCTCGGTAGTGATCAACCTCGCAGGCGGCTTCCGCCGCGTCTGACGGCGTCCACAGACCGCGCGTTCTCAGCCCCGCTTTTTCATCTCGCTCGCTACAGCGGCGGCACGGCGCGCCACCTCGTCGGCATCGCCGAGGTAGCGCCCGGGTCCGAGGGGGCGCAGGTCGTCGTCCAGCTGGTAGATCAGCGGCGCTCCCGTCGGGATGTTCAGCTCCGCGATGTCGTCGTCGCTGATCCCGTCCAGGTGCTTCACCAGTGCTCGCAAGCTGTTGCCGTGCGCGGCGATGAGTACCCGCTCGCCGCGCCGGATCGCAGGAGCGATGTCGCTCTCCCAGTAAGGCAAGAAACGCTCGACGGTGTCCTTGAGACACTCCGTCGTCGGAATAGCCGCACCGAGCTTCGCGTAGCGGCGATCGCGAGCGGGTGAATACTCGCTGTCCGGGCTGATTGGCGGTGGTCGCACGTCGTAGCTCCGGCGCCACAACTTCACCTGCGCCTCTCCATGGGCTGCAGCCGTCTCTGCCTTGTCGAGACCCTGCAACCCGCCGTACATGCGCTCGTTGATGCGATAGCTGCGGTGCACCGGGATCCACATCAGGTCGAGCTCCTCGAGCACGATCCACAGCGTCTTGATGGCCCGCTTCAGGACGGACGTATAGGCGACGTCGAACTCGAGCTTCTCGTCGCGAATCAGCTGCGCCGCGCGCTTCGCCTCTTCCATTCCGAGGGGGCTCAGCGGGACGTCGACCCAGCCCGTGAAGCGATTCTCCTGATTCCACTGGCTCTGGCCGTGACGCAAAAGGACTAGAGTTTTCATCGTGCTGGATCTCCGGACGGACCTTTCTGCCTTCGTTCTCGCCGCGCCGCCAGCGGGACGGGCTCAAATCTCGGCAATACTGGATGAAATTGCGGAAAGCGACGGGTCGAGTCCCCCCTGCCGAGGTCACTGCTTTACTCCGATCCCCCTTCAAGCGAAGTAACCGTGAAGCGCCGAATGCCGTACCCCCCCGGACAGTCGCCCGGCACGAAAGCAAAATTCGCCTTGTGGGGAGAAGTCCGATCGGCGCCGATTCGCGTATTCACCACATGCAGTGCGCGCTCGGCCATCCTTCGCACGCCGGCAGCGAGCCGGCATCGTTGGCCTGGTCGCTCGCCCTGAGTAGGCGTACCCAGACTTACATGGAGCGCCCGAGCTTCGAATCGATCTTCGTCGAATATGCGCCGCGAGTGCGTGCGTATTTCCTTCGGCATGGATTGAATCGCTCGCTGGCAGACGAAGTCGCGCAGGAAGTGATGATCAGCGTCTGGAACAACAGCGAGCGCTTCGACCCAGAGAAGGGGGCGATGAGCACCTGGGTGTTCGCGATCGCGAGAAACCGGCTGATCGACAGCGTGAGGCGGTCGAGGCGCCCCGAGCCCGACCCCGATGATCCGTGCTGGGTCGGCGATCGTCAGAGCCAGGAGCCGACGCCCGAGCGCGCCGCCGTCGAGATATCCCGCGCCCGCACCCTGCGGAGCGCGCTGGAGCAGCTTCCATCCGAGCAGCGCCGCGTGCTCGAGGCCCTCTACTTCGACGGCCAGTCGATGAGCGAGCTCTCGGCCTCCGCGGGCATCCCCCTTGGGACGGTCAAGACGCGGGCGAGGCTGGCGCTCCGCGCGCTACGGCAGCACATCGGGGAGCCGAGCGAATGACACCGACGCACCACCCTGACCCCGACGATCTCGCGTCGTACGCCAGCGGCGCGGCACCGGAGTGGATGTCCGTCGTCGTGGCGTGTCACCTGACGTTCTGCGCGGAGTGCCGAGCCGAGGTGGAGCTACTCGACGAGCTCGGCGGCGTCCTGCTCGATACGCTCGCGGACCCGAGCGACGCCCCCATCACCGTGCCGAAGGAGCCGCCGCGCGGTGTGGACGCGCCCGCGGCGCGGGCCTTCGCCGATTCGCCCGTGGCGCGGACGATCCCGCGGCCGCTGCATCCGTACTTCAAGGAGCAAGTGCCGACCTGGCGCTTCCTCGCGCCGGGGCTCAAGCACGTGCCGGTGTCACTGAGCGCCGGCGAGATCCCGGCGCGCCTCATCCAGTTCAAGCCCGGGCTCGTCATTCCGGATCACCGGCACACCGGGACGGAGATGGTGCTCGTGCTCGACGGCATCCTCGAAGACACCGTCACACGCGACGTCTTCCGCACCGGCGACCTATCCCGCCGCGACGAGGGCACCGGCCGCCACGGCAACGTCGTCACCAGCCCGGACCCCTGCATCTGCCTCGTCGTCACCGACGGCCCGGTGGATCCCGCTACTATGTGGGGGAAGTTACTGAAGGCGTTGACTGGTCTTTAGGGAAGGGGCCTCTTTGGCTTCGAACGCGGGGTTTGAATTTTCCACCGCGGATTTTGTTCTCCACCGCGCCCACCGGAAAGGCCGCGCGACCATTTCCCTCTGATGGCAGTCCGCGCCGGCCCCGCCGGGACTTTCACTCACCTCTCATTGGTGGATCGTGATCTGTTCCGCCGAACCCGGCGGGTCGTGGCGGCCCCGCGGGGCCCCAAACCCCGCGGGCGGTGCTCTGTTGGGTTGGGGGCATGTTTCACGGTACGTTCCGGCGCGGACTCGGCGTGGACGAATCGTCAGGAGACGATCGCGTCGTCTAGGCAATCCGATCTGCAATCCGACGTCGAGGCGCACAAGCCATCTGTCCGCATGCTTACAGGACGTGAGCACGCGGGGCGTCAGCACCGCGTGCCGCCACGACAGTGCGGTCTTGGAAGGCCAGATCACGATCCGCCACTGAAAGGCGAGTGAGACTACCGGCGGAGCCGGCGCGGACTGCTCGCGGAACGCGAAGGTCGCGGGGCGATTCTGGATGGCACGGTTGAGACTCAACCGCGAGTGAGACTACCGGCGAGCCCGGCGCGGACTGCCTCCAGAACGAGAATGTCGCGCGAGGATTCCGGATGGCGCGGTGGAAAATCTAACTCTGAAACGGAATGAACACGCTCAGCCCACCCGTGGCCGTGACGTCATTCACCGTGCGCTCCACACCCAGTGGCCCGCGTACGGCTCTTACCTGGTCGCGCACGTCGAGGCGCATCCCGAGCCAGTCGTTGAAGAAGAACTTGAGCCCGAAACCGCCGGAGCCCGCAACGCCGCGGCTCCCCGCCTCGTCGACGGCGCCGGCTCCGAGCGCGACGAAGAAGTCGAAGCGGCCGATGGAGCCGCCGAGCCAGCGCACCTTGCCGTAGGCGAGCGTCCACACGACGTGGCCCATGTACATGTTCACCGCCGACGCGGTGTTGCCGATGTCGAGCACGCCCTCGCGCGCCTGATCGACCGCCTCGATGAAACCGAAGCGCCGCTCGGTGTGCATGAACGAAGCTTCGAGCCCGAGGTCTTCCGTGAAATGAAAGGTGTACGCGCCGCCGTAGATGGGAGCGCCGTCGGCGATGTCACCGGCGTACCAGCCGCCCATCAAGGAGAGCTCGTGGCGGAGCGCCTTCTTGAACTTGCGCGGTACGACGCCGCGGTAGGCGCGCTTGCCGACGAGCTCGCGCTTCAGCTCCTCGTCCACGCACTGCGCCGAGGCACGGCCCGATACCAGAAGGAGCGCGCAGCCGAGGACGAAGCCGGCAAGGAGCTTGGTGCAGACGGGCAAGCATTCAACCGATATCCTACCCACGCCCGCTCTCGCAACAGCTCGAGCACGAACCTCGCCGAAAAGGGGCGCCTGAGCCGCTGCGCGGGGAGCCGTCGCAGGGCATTTGACGCTATCGTCAGGGGCATGCCCGGGCGACCCGAGGGAATGAGTGGCCCACCATTTGCGGCCTGCGCGGGGCGCGACCCGGTGTTCGCCGCACTCTTTCTGGTCGCATGCAGCGGCAGGGCGCATATCGAAGCTCTAGGACCCACACTGGCGCCATCCGCGTCGGATTCGTCCGCGGCCGCGGGAGCGCCCAGGCCGGAGTCGCCCGGTGCGGAACCGACCACGAGCGCAACGCCCGGTACCCTGCCCCCTCCCTCGCTGCGCGCCTCGCGCGGAACACCCTGCTCCGACAGCGTCGCGTCTGCGCTCTCCGAGCTCGCCTGCGAGCTGTCCTCGGGGCTCGGCGCGCCGGGGAGCGGTGTCACCGTCGCGGCAGCGCCGGTGACCGGCCAGCCTCCGTCGAGTCGTGCGGCAGATCTGTCCACCAGAATTGCCACATATGTCGCCGCCGCTCTGGGAGGCGCCGCGCGACCCATCGCAGGCGCCGTGTCCCTCGAGCAGGCCCGTGCCACAGCCACGTCGTCGCACGAGCTGGTGTACGTCTCCGGACGGATCGCAGAGGGGCGCCTACGGGTGTCGGCGCAGGCGTTCTCGCTCGCCGCCGGGCGCAGCGACGCGACTACACCCATTGCGCACGCGGAAGCGGTGCGGCGCCTCGACGGCGAGCTCGGTTCGTACCTGCCGCACGTCACGCTCGGCGTGACGCGCGCCGAGCGCGTGCAGGCAACCGGCGACGTCGTCGCGCTCGCGTGCGGAGATGTGCTGGGTAACGGCACCCAGGAGATCGTCGCCGTCGGCCGCCACAAGGTGCAGATCGGTCGCGCGGGCGACGGTCGTTTCACGGTGCGCGTCGAGGCGGCCTGGGCGAACCTCTCGCCGGTGGCACCGTCCCCGCTGCGCGAGCCGATCGGCGCTGCAGTGCTCTTGCGCGGGCGCGTCCTCGTCGGGCTCTCGGACCGCGCGGACGGCGTCGTGCTCTCCGCGTCGCTCGCGCCGCTCGGCATGCTTACCGCGCCGGTGCCGTGGGAGCACGTGGGGTGCCTGTCGCGGAACGGCATCGCGCTCGGGACGCCCCGTCCGTGCTCGCGCAGCGAGCACGGCGCCGTCGACGCCGCAGCCGTCGAGAACGTCGACGCCATCGCGAGCGGCTCGGTCGTCGAGACCGACGGGAAGGTCGCCCGCGTCGTGGCCTTCCGCTCGGCGACGACACGCGCCGTCACGCTGCGCGACGACCGCGGGCGCTCGGTTGAGGTTCCGTCGGCCGGCGGCGCGCTCGCGCTCGCTGACGTGGATCTCGACGGGCAGCCCGAATTGCTCGCGAGCTTGGACACCGATCAGCCAGACCAGGACGCCGTCGTCGTGAGCACCTGGGGTCGCGACGGCACCGTCACCGAGCGGCTCCGCATGCCCGTGAAGGATGGCATTCACGCGTTAGCGGTGTGTCCCGTCGAGGAGCTACGAATGGCGAACATCGTCGTTGCGACGGGAGGCGGGCTGTGGATCGCGCGGTGATGTTCCGGCGCGGGTTCCTTGCGCTCGCGCTCGACGCGGGCGTGTCTCGAGCGCTCGCTCGGCGGCCCTACGGCGGCGTCCTTCGTCTCGAGCTGCCGCTGTCGTTCGACGGGGTCGACCCCCACGCGGTCGACGATCCGTGCAGCGCGCTGTTCTCGCCGCTGGTCGCCGATCCCCTGTTCGCGCTGGACGCCAGCGGACGCCCCTACCCTGCCCTCGCCGCCGCGCTGCCGTCGAAGACGCCGGGCGGCGCACGCGTCGCGCTCCGCGCCGGGCTCGTGACCGCGCGCGGGCAGCGTCTTACGGCCCGCGACGTGGTCACGTCGCTCGAGCGAGCGCGCGCTTCCGGCGGGCGCGCGGCCCTCGCGCCATTCGGCGCGTTTCGCGCGGTGCCTGGCGAATCGCTCTCCGTCGATGTGGAGGGTGCTGCACCCGACTCTCTCGCCACGGCGCTCTCCTCGGCGACCACCGCCATCGTCCCCCGGTCATTCAAGCCCAGGGAGCCCGACGGCACCGGAGCGTTCCGCGCCGGCCCCGTCGGAGGCAGCGTGACGTTCGAGCGCAACGATCACGCCGCGCGTGGCCCCTCGTACCTCGATCGGGTGGAGGTGCGGCGCGCCGTGGATCTCGCCGCCGCGCTGCGCGCGTTCGAGGTGGGCGACGCGGACGTCGGTTTCCTCGGCGCGGGTCTTCACCGCAGGCGGCCGCTCGCGGTGGACTTCCGTACGGATGCAGTCGGCTGGGTGGTGCTCCGGACGGGTTCGCTCGCCGGCGCCTGGGGCGCGCCAGGCGTGGCTGCGCGGCTCGTCTCCGGCATCGATCCGAGCCGCTTCTCGCACCTCGGGCTCGCGCCACGGGGCGGCGGTGCTCCAGCACCGTGGGGCGGCGCGCCCGCTGACCTGCTCGTCGACGCGGGAGCTCCGTACCTCGTCGAGATCGCGCGCGTCGTCTGCACGGTGCTCTCCGACAAGGGTCACGAGCTCCGACCAGCCCCGTTGCCGGAGGGCGAGCTACGCGCCAGGAGGGACGACGGCAAGTTCGCGCTCGCCGTCGACTTCGTGCGACGGCTGGGGCCGGGGCGCGACCAGGGCCTGCTCTCGCTGCTCGCCGGCGCCGACCCCAAGCTCGCGGACAGGCCTCCACGCTTTGCGTCCCTCGACGCGGACACGCTGGCGCGGACGCTCCCCCTCGCCGTGCTCGGCGAGCTCGCGCTCGCGGGCGCGCGCACGCCGGAGTTCCACGGCCTCGAGCAGTGGGACCTGGGGGCCGTCTACAAATAGGGGGGCCT
>CAYUAW010000159.1:0-15472 GCA_964442485.1 uncultured Polyangiaceae bacterium
GGGCTCGCGTCGTCGATCTGCGCGAAGAACCTGACCGACGACACGAAGGCCGACTTCGGGTACCGCCCCGCCATCGATCTGATGCTGAATCAGATCAAGCAGAGCGCGAAGTAAGGTCGGGGCCGCAAGGCCCAAAGGGAAGCCGCCCGGGCGCGACCGTTCAGGTCGACCCGGGCGGTTCGACGTGTCCGGCATCCGCAGAAGCGGCCAGTCGAGTGGCCGTGACGAACGCCGCGACCGCGACCGCGCCGATGGGCAAGAGGCTACCGCGCGCCCCGAGCCCGACGAGAAGCCCGAGGTTCGCCGAGCCCGGCGCGCGCGCGATGCTCCCCTCCCGGATCGCGGGGACGATGTAGTCGAAGATCACGTCGAGGTGCGACGGTACCTCGAGCCCCACTACGGTCCCGAGCATCACCACGACGACGGACAGCCCCGCGAGCACCGCGGTGAACGTCCGGTAGCGTTCGAAGGCGTACCCGACGCCGACCCCGACGAACCCGAGAGCGGGGACCAGGTGACGCGGACCGAACGCGCGCCCGCCGTCCCACAGGTAGTAGCTCGCATTGACGAGCGCGAGCGCGCCGAGCGCGAGCGCTCCCACGACCAGCGCGGCGTCCGCGGGCCGCCGTAGCGCGCGCGCCGCCGCGAAGACGCCCATGAACGCGACGGGCGAGACGTAGAACAGGCCGCGCGAGCTCCCGAACAGGATGCCGAAGAGCGCAGCGGGCTTCGGCCAGGTGATGCCGAAGAGCCCCGTGGACTGGCCCGCCGCGAACCCGGGGTTCGTGATGAACGAGTAGCCGGTGCGAAACGGCGACCCGAAGCACGCGAAGTGGTACGCGCCGAGGAGCACGAGCGGCACCGCCGCGCCGGCGAGCAGACTCCGGAACGACGCACGCGGTCGGAGCAGCGTGACGCTCGCCACGATCACGGCAGGCAGCGCGGTGACGTATTCCGTGCCGACCGAAAGAGCGAGGAGCGCGCCGGCAGCGGCGGTGGTCCGGTCGGTCCGCGGGCGCGTCGGGTCGAGCAAGGCGAACGCGCCGAAGAGCAGCGCCGCCGCGACGGTGTGGTCGAAGAACGACGTCGCGTAAGGGAAGAGCGGCGTGCCGAGTACCGTGGTCAACGTCGCGAGCGCCGCCGCCTCGAGCGAGACGCGCCTCGAGAGCACGTCGAGGAGCGCCCACGCGAGCGCGGCGAGCGCGATGGCCGACGTGGTGAGCGAGCAAAGGTAGAGCCCGGTGCGAAACGCCGGGCTCGGAAGCACACGGCGCGCGGGCTCCCGAGCCGTTCCCTCGGCGCGGAACGCGGGGACATGGTGCCGCGCGCGGGCAACGGTGTAGAAGACGGCGTAAACGGGCGCAGCGGCGAACGACGGCACCGGACCCTTGTCGGTGTAGAAGCGGCCGTCGACCTCCGCACGATCGCCGGTGCTCGCGACGAAGGGAGTGATCTCCAGCGAGCGACGTTCGACCAGGGCTCGCGTAAGACAGAAACGCGACACGGGGCTCCACGACGCACCTGGCACGAAGTAAGCCGCGCTCACGAACGCGAACAGCGACAGCGCCACGCCGAGCCGTCGCACGCGGGCCGGCTCACGCACGCTTTCGGGTCCCCGGGGGCGCCCACCGCACGCCCCACTTCTTCTCGAACCGCCGGCGGTTCGCGCGCCAGATCGAGAGGTATTGCGCGTCCGTCAGTCTGCTGAACGACGCATGTCCGACGTGATGCACGAACGCGTCTTCGGCGACGGCGCGCCCGAGTCCCCGCGCCGAGAGCGTGCGCGACAGATCGTCGTCCTCGAACATGCCGACCGCGTAACGCTCGTCCAGGAACCCGAGCTCCTCGAGCGTCGCCCGGCGTGCAGCCGCGCAGAAGAGCGCGACCGTCTCGATGTTCCGGCGCTTGCCCGCGTGGTCCATGGCGCGCGCGACGGCGAATCGCTCCATGTCGTCGAAAGCGACGTAGTCGACGGCGATCTTCGCGTCGTTACCGATCTCGTTGGTGACTGGGCAGACGAGCCCGAGCTTCCGGTCTGCTTCCAGGTGCGCAACCAGTCGCGAGAGCCATCCCGGGCCCACTGCGGTGTCGTCGTTCAGGAGCACGACGATCTCGCCGGCCGCACGCCTCAAGGCCTGGTTCGTGGCCGCCGCGAATCCACGGTTCGTCGCGTTCGAGATCACGACGGCGCCGTCGCGCCGCGCGTGCGTCTCGAGCAGCGCGCGCGTCGCGTCGTGCGAACCGTTGTCGACGACGATGACCTCGAGCCCCGGCCACGGGGTGTTGCGTCGCAGGGCCCGCAAGCACGCGGAGAGGAGCGGCCCGCCGTCGAGCGTCGCGATGGCGATGCTCACGCGCGGAAACGGCGTGCACCCGGGCGCGAGCGCGCTCGCCTCGACGACGCGAAGACCGAGGCGCCGCGCGACGGCCAGGCGTTCCTCCACGTCGGCCGGGCCCGCGACGTACACGGCGTCCACGACTTCGCCCTCACGGAGAACCGCTTCGAGGGGGGCCTCGCCGAGGACGAGCAAGCGGCGCCCCGCTGCCCGCTCGGCGGCGAGCCAGTCGGCCGCCGGTCCCTGGAGCGGGAGGTCACCCGACAGCACGATGTCGTACGGCCGGGCGCCGAGCTCCAGTGGAACCTCGAGTACGAAGCCGCCCCCCCGACCTCCGACGGCCACCGGGTAGAACGCCGACGACAGCGCATCTCGAGCAAAGCCAGGCAGATTCTCCCAGGCGACCCGCGTCGCCCCCGGTGCGAGTCGAACGAGACGCTGGACGGCCTTCAGCAGCATGGCGTCGAGACAGTCGTCGCCACCGGTCGGTGCCGTCAATGGGTGGGCACAAACGCCCGAATATCCGGGGGCTCGAGCGGTTTCGTGAGCTCCGCGGTCGAGGGGCGCTATATACGGTTTCTCTTCTTGATTCACCTCGTGCAGAGGAGCACGAGGTCCTTGCTGTCGAGCCATCTCGTGGACGCGCTGCTTGTTCTCTTCGAGGCTTACCGGCTGACGCTGCGTGTGCTCGTCCTCGTGATGAGCGCCCAGATCGGCCTAGGGACGCTTGCCTACCTGCGGCGCAAGGGCCGCCTTGCGCGCCCCGCGCTCCCGCCGGAGCTGCCCCGCGTCACGGTGCAGCTGCCGGTGCGCAACGAGTACTACACGGCGGCCCGCGTCATCGAGGCCGTCGCGGCGCTCGACTACCCGCGCGAGCTCCTGGAGATCCAGGTGCTCGACGACTCGGACGACCAGACCGTGGGCGTCATCGTCGAGGCGGTCGCCCGTCTGCGCCGCTCGGGCGTCGACATCGTGCAGCTCCGACGCTTCACGCCGACGGACTTCAAGGCGGGCGCGCTCGCGTACGGAATGTCGCTCGCGAAGGGCCGCTTCATCGCCATCTTCGACGCCGATTTCCTGCCTCCGCGGGAGTTCCTCACGCGCACCATCCCGTACTTCGAGGACGAGAAGGTCGGAATGGTCCAGGCGCGGTGGGAGCACAGAAACCGGAACGAGTCGTGGTTCACGCGGCTAGAGGGGCAGATCCTGGACGGTCTCATGGTCGTCGAGCAGACCGCCAAGAGCCGCTCCGGGCTACCCCTGCAGTTCAACGGCACCGCCGGCATATGGCGGCGCGAAGCGATCGAACGGCCCGGCGGCTGGACGTTCGATTCGCTCACCGAGGATTTCGACCTGAGCCTGCGGGCGCAGCTGATGGGGTACCGGCTAGTCCACTTGCCGGATCTCGCGGTGCCTTCGGAACTGCCGACGACGCTCGGGCTCTTCAGGGTCCAGCAGCGGCGCTGGGCACTCGGGACGGCGCAGCTCCTCCGCAAGCGGCTCCCCCTCGTGCTGCGGGCGCCCCTGCCCTTCGCGTCGCGCGTGTCGCTCCTGCTCCAGCTCCTGCGCCACTTCGGGTATCCGCTCCTGGTGGTGATGGTGCTCACCGTTCCGCTGACGACGTTCGACGTCGTGCACCCTGTCATCGACTACGGTCTTCTGAACGCCTGGATTCTCGGGCTCGCCCTCCTCTCCGTCGCGGTGCAGCAAGCCCTCGCCGAGCACGAGATCGGCCGTAGCGCGATGAGCGCCGTTCTCCTGTCGCCGCTCTCGCTGGCGCTCGCCATCGGGCTCGCTCCAACGTACACCGTGGCACTCGTCTACGGGCTCCTGGACAGGGCCGGCGCCTTCCACCGGACGCCGAAGGTGCCGCGGGAACGCCGGGCGGGAGAGCCCGCGTATCAGGCGACGCGCTCTCTGCTGGTCTGGGTGGAGCTCGGCGTGGGCGTCGCTTACTGCGCGCTCACGGCGCTCGCCATCGGGCGCGGGCTCTACCTGGAGAGCGCGTTCCTGGCGCTCGTCGCCTTCTCCTACGGCTGGGTGGGGCTCGGCTCGATGAATGTCGGAGGTGCTCCGAGGGACAGCGCGGCCGCGACCTACGCGCCCGAGCTCCCGGTGGAACGCTTCCCGCCGGCGTGACAGGAATGGACCACAGGGGAACGAGACGGCGATGAGCGAGCTCGCGGCGCGATCACTCGTGACGGCTCTCCTGCTGCTCACGATACCGCTGCACGCCTTCGGCCTGTACGCCGTCGGCTTGATGGGGCTCGCGCGGCTCCGGCGAGCGGAGCGGCGCGGGCAGCCCCCTGACAAGGCGCCCCGGATCGCGCTCGTCGTCGTCGCGCACGACGAAGAGCAGGTCATCGTCGATTCGGTGAAGAGCCTGGTCGGCCAGCGTTACCCGACCGGTGCCTTCGAGACCCTCGTCGTCGCCGATCGCTGCACTGACAGGACGGCGGAGCTGGCGCGTGCAGCAGGCGCTCGCGTGCTCGAGCGCAATGACGGCCCCGGCGGGAAGTCGGCCGCGGTGAAGTTCGGAGTCGAGGCGATCCTCGGCGAGGGGTTCGACGCTCTCGGCATCTTCGACGCCGACAACCTGGCCGATCCGAACTTCGTGGAGGCCGTGGCCGCGCGGCTCGCGAACGAGCGCGTCGTGCAGGGGTTCGTCGACTCGAAGAACCCTTCCGCCTCGTGGATCGCCGGCTCGAGCGCGCTCGGGTTCTGGGCCATCGCGGAGGGCGCTCAGGCGCCGCGTGAGCGCCTCGGCCTCTCCACGCCGCTGATGGGGACCGGGTTCGTCATCGAGATGGGCCTGGCGCGGCAAGCGCTCACCGCGGGAGGCGGGTTGACCGACGACCTCGATCTCGCTGCGCGCCTCGCGCCTCTCGGAGTCCGTGTCGCGTACGAGCCGAGGGCGCGCACGGTCGACGAGAAGCCGACGAGGCTCGCAACCGCGGTCGCTCAACGACAGCGCTGGATGCAGGGGCGCTGGGCGGTCGCCAGCGTGCACGTGCCCGCGCTCGTCCGTGCGGCGTTACGCGCGGAAGGAGCGAAGGCCAGGTGGACGCTCCTCGACGTCGCGATCCAGCTCGTCGCACCCTCTTTGCTCTTCACTGCCGTCGCCGTCGCCCTGCTCGCTGCCGCGGCCCTCGTCGTTGCCTGCCTCTCCGGCCAGGGCGCGCCCCTCCTCGCGACCGGGTCGCTCGCGGCTGCGGCGGCGTACTACGCCGTCCCCGCGGTGGGCATCGCACGCCACCGCCCGGGCCCGGACGTGTGGCTCTGCTATGCTTTTCAGCCCTTGTATCTCGTCCTGTCCCTGCCGCTCGCGGTGACCGGCTTTCTCCGTCGACGCGACGGCGGCTGGGTCAGAACGCCGAAGGGCGCGTGAGTCGGTGACGAGGACGAGGGCCCGAGCCCGGGGCCGTTTTCGCGTGGTACGCCTCGACGAAAGACGCTAGGACGGACCACTACCGTCCATGAAAACCGGCGACGACCCGAACTCCTTCGCTGCTCTCTTCGAAGCCTCACCGAAGCAGGGCGCGCCAAGGAGATGGCGCCTCGGGGACGTCCTCGATCTGGAGGTCGTTCGTGTCGGAAAGTCGGAGGTGTTCGTCGCGCTCGATGGCAAGCAAGAGGGCTACATCGAGGCCGCCGAGCTCGCGGACAAGGACGGCAAGCCCTCGGTGTTCGTGGGCTCGCGCATCGCCGCGCGCATCGTCCACGTCGACAGGGATACCGGCTCCATTCGGTTGAGCCCCGTCTCCACCGAGCCGCTCCTGCCCGCGGTCGCCGACGCCGCTGGGTCGCCCGGTGCACCGGCCACGCCTCAAGCCGCCGTGGTGGCCGGCATGAAGGTGAAGGGCAAGGTCGTCGGCGTGGAGCGCTACGGCGTCTTCGTCGAGTTTGCGGTGCTCGGGTTACACAAGCCGGCTCGGGGGCTCGTCCCGGTGTCGGAGCTCGGCGCCCCGCGCGGCGCGGATCTACGAAAGATGTTCCCGCTCGGGACCGAGCTCGCCGCCACCGTGCTGGCGGTCGACGAGCGCGGTCGCACTCGCCTGTCGGTAACGGCGCTCGCCGCGGCGGAAGAGCGGCGAGAGTTCGAGTCCTTCGTCGCCGGGCCAGAGGAGACCAAGGGAAAGCCCCCGCCTCAGAAGCCGACGTTCGGCACCTTCGCGGATCTGATGAACAAGAAGAAGACGCCGTCCTGATCGGACGGAGAGAGGGCGGATCGATGAAAGGTCGTGTGATGGCGCTGGTGATCGCACAAGCCGCCACGGTGCTCGCCGCGGACGGAGCGTGGTCGAGCGAAGCGGACGTCTCCGTCCGCGTGAACGGGCACTCGTTCCACCACGCACGCGTCGACGGGCAGGGGTGCGGCGTCTCGGTGAAGCTCTTCTTCGAAGCGCCGGAGAGCGGCTACTCCGATCCCAAGAACCGCGTCAGGAACTATCACCTCTTTCGCGCGCGAATAAAGCTCGCGAAGGGGCAGGTGGTGACGAGCAAGCTCTTCGGGAACTCGGGCGCCGGCGAGCGCAGCTATTCCTTCGACGAAGATACGTCGGCCGAAGGCTGCTGGGCGAAGGAGCCCGGAAAGCTCGTCAAGGTCGACGTCATCGGGTGCCGCGGCCGGAGCTGCGACGTCGGGTCGTTCGAGTAGCCTGCAGGCTCCGCGGCCATCACTCGCTCGTCGGATGCCGCTCGCGCATGCGGCCGTGCCTTCGCCGCTCTTCCGAGAGAGAGACGCCGCACAGCACCGCCAGCAGGATCCCGGGTGGCGCGAGGAGCGCCGAGAGGGACGCGCTGCCGAGCGCGAAACCGACGCGTTCCTTCAGCGCCGGGATGTGCGTCGCGCCGCGCAGCCCGTCGGGTACTCGCGACGTGATCGCGATGCTGACCGCAGCGACGACGAAGGGAACGATGACCATCGCGATGCCCGCGTAGACGCCGACCGTCAGGAAGCGCCGCTTTCCTGGGGTCATCGGGGGCCTCGGGGTCTCGTCGCGCTCGGGCATCGCGGCGGAGCATAGATCGACCTACGCGGGCGCGCTCTCCTCTGGCAATGCGTGAGGAGGTGATACATTCGTCGGCCGATGGAAGAGCCCCTCGTCATCAGGAGCATGGGCACCGAAGATCTGGACGAGGTCGGCCGGATGGCGGGCGCGCTGGTCCGCTTTCACCACGCTCTCGACGCCCGGCGCTTCCTTCTCCTCGATGGCGTCGAGAAGGGCTATCGGCGCTACTTCGAGAGCCAGCTCGGGCATCCGGAGACGTTCCTGCTCGTCGCGACGCGTGGCGACCGTATCGTCGGCTACGCGTACGCGCGGCTCGAATCGCGGGACTGGAACGCCCTGCTCGACGCGCACGGCGCCCTCCACGATATCTTCGTCGATGCGGGTGCGCGACGCGCGGGGGTCGCTTCGGCGCTGCTGGACGAAGTGCGGAACAGGCTTTCAGCCGCGGGCGCGCCGCGCATCGTCCTCTCCACCGCGGTTCAGAACGAGAGCGCACAGCGACTGTTCGAGCGTCACGGTTTTCGTCGCACGATGCTCGAAATGACGAAGGAGCTGCCTTGACGGCTCGCCGCGCACGCTGGAGCAGTGGCTTTCACCGATGAACGCGCTGCGTGCGCTCTATGTCACGGATCGCTGGGACGGCCCGTACCGGTACCGCTGCCAGCAGGCGTGCGAGCAGCTACGTGCCTACGGAGCAGTCGCCGACGTCGCTCACCTCGAAAGCGCCGAGCTGCTCGATTCGCTGGAGAGCTACGGCGTCATCGTTCTCTTTCGCTTGCCCTACGGCGAGCGCGTGGACGCCGTCGTCCGGACGGCGCGGCGGAACGGCACGCCGTTGCTCTTCGACATCGACGACATGCTGTTCGACCCGCGCCTTTCCGACCTCATGCCCTTCCGCCGTCGCTACTCCGCGGAGGAATGGGCCACGACGTACGGCCAGCAGATCGCGAACCTGCGGCGCACGTTCGACGCCTGCGATGCGTTCATCGGCAGCACCCCCGAGCTCGCCGAGCACGCGCGACGGCTCGGCAAGCGCGCTCACGTGCATCCGAACGTCGCGCCGTCGGCCTACCTCAAGGCGGGAAAATGGGCGGCCCGGCTCTCGCGTGCTCTGCGTGTCCAGCCGACCATCGGTTATTTCTCGGGCTCTGACACGCACGACGAAGATTTTGCTTCCATCGCCCCGGCGATCGAGACGGTGCTCGCAGAAGACAGGACCGTCCGGCTGCTCATCGTCGGACACCTCGAGCTGGGCGGCCGCTACCCGGAGATCGAGCAGCGCGTCGTGCGGCTGCCGTACATGCACTGGCGGGATTTCGCGTTCGCCTATGCAGCCTGCCACGTCACCCTGGCGCCGCTCGCCAGCATGAACGAATTCACGAGCAGCAAGAGCGCGCTGAAGTTCTTCGAGGCGGGTTCGTTCTCGACGCCTCTAGTTGCAACGCCCGTGCGCGAGATGGCGAGCGCCATCGAGCCCGGTCGGACGGGCTGGCTCGCGCGGACACGCCAGGACTGGACCGACGCCGTGCAGAGCTCTCTCGACCCTCGCGTCTCGACTCGCGTGGGCACGGCCGCACGGCGCGCCGTGGAAGAGAGCCACTCCGCGGACGCGCATCGAGGCAAGCTGGCGGCGCTGCTTTCCGAGTACGCGGTGGCACCCAAGGGGCCGCCGCGCCCTCCCTCCCTGCTCGAAGTCTCGGACGAGCAGGGCAAGGCGAGTCGATTCGAGCGAGCTCTGCGGCCGGGCCGTGCGGCGCGGGACATCCTGAGCATCGTCCGTGCAGCGCGGCGAGAGGTGCGTCCGGAGCTCGACATCCCGCGGCTCGAGCGGATCCTCGAGCAAGTCGAGGAGGGCGGCGATGCGCTGCGGCGTGTGACCGCGCAGGGCACCTTCGTGGTCGCGGCGGGCCCGGCCGCCCTGAAGCCCAACGGGCAGGTCGTCGACCGGGGCGCGCTGCCAGGAGAGCACGGGTCGCGCGGTTCCGACCCGGCGTTCACGACACCCCCGCTCGCCGTGGAGGCGTCGCGCTACCGCTACATCGTCCTCAGGCTGCGCGCGAAGGCGGCGTCGACCGCGGGCAAGGCGCAGATCTACTGGAAAAGCACGGACACGACCGGCTTCACCGAGGGGGCGAGCGTAGCCTTCTCGACGACGACCGACGGCTTCGACCGGACCTACGTCATCGATCTGCACCGCTCCGGCTCGAAGGCAGAGGAGCGCGTCCGGAACGCCTGGCAACGCGCCGGGGTGGTCACCGAGCTCAGGATAGATCCCCTCGACCGCCGCGGCTCGTTTCGAGTGGGTCCCATCGTTCTTCTGCCCGGCGCGCCGGCGCTCGACGACGCGGAAGAGGCGACAGGCGGCGCGACGCCGGAGCGCGAGTTCCTCCCCCTCACGGACGCCGGCCGGAAGGCGCTGCACGAAGGCCTCGCCGCGCTCGACCCATCGGCGAAGATGACGTTCTCCCTCGGCGGCAGCGCCTCCCTTGCGCGCGACGCTCTGGCGAGCTGGGTCCAGGGCTCGGACGTCGTCGTCGAGCGACTGTTCGAGACGAGGAGCAGCGGCCCGGCGTGCGTGCTCCGTCGCGTCGCGAGCGACCCGAAACCCGGCGTGGACATCGTCGTCCCCGTGCACGGGGCGAGGGCGCTCGTGCGCGCCTGCCTGGCGAGCGTCGCGCGCCATGCGAAGGGTGACCATCGCATCGTCATCATCGACGACGCGAGCACGGATCCAGCGCTCGTCCAGGAGCTGGATGCCTTCGCCCGCGAGCACGACCGCACCGTGCTCCTGACGAACCCGAAGAACCTGGGGTTCGTCGGCACCGCGAACCGCGGGATGCGCCACGCGGCGGGCCGCGACGTGCTGCTCTTGAACAGCGACACAGAAGTGTCGGAGGGCTTCCTCGAGGGCCTGCGCGACGCGGCGTACCACGGGCCTCGCGTTGCCATGTGCTCGCCGCTCTCGAACAACGCGACCATCTGCAGCATACCGGAGTTCTGTGCCGACAATCCCCTGCCGAGGGGCATGACTCTCGGGGAGATGGCGGAGCTCGTCCGCCGGTCGAGTTCGAAGCTGCGTCCACCGCTGGTCACTCCGCACGGCTTCTGCCTCTACATCCGGGCCAGCGCTCTCGCCGAGATCGGGCTCTTCGACGAGGAGCGCTTCGGCAAGGGTTTCGGCGAGGAGAACGACCTCGGGGAGCGCGCGAAGGAGCTCGGCTACGAGATCGTCCTCGCGGACGACGTGTACGTCTGGCACGCCGGCAAGGCGTCGTTCGGCGACGAAGGCCGCGCCCTCGAGCAACGGAACGCGGAGGTCCTTTCCCGCAGGCACCCGGACTATCACCGCGAGGTCGCGACGTTCGTACGGGAAAATCCGCTCTCCCCCGTGCACGCGCCTGTACGCCGACACCTCGTGCGCCGCTCGATGCGGGTCGAACCGGCACCGCTCCTGGTGCTGCACGCCAGCCCCTTCGCCGACGAACCGGGCGGAGTCGAGCACTGCGTTCGCGATCTCGTGTCGGCCGTTCGGGCCGAGCGTACGGTGCTCCTATACCCGCACGGCGCGTCCATCGAGGTCGCCGAGATCATGGACGGCGACGTCGCGCGACCACTCCTCTATCGCTTTCCGCTCGGGAGCCCGCCGGAGCGCTTCTGTCACGAGCACGCCGCGGCGCTGACGGTGTTCGCCGAGGTGCTCTCTCTCTTCCGCGTCGGCTGGGTGCACGTGCATCATCTGATGTTCCTGCCCCTGTCGATCGGCGGGCTGCTCGCGGAGCGGAGCGTGCCGTACCTCGTGACGGCGCACGATTTCTACGCGGCGTGTCCGAGCTTCAATCTGCTCGACGTCCGCACGAACACCCGTTGTTGCCCGGCGTCTGCGTGCGATGCCGCGCGCACGGAGGAGTGCCAGCGAGCGCTGCTCGGAAAGCTCGGAGAGCCGCTCCCGACGGACCCCCGCAGGTTCGTCGCCGACCACCGGAGGGCATTCCAGGCGCTGTTCGAGGGCGCGTCGTACGTCTTCTTTCCTTCCCCGAGCGCCGCGCACATCACGTCCGAGCTCCTCGATTTCGCCCGCGTGAAGATGGAGATCGTGCCCCACGGCGTGGACCCACCGAAGCTCGGCCGCACCACCTTCGAGAAGGGCGAGGGGCGCTCCTCCCCCGTGATTCCGAGCGGCAGCCTCACCCGCGCGCCGCTCCGGATCGCGCTCATCGGCCAGGTGGCTTACTCCTCGAAGGGAGCGGAGGCCTATCTCGAGGTGATGCAGCGGCTCGCCGGGGCGCGCGTCGAGTGGCACGTCTTCGGGCGCACGGATCTGTTCGACTTCGACGCGCGCATCGGCGCGCTCGGGCCTGCGGTCCACGTCGTTCGCCACGGCCCCTACCGGCGCGACGACATCGTGGCGGCTCTGCGCGCCGCGAAGGTCGACGTGGGGCTCCTGCTCCCCGTCTGGCCGGAGACCTACTCTTATACGCTGACCGAGCTTCTCGCAGCCCGCGTCCCCGTCGTCGCGCGCAGGATCGGCGCGCTCGCGGACCGGCTCGAGGGCGTGACGAACGCAGTTCTCGTCAACGGACCTTCGGAGGCGGCAGACGCCATCCGTCGGCTCGAGGGAGACGCGACGGCGCTCGTTGCGCTGCACGCTCCCTCGGGGCCGTCCGGTGCCGCCGAGGACGGCGGCGAGCTCCGCTCACCTGGCCTGGCCGAGTGGGCAGCGCGACACCGCACCGCGTACGCCGAATGCGCAGCGGCGGCGAAGGATCGCGGTGCTCGAGCGACGACGCCCGCTGAGTTCACGCGCCTGAACGAGCTCGCGGCCCTCGGCGAGACGTCGGCGGTCCGCGCCGTCACCGTCACCGCGCCTTCGCCCGAGGTTGCCGCGAGCTGGTGGTACCGCCACGCGGAGCGCGCGAAACCCTACGTGCCCGAATCACTCCGACAGATCACGCGCCGGCGGCTCGCGCGTGACAACACGACGGCCGTCGTCACTTTTCGTCTGCCCGGCAAGCGGGCGGTCCTCGGCCAGCAGCTCACGCTGGATCGCCGCTACTTCGGGACGACGCAGCTCACCGCGCAAGGCAACGACCCCTTCCTGGTGCTGAAGCACGAGCCCCTGGACCCCAGGTCGGTGCAGCTCTTGCGGTTCAATCTGTGGTGCAGCACGCCGAGGGCGGCCTTCGCCCAGCTCTACTTCCGGCACGAGGGGGACTCGAGCTTCGACGAAAGCAACAGCATCATGGTCCCGCTGAACGGTTCCCTCGGGCAGTGGCAGGAGTACGTCGCCAACATCGAGGCAACCGACGGGGCTCGGGCCTGGTACGACGGCGGCGTGATCGTCGAGCTGCGGTTCGATCCGATCAACGTCCCAGGACCAATCGGCCTCGGCGAGCTCTCGCTTTGCAGCCAGCGAGGGTGACACACGCGACGCGCGGGCGCCTTGGTCTTGACCCCCCGGATGAGCCGCGGTTATGAACGTTCCCACTTGTCGACGGAACAAGCGCACCTCGTACGATGGGTTCACCGCAGTGCCCTCGGCGTCGAGTTCGGCGGCGAACAGCCGACCGGTAAAGTCGAGCCCAGCTTCCGGGCGTTCGTATCGTCCGTGCAGCTCGCGTGGAGCCTGCGAGAGACCTTCTGGGCCCTCGTCGCGAAGGACTTCAAGGCGCGATACCGGGCGCAGTCGCTAGGCCTCTTCTGGTCGCTCGCGCACCCGCTGGTCATGATGGTCACGACCACCGTCGCGTTCGAGTGGGTCCTCCGCATCCAGATCCCGAATTTTCCGGTCTTCTACCTGATCGGCGCCATCTTCTGGCAGCTCTTCTCGAACGTGCTCACGTCGACGACGAGCTCGATGATCGACAACGGCGGGCTCATCAAGCACACGACGTTTCCGCGCTTCCTGTTCCCCGTGTCGACCGTCTTCTCCAACCTCATCCCCTTCGCGATGGAGCTCCTGCTCGTCTTCGCGTTCTTTCCCATCTTCCCGAACGCCTACCACTTCAATGAATCGCTTCTGGCGCTGCCGTTCATGATCCTCCTCGAGGTGATCATCATGATGGGGCTCGGCCTGGTGACGTCGGCGTTGAACGCGCGATACCGTGACGTCCTGTACCTCGTCACCTCCGTGCTCACGGTCGGTTTCTGGGCGACTCCCATCCTGTATTCCAGCACCATGGCCCCCGAGTGGATCCGGCCTTTCTTCCGGCTAAACCCCATGGGATTCGTCATAGAGAGCGCGCGCGACATCATCATGAACGGCCGCTGGCCTTCGGCGTCGTACACGGCAGCCATCGCGCTCGAAGCGACGCTCATCCTCTTCGTTGGCGCGGCGGTGTTCCGGCGGCAGGGCCGCAAGGTCGCGGACTACGTATGACCACCGGGCCCGTCACGATCCGCGCACGCGACGTGGGAAAGCACTATCTGCGAGTCCACGAGAAGCCGATGCTCCTCCGCGAAGCGATGATGCTCCTTTCAGGGCGCAAGCAGCGGGTGGACGATCTCTGGGCGCTCCGTCACATCGATTTCGAGCTCCGCGCGGGCGAGACGCTAGGGTTGCTCGGTCCGAACGGCAGCGGCAAGAGCACGCTGCTCACGCTCGTCGCGGGCACCACCTTTCCGAGCGAGGGGACCATGTCGACGTCGGGCCGCATCTCCACCCTGCTGTCGCTGGGCGCCGGGTTCAACTCCGACATGACCGGCGAGGAAAACATCGTCGCGAGCTCCGGTCTCCTCGGAATGCCCTTTGCGGAGACCCGCAAGCGGCTCTCACAGATCGTCGAGTTCGCGGAGCTCGGAGGGGTCATCGACACGCAGATCCGTTACTACTCGAGCGGCATGGTGACGCGGCTGGCATTCTCCATCGCGATCAACGTCTCCCCGGACATCATGGTGATCGACGAAGTGCTCGCGGTCGGAGACATCGCGTTCCAGTCGAAATGCGTGGACGCGCTGGAGGAGCTGCAAGGCCGTGGCATCACGACCGTCCTCGCCTCGCAATCCCCGGTGATGATCAGCGATCTCTGCACGAGGGCGCTCTGGCTCGAGGCAGGGCAGATCAAGATGGCAGGGGCGGCCGCCGAAGTGGCCGAGGCGTACCAGGTCGGCATGACTGGCCACTCGATGGGAGCGGCGTTCGCGGATGCCCTCGAATGAACCTCGCCGGGAGGGGCGCGTGGCTGGACGCCTGCTTCCGGCGCTCGTTGCGGCAGCCGCGGCGCTGACCGCCAGCGGCTGCGTGCGCAATCATCCCGCTGCGGTCCAGGACGAGCGCGAAGACATCGCAGTCTGGGATTTTCCGATCGAGCTGCCGAGGAACACCGTGCACCTGTGGCCGCCAGGCCGCGGCTCACCCGCGCGCTCGAAGCGGCACATCGACACGCAGATCGGGCCTCAACGCCTGTCTGCGACGGTCGCCGGCGACGACCCATACTTCGAGTGGCAGCTCGAGACGCCGATCTCCGCCTTCGGCGTGCACGTCGAGGTCGAAGCCGACGAGGGGGGACCGCTCCAGCTCTTCTTCAGTACGCCTCGCTGCCCGGTCTTCTCGGAACCATGCAGCGTGACCATCAGCATGGAGCGCGGGCGAAACGCGATCGAGTTTCTCCTGGATCCGCACGACCCCTTGCGCGAGCTGCGGCTCGATCTCCCCGAGCAATCCGGCAGACGCCTCGTATTCGACGAGATCACTCTGCTGCGCAGCGCGGAGCTCGAGCAGTCCTGGGTACCGAACCAGAACGTCGCCTCCACGACGGCCGCGCCCACCGGGTTCTTCATCGACGCCAACGCGCCCGATCCCTGGATCACAGCGCTCGTCGCGGGGCTCGACCCAGCCCGCATCACGGCCGCCGAGCTAGTAATGCGCGGACCGAAGGGCGCCGCGCCGCAGCTCTACTGGAGCACTGGAGTAGGCGGGTACACCGAAGCCGCGAGCGCTCACTTCGAGGCGGTTGATGCCGGGGAACTCACCCACCGCGCGAAGCTTCGCGGACAGCCGGGATGGTCCGGTCCGATCCATTCACTGCGATTCGATCCGGGTCCGGACCCGGGTAGGTACGTGGTGGAACGAATCGCACTCGTTCACGACCCCCGGGACTGACTGTGTAGTGCAAATGCACGAAAGCC
>CAYUAW010000160.1:0-15456 GCA_964442485.1 uncultured Polyangiaceae bacterium
CCAGCGCGCGCGGCTCGCATTCCACGACGCGCCCGCGGCAGTCGACGGAGAGCCGGCAGCATTCCTCGAACATGTCGCGGAGCTTCTCGCGCCCCCGCTGCACTCGGGACTTCATCCCGGAGAGGGAAATGCCGAGCATGTCCGCGGCATCCTTCTGCGTCAGCCCCTCGAGCTCGGTGAGCGTGACGGCCTCGCGGTACGGCGAGGGCAGCCGTGCGACGAACAGCGCCACGCACGTGCCGAGGCTCGATTGCAGCTCCGAAACCTCGTCCGGATCGGCGTCCGTGTCGGGGTGCTCCGGAAGCTCCGGCGCTCGCACGAACGGCTCGCGCGCTCGCGCTCTCGCCGAGTCGGCGATGACGTGCTCGGCGATGCGATACACCCAGCCGCCGAACCGCTCCCCGTCTCGCAGGCTCGCGAGCCCCTGGTGCACCCTGACGAAGATCTCTTGCAGGATGTCATCGACGTCGGAAGCGGAAGCCATGCGGCGCGCGACGTACGGCCTGAGCCGGCGCTCGAGCTCGTCCCACGCGCCGCGAGCTTCCGGTGCGATCATCGTGTGTTCCTGGCTAGGCGCAGCAGGTGGGCCCGCAGCAGCTCTTGCCGCCGGGCTTTCTTCCTTCGATGGTCGCCGACACGACGTAGTCCTCGGTGCCGGGCATGCAGCTGGAGATGATGGCGCGGCTCTCGGGCCGCGGCTCGATCTTGACGTCATCGAAGCCGGCTTCGGAGAGCAGCGCGCGAAGAACGGAAAGCTTTGCGGCGCCGGAGACACAGCCCGTCAGGGCCGCGACGTTCTCGGCGAGCTCACGCGGCATGTCCTTCGTGGCGACGACATCCGAGATCGCGAGACGCCCGCCGGGTCGAAGGACGCGGAAGGCTTCCTTGAAGACGGAAGCCTTGTCGGGGGAAAGATTGATCACGCAGTTCGAGAGGACGACGTCGACCGAAGCGTCGGGGACAGGAAGGTGCTCGATCTCCCCGAGCCGGAAGTCCACGTTCGTGGCTTCGACCCGTCGCGCGTTGTCGCGCGCCTTCGCGATCATCTCGGGTGTCATGTCGATCCCGATGACGCGCCCGGTACGCCCGACGCGCTTCGCCGCGAGGAAGCAGTCGAAGCCCGCCCCGCTCCCGAGGTCGAGCACCGTCTCTCCTGGCTGGAGCGCAGCAATTGCGTGCGGGTTGCCGCATCCGAGCCCGAGGTCGGCGCCATCCGGCGCGCTCTCGAGATCTTCCTTCGTGTAGCCCATGGCGAGGCTGCCGGCGCCCTCCGTTCCACAGCATCCGACGCTGCAACCGCCCGCGCCCCTCGCGACTGCGGCGTAAGCCGTTCGCACCTGGTCTCTGACTCGATCGCTGTTCTGGGTTTCCATCCTGACCTCCGACAATCAAGACGCGCGCTTGACGAAAAGGACGCAAAGAATTCGCGACAGCCGCGCCTCGTGCCCGGATGGTTCCAAAATACTCGAAATTGGCCTTGCGTGCTATTTCGGGCTGATCGTCGCGAGTCAGCGCCTGCGGCGACGGCGTGCCGCGCCGAGCACCAGGCCGGCGGAGAGAGCCGCGAAGAGGCCTCCGTGGTCGTACGACGGCGTCGATGCCGTGCGGCAGTTGCACCCGGAGCCTGCGCTGCTGCTCGAGCCGCCGGTGCCCGAGTCCAGCGCCGTGGAGGCGTCCTCGGCAGGAGTGCCTCCAGCTTCAGACGCTTTGCCGCCGCTGCTCGATGCGCCGCCGGTCGACGAAGCACCGCCGCTCGACGATGCGCCGCCGGTCGACGAGGTGCCTCCGCTGCTCATCGTCGATGCGCCGCCGTTGCTCGATGCGCCGTCGCTCCCGGCGGGAGCGTCTGTAGATGCGTCGAGCTGTGGAGCGCCGGCGGTTCCACCGACTCCGCCGCCGCTCGCGCCACCGCTTCCGACAGCGCCGCCCGTCCCGCCGGCGCCGCTTTCGCTGCCGCTGTCGATGGCACCGTCGGGCCCCGCATCCGTCGCAGGAACGACCGGCGGGAACGCCACCGCGTTGATGAGCGTGGGGTAGCCGTCAGGGTGAAATGCCCAGATACCAGTGCTCCACGTGCTGAGCGGCGCGTTCGTGCGCGAGTACCAGTAGCTGAGGGGCCCCGTCACGCTGAAGGAGTCGCTACAGCCGGTTCCTGGCTCGCTGGGGCGGTTGTACCCGCACATGACGGTGGGCTGCCCGGCACCGCCGTACCAGTACGAGCCGGTGATCGAGCCGCCCCACTTCTCACCGTACAGGCCGCCGACCTTGCTCGAACCGGCCACCGTCGTGGTCGCAAAGACGCCAGTGGTCGTCGTGTTCCCCTGACAACCCGAGAGGCCGCCGACCTGCGTCGTGCCCGTCGCGGAGCCCGACGCATAGTCGTTGGTGTTAGTCGAGAAGTCGCCGTTTCCAAGCAGCCCGCCCACGCAGGTGCTGCCCTGCACCTTCCCCGTCGCATACGAGTCCTGGATCGTTCCCTGGTACGAGTCGCCCACGAGGCCACCCGCCTGCGACCCGCCGGTGGTGACGTTGCCCGTGGCGAAGCTCTCGTGTACCTCGGCCCCCCACTGCAGGTCGCCGATCAGGCCGCCGGCGGCGCCGGCGACGGCGGCGACGGTGCACGTCGAGGAGGATTGCGAGATGGTGCGTGTGACGAAACCGCCGCCGACCGTTCCGATCTGTCCGACCAGGCAGCCGGCGTTGAAGCCCACCGCGCTCACCGTACCGGAGCTCTCGCAGCGGTCGAGGCTCGCGATGAGATGCCCCACGACGGCTCCGACGACCTGCTGGCCCGCGATGTTGACGTTCGTAACGCGCACGTTCTTGATGCTGACCCCGCTCCCGGAGACCTCTCCGAATAGGCCGACGCCCCAAAGCGCCGGCCGGTTTATGTAGAGATTCGAGATCGTGTGGTCATGGCCGTCGAACGTGCCGGTGAACTCGATGTCGTCGCTCGTCTGACACTGGGCGTCTGCGCCGCAGTTACCGATCGGGTCGAAGCCGGCTCCGCTGTTGTCCCAGGTCGACCCGGCGTTGGCGGGAGAAGCTGGGTTCGTGATCGAGGCGTCGAGGTCGGCGTGCAGGACGAAGCTGCTCGACAGATAGGTGCTCCGGATCCGGTTTAGCTGATCCAGCGAGCAGATGACGTAAGGAGTGGCCGGTGCGCCGGTGCCGCCCGCGAACGGCGACTTCGCGCCGTCGCCGGCTGCGCAGGCAGCCCCGGCGTCGCTCAGCGCCTGGAGGACCGTCGCGGTCGTCCTGTCCTTCGGACCCTGCTCGGCGGAACACGCCGACGACAATCCAACCGCCAACCCTACCAACACGATGTTGCGCATGCGGGAGCCCTCCTCTCCTCTCCGCTTCCAGTCAGTTGGTTGGCGTGAACACGGGAATCCAGCTCCTCCCATCGTAGTGGAGAACCATCCCGCTGCTGCCGACGGCCCAGATATCGTCAGTCTTGTTTCCCCAGATCCCATGAAGCGAGAGAGTCGTGTCGAGTGCGGCGAGCGTCCAGGAAGAACCGTCCCAATGCAGCATCTGCCCGTTCGTCCCGCATGCCCACGCGTCCGACGGAGAACCCGCCCAGACATCGAACAGGGTGCCCGTGATCGGTGGCCCGCTCGGCACCTCCCACGCGCTACCGTTCCAGTGCTGCATCGGGCTCGCTTGCGCCACGACCCAGACGTCCTCCGAGGAAGTCCCCGCGATCGAGCGCAGCTGTGGGCCGCTGAAAGCCACGCGATTCAACTTCGTGCCGTCGTAGCGAATCAACTGACCCGAGTCGGGGCCGGCGCTGCCCGCCGCCCACACGTCGTCGGGTGCGCTGCCCCATACGCTCCAGAAGCTCGGGGCGAAGTCGAGCCAGTCGTACGTCCAGGTCGCGCCGTCCCAGCGCCGATAGAACGCGGAGCCCTCGTCGATGCCGACCGCCCAAACATCGGAGGCGCTGCTACCCCACACGCCAATGAGAACGCCGGTGCTCGGCGCAACGACGGGGCTCCACGTAGTGCCGTCCCAGTGCAGTACCACCTCGGTGTCGCCGACGACCCAGGCGTCCTGCGGATTGGTCGCCCACACACCGAGCAGATTCTCGGTGGTTCCACTCGGTATGAGCGACCACCCCTTGCCGTCGTAGTGCAGCACCGTGCCGGCAGCGCCGACGACCCAGATGTCGTCTGCGGCAGTGCCGGAGATACGGGTGAGAGATGCGCTCGTGATGGGGGCCTGCAACGGAGGCGGCGCCGCCGTCACGGCCGGTACGGTGGCTCCGTGCGGGGACTGGCGCGCCTGCGTGGCGTCTGCACCGCAGCCGGCGAGCCCCGGCGCGATGAACGTGCAGCTGAGAACGAAGAGACGAAGGACCCGCACGGGCTCGCAGTTTCCTCTCCATTTCCGCGCTCCGCCAGCAGGGAATCAGTTGGCGTGATTCGTGGCGCCGACCGCGCCCGTCGCATTAGCTCGTCAGGGCGGATTCGGCGCGATCAGCGTCTTCACGATGGAGGCGGTGGGCACTCGGCCTTTCGCGCTGCCTTCGGTGCAGAGCGGCTCCGATCCCGCCGATCGCCATCAGCGTGAACGTGACGAGGAGCACGAGCCGCTCGACGAGGGGCATTCCGAGCTCCGATGCATAAATATTCATGAAGAGCACCAGTGCCGCGAGAAGGAACCTCAGGCCCGGGCTGGCATCCTTCAGGCCCCGCGCCGTTGCACCGCTTCTTCCCGAGCTCTCCATATAGCCCCGTACATCGTCTTCCTGTACGGGGCGGTTTCTCCGTCGTGTCGATTGTTAGCACTTCTTCATCCGCGGACGGTCCAGCGTGCTGAAATCCGACGCGAACGTGGCCCAAAAGACGCCTCTGCGAAACAGTGCGAATATTCTCGGAGGACTGGCCGTTGGTGATTGCTGTGATTCACTCGTCGAAAATTTCCATCACAGGCGCGCTGTGCGCGTCGTTCGCTCTGGCAGGCTGCGGTGCGGGGGCTCACTTGCCGCCGAGCACCGCGGTCACGGACTCGGCACCGTCGGTGACCTCGATGGCGCTCCGCCACATCGAGCCTGCGAACACGCCCGAGCAGACCGAGCCGTCGGAACCAGAAAGCATTGCCGTCGGACCCGCGTCGATGACGATCCCGAACGTATTCGTCGGGCTCGCGCCCTGCGGGCCAGGCACGACGCGATCGGACCTTCGCACGGGCAACTTCGGCGAGCTCGCGTGTCGGGATGGACGAGGGCAGCTCGACGGTCCCTACGCCAGCAATCAGATCGACCCCACGATCGATGCGGTATCTGGTGTCGCTGAACGTGGGCAATACCGGCAAGGCCGGCGCACCGGGACCTGGTTCCAGATGCACTGGTCTCCTGAGCGGATCGGCTTCGAGGCGGACACGTACGTGGACGGCGAGCTCGCCGAGCAGCGGGGGCTCGCCTCGACCGCATCCGACGGAGCTCCGCCCTGGCACGCTCCGGGAACGGGTTCTCCGGCGAACTTCCTTCAGCCGTCGTCTGCTGACTCCAGCGCAACGTCGACGACGCACCCGGCGAGCGTTGGTTCGATGGCCGACTAGCAGTCCCCGACGTCGAAGTCACGAGGCCGAGCTCGATTCGCCGCGGGTTTGTCACTGCTGCGAACAAGGTGAACGCGCGCTCGCCATCCAGCACTTTCATTCAGAGAAACGATGAAGCAATCCTCAGGAAATACTCACGTTGTCCCGACGCGTCGCGAGTAGGGTCCTTTCCTCGATGATTCGCCGGCTTCGCCTCGCTGGGCGGCTCGTCTGGGTGATTGGCGCGTTCTGGATCGCGATCGCTCCCATCGCTTCCGCGAAGGACGTGGGTTCTTTGCCCGCCTCCACGGTGCTGCCGCAGCGGCTGGACCTGGATACTTCTCTCCAGCTATTCCGGACGCACGGCCTCGATCTGATCATCGCGGATGCCAGCGTCCAGAGCGCGGAGGGCAGCAGGAAGATTGCCGGCGCCGTTGCGAATCCGGTCTTCGCCGCGGGAGTCGGCACGGCGTTCGGGCCACTCGCTTCATCCTCGTCGCCAGCGTTCTCGGGGCAGGTCTCGGACAGCGCCGCCATTGCCGATGTCTTCGTCGGCAAGAGACGGCTCCGCGTCGGTGTGGCCGACCGGGCCCTGGAGGCGGCGCGCCTCGACAGGCAGGACGCGCAGCGCACGCTCGAAGCGCAGGTCAAGAATCAGTTCCTGCAGGCCGCGCTCGCCAAATCTTTGCTCGTCGTGACTCGTGAGGCTCGCGATACCTCCGCGGCGACGCTCGACGTCATGCAGAAGCGGTACAACGCAGGAGCGATCTCCGAGGCCGATCTCCTCCGGGTCCAGACCGAGAAGCTCCAGGCCGACGACGCTGTCAACGGCTCGGAGCGCGACCTGCGGGACGCGAAGATCGCGCTCGCTTACTTGCTCGGTGTGCGTGACCTCGTCCCCGAGTTCGAGATCGACGAGACACTGCTCGATCGACGCATCGGGCCGTCGATCGACGGGCTCGATCGCGGCGGCGCGCTACGCGAGGCCCTTGCGCGGCGTCCGGATCTCGCGTCCGCTCGCCGGCGAGCGGACGCTGCGCGTGTGTCGGTTGAGCTCGCGCGCAGGACGCGTTTTCCGGATCTGTCGCTGTGGGCGAGCTACGCAAGCCAGGGCTTCGGGGCGACGGCTTCCCAGCCGCCGACGGTCATGCTCGGTGTCTCCTCCGCGCTGCCGGTCTTTTATCAGAACCAGGGCGAGATCACTCAGGCCCAGGCCGATGTCCGGGCGGGTACGGCGAGCGCGGCGAAGCTCGAAGCTCAGGTCGTGAGCGAGGTGGAAACCGCGACCTCCACCCTGCGAACGGCGAAGATACGTCTCGAGCGGATGGACACGTCGCTACTTTCGAGCGCACGTCGGGCACGCGATCTCGTCGCCGCTCTGTACGAGAAGGGCGCCGCGTCGCTCCTGGAGATGCTCGACTCGCAGCGGACCTTTCTCGCGACCAACGCGGCGCACGTTCAAGCGTCCGGGGAATACTGGGCTGCCGTGTTCGGGCTCGAACAGGCGGTCGGAAGAGAACTGCATTGATTGTCTCGCTCAAATCGGTCGTGGGTGCCTTCATGTTGTTCCTGGCGGGGGCGCCCTTCGTCGCTTGCAGCGGCAAGGCGAACGAGGTCGACCCGCCGAAACCACCTCCGGGCGAGGTCTGGCTGAAGCAGCGACAGGCGGACGAGGCGCATCTGGTCACTGGTGTCGTGGCGCCGCAGCCGGTGGACAATACGATCCGCGCGGGAGGCAGAGTCTCGTTCGACGATCTCCACGTGGCGCACGTCTTCAGCCCTGTGACCGGTCGCGTGCGACAGATCACGGCGGATCTCGGCCAGCGAGTGAAGAAGGGCCAATCCCTGGCGATCATCGATTCACCGGACGTGGGTATCGCCGTCTCGGACCTCCAGAAGGCCGAGGCGGACCTCGCCGCGGCGAAGCACAACTTCGAGCGGCAGAGCGAGCTTGCTGCGATGCATGCGGTGTCGCAGCGCGACTACGAGTCGGCTTCCGACGACTTTCGCAAAGCCCAGGCCGAGCTCGAGCGGAGCCGGCAGAAGACGACGTTGTTGCACCTCGGCGCCTCCACCTCACCGCAGTCGTTCATGCTGATCTCCCCTATCGAGGGCGACGTGATCGATCGCGCCGTGAACCCGGGCATCGAAGTGCAGGGGGAATACTCCGGCGGCGGCGCGGCTGTGGAGCTATTCACCGTCGGGGAGCTCGACCCGGTGTGGGTCCTCGCGGACGTCTATGAAATGGACCTGAGCCGCATCCGCGTGGGCAACCCGGTCAGCGTAGCCGTCGTGGCGTATCCCGACCGAACCTTCGACGGCAAGATCGACTGGGCATCGAGCACACTCGACCCGACCACTCGCACGATCCGTGTTCGCTGCACCCTGCCGAACCCGGAGCGGCTGCTCCGCCCCGGCATGTACGGGACCGTTACCATCCAGACCGAGGGACGGGTGGCGCTCGCGATACCGCGTCCTGCGATCATGCACATCGGGGCTCAGACCATCGCCTTCGTGGCCCTCGGCAAGCTTCCCGACGGAACGCTGAGGTTTCAACAAAGACCGATCTCCATCGATGAAGACGTCCCTGGTGAGATGGTGCCTGTCCTCACCGGGCTCGTTCAGGGCGACACCATCGTCACGTCGGGCGGCCTGCTCCTGACCGGCCAATGATCGAACGACTTGTCCGCTCGGCGCTCGGCGGCCGCGCCGTTGTGCTCATCGTCGCGATCGCACTCGTCATCGCCGGAGCCATCTCGTACAAGAACCTCGACATCGAGGCCTATCCGAACCCCGTTCCGCCCCTCGTCGAGATCATCGCTCAGCCGAACGGTTCGAGTGCGGAGGAGGTCGAGCGGTACGTCACGATCCCGCTCGAGATCGCGATGGCAGGGACCCCGGGTCTCGACCACGTGCGTTCCCAGTCGCTCTTCGGCTTGAGCGACGTGAAGTGCTACTTCAAATGGGGGGTCACCTACGAGAAGGCGCGGCAGGAGGTGTTGAACCGCCTGCAGTACGCGGACCTCCCGAACGGTGTGACTGGCCAGATCTCTCCGTGGAACGCGATTGGCGAAGTTTACCGCTACCAGCTGAAGGGAGCAGGATACTCGCTGACCGAGCTGAAGACGGCCGAAGACTGGATCCTCGAGCGCCAGTTCAAGCAAGTGCCCGGCGTCATCGACGTCGTCAGCTTCGGTGGGTTCACGAAGCAGTACCATATCGACGTCGATCCGTACCGGCTGCGTGGAGAGAACGTCACGCTCGATCAACTCGTCGCGGCGGTCCAGAACGCCAACCAGAACGTCGGTGGCCAGAGGCTGACGATCGGCGAGCAGGCTTTCAATGTGCGCGGCATCGGGCTCCTGCGCAACACCCGGGACATCGACAACATCGCGATCTCCGCGTTGCGCGGGACGCCCATCCGTATCCGCGACGTGGCAAGCACGGCGATCGGGAGCGCTCCGAGACTCGGCATCGTCGGCCATGACGACGACCCCGACGTCGTGCAGGGCATCGTCCTCATGAGGTACGGGGGCGAGACAGCGCCCACCCTCGACGGCGTGCACAGGCGAGTCGAGCTCATCCGCGAGAACCACCTGCTGCCGCCCGGGATGACGCTCGAGCCGTACTACGATCGCGGCAATCTGGTTTCCGTCACGACCCATACGGTGACCGAGAACCTCATCGTCGGCATGTTGCTCGTGACGATCGTCCTGTTCTTCTTCCTGGGCAACGCGCGCGCGGCTCTCATCACGGCCCTGAACATTCCTCTGGCGCTCCTCTGCGCGTTCTGCGGCATGGTCGGCACCGGAACACCGGCCAACCTCATCTCCCTCGGGGCCGTCGACTTCGGCATCGTCGTCGATTCGACGGTCATCATGATGGAGAACATCGTCCGTCACCTCAGCGAGCCGGGGAAGACAAACCTCATCGAGCGCATCACCCGGAGCGCGCGCGAGGTCGGCGGCCCGATGATGTTCTCGAGCCTCATCATCTCCACCGCGTTCTTGCCGCTCTTCACGATGACCGGCGTCTCGGGCGTCATCTTCTCGCCGATGGCGCTGACCTACGCGTTCGCGATCGGCGGCGCGATCCTGCTCGCTCTCACGCTGACTCCAGTACTCTCCTCGTACGTGCTGAAAAGCGGGGTCGAGGAGAAGGAGACGTTCGTGATGCACGCGCTCCTTCGGTGCTACAGGCCCCTGTTCGGCGCCGTCCTGCGTTACCCTCGCGCTGCGGTCGCGCTCTCGCTCCTTCCGGTCGTGGTGTGCGGGCTGTCCCTCCGGTTCCTCGGCGGGGAGTTCATGCCGAAGCTCGAAGAGGGGAACCTGTGGATCCGCGCGACGCTCCCCATGTCGATCTCGCTCGAGAAGTCCGCGGAGTACGTCGGTCGAATGCGCGGCATCCTCAGGGGCTGCCCTGCCGATCCGAAGGTCAAGTGCACCGAGGAGAACAGGAGACACAAGGTCGTGAAGACGGTCGTGTCGCAGCTCGGGCGGCCCGACGACGGCACGGACGTGGCCGGCTTCTACAACATCGAGCTCTTCGCTCCGCTCCTTTCGTTCGACGAGTGGCCCCGCGGGTACACGAAGGATCAGCTGACCAAGGAGCTCTCCGATGAGCTCAACGACGCGTTCCCGGGCGCTGACTTCAATTTCTCGCAGATGATCTCCGACAACGTCGAAGAGGCGATGAGCGGGATCAAGGGAGAGAACTCGATCAAGGTCATCGGCCCTGATCTCCAGGTGAACGAGAAGATCGCCGACCAGATCATGGCGATCATGGGAAAAGTCCCCGGAGTACAGGACCTCGGCATGTTCCGGACGCTCGGGCAGCCGAATCTCCGCATCGAGATCAATCGCGAAGCGTGCGATCGGTACGGGTTGAACACCGGAGACGTCGGAGACGTGATTCAGGCCGCCATCGGCGGCCAGGCCGTCACCCGGGTCTACGAAGGCGAGAAGGCATTCGACCTGACCGTGCGCTGGCTCGAGCCCTTTCGCAACTCGGCGGAGGCCATCTCCCGCATCACCGTCTCCGCACCCGACGGCAGCCAGATCCCGCTCGCACAGCTCGCGAAGATCGCGAAGGAGATGGGGCCGTCGATCATCTACCGCGAGGATGCCGCCCGCTATTCCCCTGTGAAGTTCAGCGTCCGAAACCGCGATCTCGTGTCGACCATCAACGACGCCAAAGCGAGGATCACCGCGGCGGTTTCGGTCCCCTACGACACTCACCTCGAGTGGGCCGGTCAGATCAACGAGTACGGGGACGCCATGGCGAGGTTTCTCGTCATCATCCCCGCCACGCTCGCGCTCATCACGCTCCTGGTCTACGGCTCGATGAAGAACTGGCTCGACACCGCGATCGTTCTCGTCTCGATCCCGGTGGCATGCACCGGCGGCGTCTTTGCGCTGCTCCTCGCTCGGGTGAACTTCTCCGTATCGGCGGCCATGGGCTTCGTATCGATATTCGGGATCGCGATCCAGGACGCAATCCTCGTCGTGACGCAATTCCAGCGCATGCGCGAGCAGGGGATGAGCGTGGCGGACGCGGCGCGCGATGCTGCCGACAAGCGACTCCGGCCCGTGCTCATGACGACGCTGGTGGCGACCCTCGGGTTGCTCCCCGCCGCCGTCTCCACCGGCATCGGCTCTCAGACGCAGAAGCCGCTCGCGCTGGTGGTCATCGGCGGGGCGTTGATTCTCGCCGTGCTGAATCGCGCCATGCAGCCGCCGCTGCTGCTCCTCGTGCACGAATGGCGAGCCCGGCAGCTGGCTCGCCGTGGTCTGTCGCTACCGTGACTCGCGCTCGGGGGACGTCACTGGACGGTCACCCTGGCCATCGGAAACGTCATCGTGAACCGCGGCAGGAAGAAGCCCCCGGTGACATTGCCGCGGGATAGATCCGGGAATAGCTCTGCGTCGAACCGAGAACCGAGCACGCGAGCCGGCCGCGCAAGGCCACGCGCGGCGAGCCTGGTCTCGTAGGTTCTTCCCGCCCAGGGCTGGAGCAAGGTGTGCTCCACGGCGGGCAAGAGCCCGCTCCGAATGGGGATGGAGAAGCCATACGACTGCACGTCGAGCTCGGCGAAGACTTTCCCGCTGCGGGAAACGGCAATGTGCTCCGTGCGCGCGTCCCGCCTGTCGATGGAGAATTCCGCGACGTCCTTCGGAATGCCCCAGTTGCGCCTCCCATTCACCACGCTCTCGTACGTCGAGACGAAGATGCGGGTCACCGAGTGAAAGCGCCGCCCCTGGTTCCGGAAAAACCCGGGCGTCACGAGAAGCTCGCGATAAGGGCCGACGGCGGACGTGGCGTAGTCGACGAGCATCAGCCTCGCGACCCGACCAACCCGCTTGCCGCGCAACGCCGGCGGCGTGAAGAGCTCTGCGTCCGTCATGGATTCCGGCAGCCGGACCAGGAAGACGTACCCCGAGCCGGTGAGCGTCCACGGAGCGGGTGCAGCGGGCGATGCGGGAAGGCCCTCCGGCTCGAGGACGAGAGAACCTGGAGCACCGCTCAGGACGGAGTCAGCGACGGTGGCGATCATATCTTACCCGTGGGTAAGGAATAGACCGTTGGGTAGATCGTGTCAATCCCGGCGCTTCACGCCCGCATCCGGCGCGACGGACGGCCCTGCCGTGCAGGTGGCCGCGTCGTAGTCGAGCCCGGCGAATTCCGCCGGGAAGATGCGCTGCGTGATGAAATCGGCGTCTTTCTGGCTGAGAGGTTCAGCACCATCGCAGCGCCCGGTGAACGAATCATCCGACACCGTGATTCGCAGCGTGCCGCCTCTGTCGACGTCGAACGCGGACTTCGACATGGCGGCGACGAAGGACGACGGTGGCGCGCTCGATGTCGGATCCCAGCCGACGGCGAGCACCACGTACGCCCTCGCCTTGCCGGGCACGGTGCGCTGCGGAGCGGATTGCTCGCCGGGACCGAGCGGTTCGCGGAAGAGAGTCGTCGCGTACCACGCGCGATAGATCGTGACCTCTCCGGCGAACGAGCCATCGCTGGCAGCGGCGCCATAGTCATTGACGACGACCGCTTCGGACGGTGTCTCGGTCCCGCACGCGGAGAGCGCGGCGGCGAGCAGGAACAGGGGGAGCCACCGACGATTGGTGAGGGCATTCATGAAGGGCTCCTCAGTCGATGAAGAGGGTGGCCATCACCCGCGCGGTCAGCGGATACGCGGGCGTGTAGTCCACGCCTTCGCAACCGAAGAACCGGCCGTTCGACGGGCCACCGCCGGGCGCCGTGGCGAGGCGAGAGTTCGCTCCGCACGAAAAGGCGGAGGGCACCGCCGAGCCGATGGCGGGCTCCGTGCGCAGCCGGCTGACGGTGTCGAATTGTGCCGACCGGTACTGTCCGTTGAACAGGTTCTCGACGTCGAAGGCGATGTCGAAGCGCCGGTGACGGTAGCCGAGATGCAAATCGAACTCGGTGAAGCCGGGCGCGACGATCACGCCGTCGTCGGACGCGGGACGGTCGCCGATGCCGTAGAAGCGCAGCCCCGCGCGTGCCACCCCCGGGCCGAGCGCGTGCCGCGCCGAAACGCCCCCTGCCCACGTCTGTTTCGGCGCGAGCGCGAGGCCCCCGCCGTTCTCGCGATCGGTACTGAACTGGGACCTGGTGAACGTCAGATCGAGGTCGGCGGCGAGCCACGGAAAGAACTCGTACCGCGTCTCGAGCTCGACGCCCCTCCGGGTCGTGGCGCCGCCGACCGAGGTCGTTCCGTCGTCGCCGTTCCACACGGTCTCGGCGTTCAGATCGAGCTGCCAGAATGCCGCGGCGACGTCCCATTTCTCGAACAGGCGTGCGCGCGTCCCGGCCTCCTCGCCGATCGCCCGGGTGAGTGGAGTGACGCCGGGCGAGACGAAGACGCCGCGCACGTCGTTCGAGTGGAAGCCCTGCCCGTAGTTCACGTACACGTCGACGTTCGCGCCCTTCACGTCGACGGGCGTCGCGATCGCGCTCGCCTTCGGGCTGAATTGATGGGCACCGTCCACGCCGCTGTGCGGGTTCGTGGGGTCGCTGGTCGCAAGGCCGTTGTCGACGGCAAACGACAGGAGATCGGCTCGGCCGCCCAGGTCGACGCGGAACCACTTGATCGGCGTCACTTCCTCGTTGACGTAGGCGCCGACGAACGTCTCGTGCACGTCGTTCTTCCGGACGGGATCGAGCTCGACGCGGCTCGCGGTGTGCCAGAGCTCCTCGTGGATGTCGTCGCTGCGCGCGTCGGCGCCGAGGGTCGTGTCGAGGCGCACGGGCCCGAGCTTGTCCACGACGCGATAGCTCATGCGCCCGCCGTAGAACACGCGCCGGTCTACCTGCTCTATCTCGTCGCCGTTCTCCGGGTCCTCGAGGAACAGCGTGAAGTTCGAGAACAGGTTGAAGCGATAGGAACCGACGTACGACATCACCCGGAACTCGCTGTTCTCGTTCGGGTGGAGCCTGTACTGTGCGTACACCTGATGACGCGCGGTGTTTCCGCCTTCGTCCGGATCGATCGAGCCGAAGCGCGAGACGAGCCCCTGATCGACGGCGCGCGACGGGATCTGACCCGAGCCGTGCCAGTTTCCGCCGTAGCTCATCTCGCCGATGCTGACCGACGACGCCTTCGAGAGCTCGAAGGTGACCTTGTTGAACAGCTTGTACTTGTCCCAGTTCTCCGGATTGTCGAAGGGGCCGTTCTGCCGGCCGACGTCCGCCGCGAACGTCGCCTTGATGGGAGCGTCGAACTTCGGGCTCGCGATGAGGAGTCCGCGGTAGCTGGGCGCGCCGTGGCCGGGCGAGCCGCCGAACCCGACTCCGACCGAGCTGTGCTCGAAGTCGTCGCGCGTGACCATGTTCACCGCGCCGGCCGTGTCGAAGTCGCCCTGGTTCGTGAAATACGGGCCCTTCGTGATCTCGACGCGCTCGACGGCCTCCGGGATGATGAAGTTCGTGTCGGCGAACCCCTGGCCGTGCGCGTGCGACACCATGTTGATGGGGACGCCGTCGATCGACAGCGCGAGATCGGTGCCGTGGTCCGCGTCGAAGCCGCGCAGGAAGTACTGACTCGCCTTGCCCCCTCCCGAGTGCTGCACCGTCACGAGTCCAGGCGTCACGCGCAGGATGTCCTGCACGCTGCCGATGGGTCGCAGCGAGAAGTCGCGATCGCGCACGGAGAACGACGACGCGGCGCTGATCGGGCGCGACGCGAGCACGAGCGTCGACTGGTTGGGCCGCTCCTGGAGCGGAATGTTTTCGGGCGCCCGTGCCGGAGCCGATGTCGCCGGCGCAGCAGCAGCCACCGGCGGCGTCGCCGGCGGCAGGTGAAACTCGTAGTTGAACTCGACGACGGAGCGAACCGCGACGCCGTTCTGGCGAGCGGGCTCGAACGTGAACTGCTTCGCCGCGCGAAGGGCCGCTTCGTCGAACCCCTGCCCACCCGTCGTCGTCACGTGCGCGTCGGCGACGTTGCCCGCTTCGTCGACGGTGAGCTCGAGGCCGACCGTCGCCTCGAGCCGTTGCTTCAACGCCTCGGGGGGATACTCGGCCTCCGGATGCGTCTTGAGGACGGGCGGGGACGTGATGGGTTCAGGTGAAACCTTGCCGGCGTCGGGCGCCGCGGGAGCCCCTTCCGGTGCGGGCGGAGCAGCGGCCGCGGCCCGGCTGGACCCGAGGGCGCAGGCCATCAAAAGGCCGAATCCCGCGTGCAGCGAGCCACGGCGGGTGGCGCGTTCCATCATCGGGGTGGCCCTCCGGTAGCACGAGGGGAAATCTTCGTGCTACGGGAAATCCGGCCGCCGCTCATCTTCGTTGGACCAGATACGCCCGTGTCTACCTTGTGGATTTCGAAACCGGGGGCCGTCACCCTCGTGACGTCCCTCACGCTGCACGCGGCAGCAGCGGTGTTCATCC
>CAYUAW010000161.1:0-2293 GCA_964442485.1 uncultured Polyangiaceae bacterium
GCGCGTGCGGCAGTGCATTCGTGCCGAGGGTGCCAGAGCTGCGACGCGAGCGTGAGCGCCCCGTTTTCCGCCTCGACAAAACACGACGGGGTCACGAGCGCGAGCGCGCCGTGACCCCGTCTCGGACGAGTAGACCGCTAGTTACAGGTCGCGCCGACGCCTTCGGCGTCGACGATGCACATCTCACCGAGATAGGTCTGCTCGGTGAAGGTGAGCGCGGTGTCGTGCGTGTTGTTGACGTTGCACTGCCACTCGACGCGGTCCCCAGGCTTCATGTCGAGGATGCCGTTCCAGCCGCCCTCGATGCCCATCGCGATGTTCGGCGCCGGGTTCGTCACGAGGGTGCTGTAGTTGAGCAGCAGCGGGTCGTCCCACTTGTCGGCGTCGTAGATGACGTCGCGCTGGGTGCCACGGACGCGCGTCACCGTGAAGCGAGTGTTGTTCGCGTGACGGTGGCCGTAGAGCCACAGCAGGCGACCGGTGCCTGCGACATTGCAGCTGTAGGGGCCGAGCGTCGTCATCGTGTGCGGTGGTATCGAGAACACCGGATTGCCGATGTTGAACCACTCCGTCGCCGGCTGGGTAACCCCGTCCTTGTACCAGAAGTTGATCCACAGCTCGCGCAGCTGCGGGTCGGCCGTCGTGTTGATGGTGTGGAAGCTCACATCGATGCTGCTGTGAGCAGCGAGCTTGATGCCGACACCCGTGTCTTCCGGTGCGGTGATGCCGTTGGCGGGATACTCACCCGACGCGTTCGCGGTGGCGATGCGCCCGAGGCCGGCGATTCCCCCGACGTTGCCAGCGGTGATGATGGCGTGGTGAGTCGTCGGCCGGAGACGGTACTGCCGGTAGAAGAAGTAGACGTCCTTGTCGTTGGTCGAGGTCGCCGGAAAATCCGTCGTCAGCTCCTGACCAGGCTGGAGGATGTACGCCGCTTCAGGGGTCTTGTAGTTCGTCGGACCGATGTGCAGCTGGTAACCCTTGTCCGGAGGAGGCGGGAGGATGCACCTGTCGTCGCCCTGGTACCCGGTGTTCAGGCCGCAATCGACGGCTGCCATCCCACCCACTCCGGCACCACCGGCGCCCGTGGAACCCGCACCGCCAGTGGGGGGCGCACCGCCCGATGGAGCGCCGCCAATGGCAGGGCCGGCACCAGCGCCCGGGCCCGCACCGACGCCCGGTGCACCGCCTGATGGAACCACCGTGCCGGAACCACCGACGGGGGGTGCTGCCCCACCGCCCGGGCCAGGCCCGACGTTCGTGGCGCCACCCGCTCCAGGTGCGACCACCGAACCGCCACCACCTGCACCCGGAGTAACCGCCGGAGTGCTCCCAGTACCCGCTCCGGGCACCGGGGTGACGGCCCCCTGCTGTCCGCCGTCGCCGCCCCCTGCGGAACAGCCGACCGCCGACGCCGCCGACGCCATCAGAGCCAAGATCGCAACGCGCGTGGATGAACGCAGCGTCACAGCAACCGTCAGACTACCTTCGGTACAACCTGGTTTCATTTTTCTAGTTCCTCACACACGGATACAAGCCGTGCGTCGAGCCCGCTCTTCAATCGCATATGCCTCGTCCGCCATCCTGTCAACGTGCGCGGTCACGTGCGCGTGAATGGTACGCATTCGACGTCGATGGCGAACGTAAGCGCATCGTTACGGGTAGCTCGCTCGTTCGTTCGACTAGCCGAATCCGCCCGGAACGAGCTCCCGCTGTGAGCGCTCGACGGCACCGGGCGAAGCTCGAAAAAGTTCCATCGTGAGCATCGCTGTCGCACGTCGCGGGGACTTCATGCGCTGCGCTGCAAATGTGACCAGGAACGGAACAAATAGAGCGCTAAAGGTTACTCGACCACGAACGGATTTCGTCTGACCTGCACGGCGGCCACCTGGCTGGTCTTTTCCTGCAGCAACGGCAGACCCGGGACCGGGAACGCCCGCGGTAGCCAGCGCCGCTTCGCCGTCGTTACCTCTGGCTGACAGGTACCTGCGTCGCAATCCGCCACGGGGCCGCCTCGAGAAGCTCCGCGCCTCACTCGACGCGACGACGATTCGCGGCCCATCATGGTGAGGTGACGGAAGCGAAGAGCAAGCGCGGCAGAATGCTGTTCCTCAGCGTTCCCCTCCGCATCCTCCGCTGGCAGCTGAAGCTGCTCGAGCGCGAGCGGAAGCGACCGCCGAAGACTCCAGAGCCGGCGACGCGCGTCCCGACGGAGCGCGTCCCGGCGAAACAGCCACGGAGGCCGTAGCGAGCGATGCGGCGGAGGCCGCCGCCTGCCGCCCTGCGAACCGCG
>CAYUAW010000161.1:2393-6500 GCA_964442485.1 uncultured Polyangiaceae bacterium
GCAGTGTCCCCCGCGGTGATCAGCGCATCGGATAGCGCCTCCCGGATGAGCAAGGGGACCGGCGAGAGCAGACCGTTGCGCGGCTTCATCGCCGCGAGCGCGGTGAGGATGCAGCGCCCGTTGCTCTGGGTGATCACCTCCACGACGTCGAACTGAGCTGCGGCGTCCTTCGGCTTCAAGGACGGAACCTTGCGCTCACCGGTCCGCTCCTGCGAGTTGGTCGAACGCGGGTCGTCGGTCGTATCTCCTTCGGCGGCTCCTGCTCGGATCCTTTCGAAGAGGGCCGCCTCGAGCAGCGGCGGTGGATTCACGTTCAAGCTGGACGCAGCGAGCTCCAGGCGGTCCGGGTCGCAGAGATAGAGAAAGCCTTCCTCGGAGGACGCGGCGTCGAGCAAGATCTTGAGCGCTCGCCTCGCGCGCTCGTTCCGTCCGGTGCAGAGCTCTATCTGGGTGCGCAGCCCGACGACCAGGGACGTGTGCGTCGATTCCCCGCCGCCGAAGGCCTTCGGCTCGTTCGGTGCGGCCTGAAACCGCCCTCTCCCTTGCGCGTAACGCAGCGTGTGAGCGTGCTTGGTCGCGAACGCCGGAAACCTGGTCTGGACGGCGAGATCCTCCAGCCGCACGATCGCGCGCTCGAGCAACTCGCCGTCTTGAGCGAACTCGGCGACGCGCGCCTGCTCCCTGCAGAGATTCACGAAAACGATGCCGGCGATGCCCTGTTCGATCGCCCTGGTGATGACGCGCTCGGAGCGTGCGGCGGCCTCGGCTCGCAAGCCGAGCTGCGCCTCTGCCGTCGCCAGCGTCATCTCGATGAGACGCAGCAACAGCGGAGTGGTCCCGTGTGCGCCGGCTTCCACCAGCGCACTGCTCGTGAACTCTCGTGCTTCGGGCGCGCGGCCTGCGTCGAGGAGCGACTGCCCGAGACGCCAGACGATGAAGGGCCATTCCCCGAAGTGCGCCGCGCTCGGCGCGAGTGCATGGGCGCGCTGATACGCGGCGAGCGCCTTCGGAAGCTCGCCGCGCAGGCGGTGATAGCACCCGAGATAGAACTCCTGGTGGGACTGCATCGAGCGACACGCCCGCGCCCGTTCCTCGTACCAGGGAAGAAACTGCTTCAGCTTGAGCAGATCTCCGAGCTGGTCGTAGGCGAGCGCCTCGTACGGGATTCCGCCCTCGAGCTGGGCGCAGATGTCCGCCGAGCGAGCGAAGTTCGCAAGATCTCGCTCACGCCTCGCGACCTCCGCACCCTCGGTGTCCCCCTGCCACAGCGCCTCCACGAGCTTGGCCTCCCAGGCGAGCGGCGCGTACGTCGCGGTGTGCAGGAGCGGCTCGAGCCGTTCGGCGCTGCGCGGTCGCCCGTTCGGCGCGTCGTCGAGCGCCAGGTAGTACGAGTTCAGCCAGTGCATTCCGATCCTGGGAACGTCGTCCAGCCCATGGATGGGCGACGAAAGGAGGTCCAGCGACCGGAGACGCTCCTCGCGCACGTCGCGGCCGAGCAGGCTGTCCACGCTGTAAGCGACCATGTCCGCGACCGCCGACACCGCCGGCGAGATGGGCCGGAAGGGCGCGAGCAAGCGGAGGAGCTTCGCGACCTCCAGAGGCTCCGCGCGCCGAGCGAACGCGCCAGTGAGGCCCGCGCAGGCGCCGCACAGGCTCTCGATGGCCTCGAGCGGTGGAAGGCCGCGCTCTGCTTCCGGGGTGGCCTCGTAGCGAGCAAAGGCGCGACCGATCGCCGCCTGGATTCGCTCGAGCGGATCGGTCAGAGAGGAGAGCTCGTCCCAGTCGGAGAGGCCGGTGTCGATGCGCAGCCGCTCGACTAGCGTCCCGCGGTGGCGCACCAGACCGAGATCGGACACGGCTGCCTGTTGAAGCAGCGTCTGCCCGAGGGCGACGACGTCAGGCCAGGGCTTTCGGTGCTCGAGCCCCCATTCGAAGAGACGTTCGAACGAACGCGTTCCCTCCGCGGTTCGAATGAAGGCGGACCCTCGCACGCTCAGCGACTTGCGACGCCGCACCCAGCGTACTGCCTGCGCGAATGCGGTCTCGACGTCGTCCGCTTGCAGCGAGTGGTACGCCGCGACGCCGATGGAGGGCGTCGAGGAGGAGGCGTAGGCGGACGAGAGACGCCGGTGGAAGCCCGGGAGCTCGCCCGCGGAGATGCTTCTCCTCGCAGCCTCGCGCAGGCCGGTGTGCACGAACGCAAACGCCGACGAGAGGGGGACGAGGACCGAACGCGACACGAGCTCGTTGACGGCGGCGTCGAGGCGCACGTCCGTGAGGCACTCCACGAGGTACGAGTACTCCTCGAAGAGCAACGGATCCTGCTCCGACGACAGCGCCAGCGACTGACACAGACGGCGAGCGTCGATACCGAGCGACGCGATCTTCGCGTCCTCTGCTTGGTCGACGCTCGCGGGCAGCCCGAGGTCCTCGAGACGTCGCGGAAGCACCCACTGGCCCTCCGCGAAGCGCGCCACTCCCGTGTCGACCAGATGATTCGCTGCTTCCAGCGCGGTCCGCGGGCGCCCGGCGGACAGCACGTGCACCCAGCGGCTCACCGTCTCCACGTTGGCGACTTCACCGAACAGCGAGCACACGAGCTGCCCGGTCTCGGACGGAGTCAGGGGAGCCAGCGTCACACGGCTCGATTGCTCGCGCAGCAGGGTGTGCGCTTCGGTCGCCGCGTCTTGAACGAGCGTCACCACCAGGGCCAGCCGACTCTTTCGAGCCACGCTCGCGAGCCGGACCACGACTTGCTTGGAGTTCGCGTCCAGGCGCTCGAAGTCGTCCACGCCGATGACGACGGGGCGCCGCTCGGAGGCTGCGACGAACATCGAGCAGAGCGCTTCCACCAGGGCGATCGAGCGACCATCGTCTCGAGCGGCGGGAGGGCGCGCGGAAACGCCCGCCACCCTGGCACCGAAGAGCAGCGGCGCCAGAAGCTCGGCGCTTGGCCCTGCCGCGTCGCGCGCGATGGTCGGGTCCTCCGCGAAGAGGCGCTGTGCTAGCGACCGCACGGCGGCGAACGCGCCGGTTGCGAGGGCGTCCGCACGAAGCACGAGGCAACCGTCGAGCTTGGCCTCCAGCAGGAACGCCGACAGCAGTCGCGATCTTCCGAGACCCCCGGCGCCCTCGATCAAGAGCGCCCTGCTCTTTTGCTGGTGCGTCCGTGCGAGGAGCTGCCGGAAGAGCCGCAGCGCGTCGCTCCGCCCGAAGAGCAGCGGCGTCGTTAGATAGGCCTGCGCGACCTCGGGCGCGTCGGCGGCCGGGAGCGCGGCGATCGCCGTCAACCTGTCGAACACCTCGGCCGCGCTCGTGGGACGAGCTACGGCGTTCAAACTCAGCAGGGAAACGATAAGCTCGTCGAGCGCCTTCGGTACGTCCGATGCGTACGTGCTCGGCACCTCGACGGCGCGTCGCCATGCCTCGCCGAGATCCGCGACGCGGCGCGCGGGGAATGCGTGCCGTTCCGTCAGCAAGAAGTAGCCGAGCGCGCCCAGAGAGAACAGATCCGAGCGCGCGTCGAGCCGTTGCTCGGTCACCGCTTCCGGTGGCATGAACGCGGGGGTGCCGACCACGTCTAGCGTCGGCCCCATCGGAGCGAGCGCGCCGAAGTCGAAGAGCTTCGCGCGCCCGTCGTCCGTCCTGTAGACGTTGCGATGCGTGACGTCGCGATGAACGAGACGACGCGAGTGGAGGAGCGAAAGCGCCGACGCGACGTCGCGGAGCAGCGAGCAGACCTCCACCCACGGAAACCGCCCTCGCAGCGCGCGCCCGGCGATGAGCTCCATCGTGTAGAAGGGGGTCCCGTCCACCCCGAAGTCGAACACCCGGACCACCAGCGGGTGAGCGAGCTGCGACAGCGTGTTGAACTCGCGCTGAAAGAGCTCCCGGCGGTGCTGCGTGTCGGCGTCCTCGGCCGCCAGGATCTTCAGAGCGACACGCTCGCCACTGGCCTCGTCGTGAACCTCGAAGACCTGGGCGTTCCCTCCCCTGCCCAGCGACCGAACCACCCGATACCGGCCAGCGACGAGGCGACCTTCAGCCATGCGATCTCGGACACGCCTCCATGATGGACGGAACGGACGCCATCGATTGAATCCTAAC
>CAYUAW010000161.1:6600-14142 GCA_964442485.1 uncultured Polyangiaceae bacterium
TCACGCAGCTGAAGGTCGTGAGCTACGCCGCGCCGCGCGACGAGCTGGTCGTCTCCGTCCGATGGCTCTGAGCGAGAGGCGTAGAGAAGGCGTTCAGCCGTAGCCGAGCAACGGACAGAGCTCCGCGTAGGAGCGAATCACGGCATGCGCTTCCGGGCGCGGACAGGGGGGCGCGCACTCCGCGACGACGCAGTCGACGACGCCGGCGTTGGGCCCCGGGCCCCCGTCGGCGTCGTCGTGATGTCCGGCGAATCGCACCGCCCCCATCTTCGCGGCTCGAGCGCCCGCGACGTCGCTCCGCCGCAGGTCACCGACGTGGACGGCACCCTCCGCGGGCACTCCGAGCGACGCGAGCGCGGCGCCGAAGGCGCGCACATCCGGCTTCGGCACGCCGAGCTCCTCCGAGAAGATCGTCACCTCGAGCAACGGCAAGAGCCCGGTGCGCTCGAGAAGGCGACGCACCACGCGCCCCGGCGTGAACCCCGTGTCGCAAACCAGCGCGCGACGCACACCGGAGGCCCTGAGCCGCTCGAGCGCGTCCTTCGCGCCGTCGATGGCGCGGATCTCGTGACCTTCAATCTCTTCCTCGAGCAGGGAGACGAGCTCTTCGAAGCGCGCTTCCGGCAGCTCGGCGCCGAGCGCGTCGAGTGCGCTTCGTGTCATGGCGCGCCCGTCGAAGACGGTGCGTCGATGCCATTCGATCTGATGGCGGCGCCACGCATCGCGAAGGGCCGTCTCCGCAGCGTTGAGCTCGCCGCCGGTGAACCCTGCAACTAGCCGCGCACGAGCGGCGGGGCCGCTACCCCGCGAATCCGCCTCGTGGATGAGCGTCGACCAGCAATCGAAGGTCACGGTGTGCGGTCGATGCAGCAAGGACTGTGTCGTCACGCTGGATGCATTAGCACGGCGTTCTCGAGCGACACCGGTGGCGCGGCTTCCGCCCGCGCAATCCCGCGAGGCCGACGAGCGTCGCGAGAACGAGCATCGCCGAATCCCTGGCCGGCACGACCGCCGCGCCGCGGCGCACCGAGCAGCTCGTTCCCGACGTGGCTGCCGGCTCGCCCTGCGCGAGCGGGCTTCCCGCGGCACCGGCATAGCCAGGCGCAGCGGCGCCACCGGGCGCGACCGATACCGCGCCTCCAGCGGCTGACGGCAACGTGGTCAACGCCCCGCCGCTCGCGACGACGGGCATCGCCGACGCGCCGCCTGCTGCCGGCGGCGTCACGAGCGCGCCGCCCGCAGCGAAGAGTTGTCCGCCCGCTCCCACCGGAAGAACCCCGCCGGCACCGACCGGCACACCCCCTGTACTCGACGCCGACGCGCCGCCGGACCCGAGCATGCCGCCGGATCCGCCCGATGACGGCGCGCCGCCCGCTCCGCTGGCCGCGCCGTCGTTCGCGACCACGTGCAGGTAGCACTTCGCGCAGGTCGGCGCGTACGAGCTACGCGACGCGACGTTCTGCTGCACCGCGGATAGCTTCGTGCCCGGCGCGCCCACGACGTCGACGACCGCCACGTGCCCGGTGGTGGGATCCGCGCCGCACGATCCCGGTCCGAACACCATGAGATCGCCGTGGACCGGTGTCGTCGTCTGCACGACGCCACTACCGGCGGTCGGCATCGTGTCGCACCACGTGCCGGCATCGCCGCGAGGCAGCCACATGACGTGCCATTTGAAGAGAAGATAGCGATGCGCTAGCTCCGTGCATTGATAACCGCCGCTGAACTGGGTGCGCACCCAGTCGCTGCCCATCGCGGTGGTCGCGGTGTCCACGCCGTTGTTCGAGTAGATGTCGCTGTTCATCGTCGTCGCACACTGCGCGTACGCGGGAAACCCATCGATGAATCGATTCGTCGGCACCGTCTCGTTGCAGGGACCGATCGCCTGTGACACGACGCCGACTCCGTCGGGCTCCGAGCGATCGCCGCCGCAGCCGAGCAGCAGCGCGACGCTAAGCGCCGAGGTCAGGAAGAATCGAGTGTTGACCATGATGCTCTCGCCTCGCTCCCCCGCGTTCGCGACACATGACCATACCCCTCGAGGCTCGGCCGGGCGAGCGCGTGTAAATTGACGACGACAGTGTCACGAGTCGTTCGAGGCCGCACTAGCCGCGGTCGCCCACCAGTTCTTGCTCTGCTGGGCGCGCTCCGCGGCCAGTTCGCAACTACCTCGGCGCGCAAAAGACCAACCCGATACGCGGAGCGTCGTGCGCTCGCTCTCGTTAGCGGAACGTCCGCCCCACCTCCGCACCTGCGGTGTGTCTCGGCCACGACGGATCTTCTGCCGCGTTCGGATCCCCGTGACGAGCGAAGCGCGTCCACGCACGCCGCACTCGTCGCCCGAGCGCGTCGACGCGCGCCCACTCGGTGCCCGCGAGCATCGGCGAGTCGCGCCACGCCGCTTCGTTGCCGAAGACGAAGGGGAGCTCGATCGTGTGACAGGCGCCGAAGACGTCCTTCTCCGGCGTCCATTCGAAGAGGTAGCGATACACCGCCGCGCCGTTTCGCGCCTGGACGTCTGCCAGCTTTCGGGCGGGTTCCGCGAAGACCCGGCGAGTGACCGCCGCCACGATGGCGCCGACGAGCGGAGCTCCCACGACGGGAAGTCTGCGAAGACGGAGCATGCTCGGATTGGTGTCGAAGAAGGCTCGCATCTCGTCGCGTGCACTCCCGATGAGAAGGTCGGTCTTGTCGTGCACGAGGGCCTTTGTGATGTCGGCCTGGGCGGGCTCCGGGAGCGGCGCGACGCCGGCGATGGGGCCGTAGATCGGCGCCGAGTTGAGCTCCGCGGGACGGCTGAACTTCTCGATCGTCGCCTGCTGCGCGGCGAGGAGCCGCTCGACCGACGCGGTCCGGAGATCGGCGTCGCCGAGGTGAGCGCGGATGGATCGTCCGGCACGCTCGGCGCCGGCGACGGTCATGAAGCCGAGACCGAGGTGCGCACTCTGCAGGATGGCGCGTCGAAACAGCCCACGCGTCTCGGGTATCGACATGAGCGCCGCGACGGAGTGGCCGCCGGCGGATTCGCCGAACACCGTCACCTGCGCTGGATCGCCGCCGAAAGCGGCGATGTTCGTCGCGATCCACCGCAGGGCAGCGATCTGGTCGAGGAGCCCCAGATTGCCGGACGACACGCCCTCCAGGCGGAGGTATCCGAAGACGCCGAGCCGGTAGTTCACGTTCACGACCACGACGTCGCCCTCGGTGACGAGCTGGTCCGCGCGATACCAGTCGTACGAGCCGGCCCCGACGACGTAAGCCCCTCCATGGAGCCACACCATGACGGGCCGCGGTCGCTCCGAAGCGACAGCCGGAGTGGTCACGCTCAGCGTGAGGCACGCTTCGTCCTCGGGCGTCGGAGGCGGCTCGCCCATGACCTCCGCGAGCCTCGACGGCGGCTGCGGGCAGATGGGGCCGTGACGGCTCGCGTCGCGCACGCCGTCCCAGCCCGAGGCGGGCGCCGGTGCGCCGAACCGCCGCGCTTCGGCGTACGGGATGCCACGGAAATGGAACGTGTCACCAGCGCGGACGCCTTCGAGCAGCCCGCTCTCGACCGTGACAGGGGGGTTCACGGCAGGGACAGTGTTGGATCGCGACGCGCGCCTCCAGCGGATTCGTGGTCGGGCCCGGGCGAGCGCGGGAGCTCGTCCTGACGCCGGCGCTTGACGAAGCAACCTGCGGGCTGTATTGAACCGTATAGTTAATTAACCATACGGTTCATCACGATGACCTCCGATTCGCTGAGCTCGACCTTCGCCGCGCTGGCCGACCCGACCCGCCGGGCGATCCTGGCGCGGCTTTCGCGGGGCGAGTGCACGGTGGGCGAGCTGGCGAGGCCGTTCGACATGAGCCTGCCCGCGGTGTCGAAGCACCTGCGGGTGCTCGAGCGGGCGGGGTTGATCGCGCGGCGGCCGGATGCGCAGTGGCGGCAGTGCCGGATCCAGGCGCGGCCCCTGAAGGACGTCGCCGAGTGGGCGGAGCACTATCGCCACCTCTGGGAAGCTCGGCTCGATCGACTGGACGAATACCTGAAAGAGCTACGAACGAAGGAGAAGAGCCATGGTCGTGGGACACACCGCAAATAGCAAAAGCTTCGAGGCCACCCCCCACTCGGACCGGGAAGTCGTCATGACGCGGCTCTTCGACGCGCCGAGGGAGCTCGTGTTCGAGGCCATGACGCGGCCGGAGCACGTCAAGCGGTGGTGGGGACAGCTCGGCGACGGCTACTCCGTCCCCGTCTGCGAGATCGATCTGCGGGTCGGGGGTAAGTGGCGCTTCGTGAACCGGCACCCGCGCGGCGAGGCCGCGTTCCACGGCGAGTACCGCGAGATCGCGCCGCCCGGGCGGGTCGTCTTCACGGAGATCTTCGAGGAGTTCCCGGACACCGTGTCGGTCGTTACCGCCGTCCTGACCGAGGAGGCGGGCAAGACGCGGCTCACCGCGACCGTGAGCTATCCGTCGCGAGAGGTCCGCGACATGGTCCTCGGCACCGGGATGGCCCGAGGCGCGGGCATCAGCTACGACCGGCTCGAAGATGTGGTGGCGGAGCTGCAGCAAGGGTGAGCGCGGGCAGGGTTGCGTCCGGCACTCGACATCTGCGACTGTCGGGCTGGATGACACTGCCCATGAACACCCTCGAGTACAGGTTCCACTCCGGTGCACGCAGCGCGCTCACCATCACCGCGGTGCTCTGCTTCGTCCTGATCGTCGCAGCGCCAATCGGCCTCTTCGTCCTCCTCCGCTCGCGTGGGGCGCTCGTCAGGATCACGCCGACGGACGTCCTCGCGAAGGGGCTGTACTCGAGCACGTCGTTTCGCTTCGACGAGATCGCGCGGCTCGGTTTGCTCGAGGTGCCCGTCGTGGCTCGCGGCATCGGCGGCGCCCTGGTCCGACGCCGCTTCGGCGGCAACAAGGCGACTCAGATCGTGGTGAAGTCGCTGGACGGCAGGACGCGCAAGTTCAACGTCTCCGAGTACGAGAACAGCCAGGAGATCATCGCGAAGGTCAGCGAGCTCGCGCGAAGGCCGTACGAGACGCTGAAGACCGGACTGCTCGGCATGAAGTGGCCTGGCGAGAACGCGTAGACCGCCGACGGCAAGCTGACCGCCCTACTTGCGATTGCCGAACGCGCTCGTGGGATCTACCGGAGCTGCTGGTGCCGCCGCAGACGCGGGCTCTGTCTTCGACTTGCTGCCCGGGCGGCCGTGGACGGGCGGCTTCGCGCCGGGCTTCGGTGGCGCGGCGGATGCAGCGCCCGCGACGTTGGGCACGACCGCCGGCGGCGGCGCTTCCACGGACGCTGCGGGAACGACGGCAGCAGGCTCGGGGCGTACGGGAGCCGCCGCGGCGGCCGGCGCGATGGCGACGGGGACGGCCGACGGCGCGATGGCCGTCTCGGCGTGAGGCGCGCCGCGCAGCACGACGAACGCCGCGAGACCGACGACGAGCGCCGCCGCACCGGCGATGAGCACGGGGGTACGGCTCTTCTCCTTCTTCCGCGTGGAATCGGTGTCGGTCCATCCCGCTTCGGTGCGCGCGAAGGACGGCGCGGAGATGGAAGAGACGGGTGCGTCGGCCGAACCGGTTCGAGAGACGGGCGCGACGGCGGCGGGCTGAACCCGCAGGAGCCGTGAGGCGCGCTCCACGTTGATGCGCGTCCGCGGCGGACCGAACGACACCAGCGCCATCGCGAGATCCGCGACGGTCGCATAGCGCCTGGCCGGCTCCTTCTCGAGTGCGTGCAGGATGACCGCCTCGAGCTGCGCGGGTACGTCCGGCCGCGCGCTACGGATCGAAGGGGGCTGCTCGAGGAGCACCTTCGCCGAAAGCTCGGGGATGGAATCCGCATTGAAGGGCGGCTCCCCCATCAGGAGCTCGTACAGGATCACGCCGAGCGCCCAGACGTCGGTGCGCGGATCGACGTTCTTCGCCGACTTCATCTGCTCCGGCGACATGTAGAGCGGAGACCCCATCATCGACGAGGTACGCGTCAGGGAGTGGTCGGAGTCCCCCGTGACCATCGCCTTCGAGATCCCGAAGTCGAGAACCTTCACGCGCAGCGAGCCGTCGGGCTGCTGGGTGAGGAAGAGGTTCGCGGGCTTCAGGTCGCGGTGAACGATGCCGACGGAGTGCGCCTCCGCGATGGCGTCGCAGCCCTCCAGCACGTAGGCGACGGCCTCCTCCACCGGAAGCCGGCGATGTTCCTCGATGACGGCGGAGAGATCGCGCCCCTCGAGGTACTCCATCACCATGTACGGCGCGCCGCCCTCCATGGTGCCGACGTCGATGACGCGCGCGACGTGCTCGCTCTGGATCTTCACGGCGGCGCGCGCCTCGCGAAGGAAGCGCTGGGCGGCCTCCGCGTGCTGGGCGTAGTCCGGCAAGAGGAACTTGATCGCGACCTTGCGCTCGAGCTGGAGATCCGTGGCGGCCACGACGACCCCCATGCCGCCCTCCCCGAGGACGCGGTCCACCCGGTACTTCCCGGCAAGGACGGTTCCAGCGGACACGGGGGCGGGCATCGAAGTCATCATAGCGCGAGGGCCGTGGCCGGGTCCGCGCTCGTCGTGGATTGTCGCGAATTTATACGCGCGAGCGCCGCCACTGGTTCCATGTCCGATTCGTTCAATACGATGGCGCCCTGCGCCTCTTACACTGGCGCCATGTCTACGAACGACGTCCTTCCACGGGCGGAGCGGTTCATGTGGCTGAACGCCCGCGTCATCGACCGCCTCCGGTTCGAATACCACTTCAAAGGAGGGCGCCCCGAGCCGATCCTCCACGCACTCTCTGCTTATGAATGCGACGGAGGCGGCTTCGGCCATGCCCTCGAGCCGGATTGTCGGGGGCCTTCGGCGCAACCGCTTCCGGCCTGGACGGCGCTCGAGCTGCTCGACGAGGTCGGCCTCGGAAAGGACGCCGCTGCCAGGGACTTGCTGCGTCGTAGCCTCGGGTGGCTCGAGTCGGTCACCTTGCCGGACGGCGGCATTCCGTTCGTGCTTCCTTCCATCTCGAGCGCCCCGCACGCTCCCTGGCTGAGACCGGAGCCGGCCCCGTCGGGTTCTCTGCTCATGACGGGCCTCGTCGTCGACGTGCTCCGGCGCCTCGGCGTGGAGACTCCGTCGCTCGCGAGGAGCATCGACTTCTGCTGGGCGGGGATAGAGCGCCTGAAGGAGCCGCATCCTTACGAGGCGAGGAGCGCGCTCGTGTTCCTCGATCATGCGCCGGATCGCGCGCGGGCGGAGCGCGCCTTCGAGCACGTGGCCGCCGTGGTTCGAAAGCAGAAGCTCGTGACGACGGAGCAGCGTGCCCACGACGAGTCGCACACGCCGCTCGATTTCGCGCCCAGCCCCGACATGATGGCGCGACGGCTCTTCGACGAAGCGACCGTCGCGCGTCAGCTCGAAGCGCTCGCAGCAGCGCAGCAGCCCGACGGCGGGTGGACCGTCGACTGGACCATGTGGACGCCCATCGTGGAGCCGGAGTGGCGCGGCGTGCAGACGATCCGGCGCCTCCGCACGCTCCGCGCCTACGGGCGGCTTG
>CAYUAW010000161.1:14242-15443 GCA_964442485.1 uncultured Polyangiaceae bacterium
CGCTCGAGGAACGGTCGCGGAGCGTCCTCGGCGTCGCGCCGGCGAGCTCCACGCACTCGCGCGTCATGTGCGCCTGGTCCGCGTAGCCCGCGGAGTGCGCCAGGTGCGAAAGCTCGGCCGCACCGGATCGCTCGAAGGCAGCGAGCAACCTGCGGAAGCGCAGCACGCGTTCGAGGGTCTTCGGGCCGTAGCCGACCGCGGCGTCGAAGCGCCGGCGGAGCTGTCGCTCGCTGACTCCGAAGTGGTGTCCGAGCTCCCGGACCCTGCATTCTCCGGCCTCGAGCCGGTTCGCGGCGGCTACCACCAGGGCGTCGAGGCCGTCCAGACCGTGAACGCGGCCCCTCACCGCCTCTTCCAGTAGCTTCCGGCGCGCCGTCGCGGAGCCTTCCAGACCGAGACGCTCCTCCAGCCGCCTTCCCTCGTCGCTCCAAAGCTCGACGAGCGGCACGCGCTGGTCGCGGAGCGCGCTCGCGGCGATCCCCAGCACGGACCCCGCGACGCCGATTCGAAACCGGAGACCGACCACCACTCCGCGGCCGAGCTCGGCGACCTTCGGGCCCGTGTCGGGACCCGCGACGGAAACGCCGCCACCGGGCATGGCGACGAGATCGACGCAGCCGTCGGGGGTGATGGTCGCTTGCTTCCGCGGGCCGGCGATACCTCGCGACCACGTGCAGCGCACGACGCCACCGAGCCCGGCCGACGGACGGTGCTCCTCATAGAGGTCGAGGTCGGGCGCGGCCACCGTCAGTTTCCTAACGCCGCGGCGAACGGATCTCCACTGTCGTGTGCCCACCTTGTCCCACACGGTTGTCAGAAGTGTCGCTCGTTACATGAAGCGAGACCGTCGTTGACGCCTCCCTGTAACAACCGTCTCATTGAAGGATCGCCCGGCGGGTCCCCAGCGCAGCTCCGAGCACGCGGGGGGATCCAAAGGAACGCACCGAGGGAGAGCGCTCTCGGTGCGTGCCGGGACGCGGCACCCCGAGAGAGACACCGTGCGTCATACGTCAACCCGCACCTGGTTCGTTCTGTTCCTCCTGCTGCTGGTCGCGGGGTGCTCGAAGGCACCGCCGGAGCAGTCGGGCGTCGCGCCGCAGGTCGGCACCGTGGAGCAAAGGGCCACGAGCTCGCCCTTCCCGTGTGGAACTGCGCCGAACACGTGCACGCTCTTCCCGGACAAGGACACGACCGTCTACTC
>CAYUAW010000162.1:0-15355 GCA_964442485.1 uncultured Polyangiaceae bacterium
TGCCGCACCGTCGAGAGATCGGCGGCGCTCAGCGTCACCTGGCCCGTCGGCGGCATGACTTCGTTGTTGCAGGCGGTGCCCGTGCAGCCCGCCGTGGCGGCCATGCCGGAGATCTTCAGGTAGAGCCAGCTGTGGTCGGGGTCGCCCGGCACGATGCGGAGAAACTGACCGCCGTGCGCCGATTGCACGTTCACGAGGCCCTTCACGACGTCCGCGGAGCTGATGTGACCGCCGAGCGACATGTTGGCCTCCGGGCTCGACTCGCTGTGGCAACCGCTGCAGACGCGCTCGAGGATGGGCCGAACCGTCTCGTGGAAGACGCCGTGCTCGACGGGCAGAGGAGTGTTCGCGGCAGCCGCACGAGCGGACGGGTCGACGGCGTTGCCGAGCGCCTGCATCTCGCGACACTGCACGAGCATCGCCTCCATCAGCTTCGGCTCGTCGGGAGTGAGCCCCTTCGCGACGCGGTAGCGCTCCCAGATCTCGTCGATCCATCCGTGGAGCTTCCAGAACATGTAGTTGTCGATGTTCACCGTTTGCTTGCCGAGCGAGTACGGCGAGGAGTTGACCACCCACTTGAAGTGCAGCGCGCCGTGGATGCTGCTGGCGCCGCTGGCCATGCCTCCGCACTGGATGTACTTCCCGAGATCGCCTTCGGTCGGGAACTGCGACAGGTTGCTCTCGATCGCCTCGAGCGTCCTGGCGGTGGCCTGGATCTGCGCGGACCACCCGGTGCCCCAGCGCGACTGCCACTGCACGGGGACGTCCGTGGCGTCGAAGGGGAAATGCGGGAAGCCCTGGAACAGATCGGCGTGCTGAGGGAACGCGGCGCGCAACGTCATGATCATGTGCCGGTGCGTGACGAGGAACTCGTAGCCGTCCTCCGCGTCGGAGCATTCCTGGTCGGGGGGAATGAGCTCCTTGTGCGCGCAGATCGCGGTGCTGGTCGGCGGGGCGCCGCCACCCTTGCAGCGCCGCACGTTGTGCCAGGCATCGTGGCTCACTTCCCAGAGCCGCGCGCCCATCCAGCCGAGCACCGGCTTCGGCAGCACGAGATCGATGTCGCCGTTCGTGGCCTTCCACTCGTCGGGCAAGCTCGTCAGCATCGCATCCGACGGATCGGCCGGCTCTCCGTCCATGCAGTGGTCGGGCGGCCTGACGACCTGGCCGCCGGCACCGGCGCTTGGAGCGCCGCCGGCTGCGGCGGAGACACCACCGATCCCCGCGCCGGCGCCGCCCACGATGGCGCCTCCCGCGCCGAACGGAGGGGCGCCCCCCGATGGAACACCGCCGGTCGCGACCGGCGGCGCGAGGCCGGCAGCGCCGCCGGCGCCGACGAGGCCGGCAGGGACTCCCGCGCCGCCCGCGAACGCGGGATAGCCGCCAGACGCGGCGCTGCCCGAACCAGCGGACCCGGGCGACGAGCACGAGGCCGAGAGGAGCAGAACCACGAACCACGACGACCAGGCGCGCGCCGCGCGCACGCACGTCGATATATGACCATGAAGATGGTCACACGCGCTGGCCCGACCGGTCGTCATGCAGAGGAGTCTCACACGGGCGCTCTGCCCAGCAGACGCCCAAAAGCTTGGCTTTCGAGGTCACCCCACGAGGTGAGTCGCGCCTGATTTTCGTGCTGCGAAACGCACCGATCCGTGCGCGGACACGCGAAACGTCCGCTCCTCGTGGGGGTCGGGGCGGCCGGCCGCGGGTCGCTTTCGCCGTGTGACCAGCTGGGATAACCTCCTGTGCTGGCGAGACAATCATGTCCGACGACGACCCCGTCCTGCTCGCGCTCCGTGCCGCACTCGCGAAGGGCGAGTCGAAGGAGCTGCGCAAGGCGACCGCGGAGCGGCTCCTCGCCCTCGCACGCCCCGGCGATGCGCTCACCGAAGCGGAGACGGCGCTACGTCTCGCGCCTTCTGACGGAAGCCTGCTCGAGCTAGCCGCGCGGGCCGCGGAGGCGTCCGGGGACACCGATCGGTCCATGGCTTACCGTCTTGCGGCGGAAGCGCAATCTTCCAGCGGGCCGCCGCGGACCCGGGTCGCGGACGTCACGCGCCCGAACACCACGTCGTCGCGCACGGAGGAGCTTCCGTCGCGACCGGAAGCCGATGACGTCTCGGCGTCAATCGACCTCCGCGGCGGAGCAGCGGCGTCGGGCAGCCTCCGCCTCGTCGCTTCGAACGGCGAGCTCAGGGAACCGGTGGATGAGCCGCCGACGCTCACCTTCGCCGACGTCGGCGGCATGGAGGCCGTGAAGCAGCGTCTTACGCGCACGTTCCTCGCGCCGCTTCGAAACCCCGAGCTCTACAGAAAGTTCGGCAAGACGATCGGCGGCGGGCTCGTGCTGTACGGTCCCCCCGGCTGCGGCAAGACGTTCCTCGCGCGCGCGCTCGCCGGCGAGGTAGGCGCGCGCTTCACGAACGTGAGCCTCTCGGACGTGCTCGACATGTGGCTCGGCCAGAGCGAGAAGAAGCTCCACGAGATCTTCGAGAACGCGCGGCGTCACAAGCCATGCGTCGTCTTCTTCGACGAGGTGGACGCACTCGGGCAGCGGCGCTCGGCATTGAAGGGAAGCGCCGGCAGGAACGTCGTCAATCAGCTGCTCTCCGAGCTCGACGGCTACGCGGGGCGCAACGACGGCGTGTTCGTCCTCGGCGCGACGAACCACCCGTGGGATCTGGATCCCGCGCTGCGCAGGCCGGGACGCTTCGACCGCCTCGTGTTCGTGCCGCCGCCCGACGCGGAGGGAAGGAAGCGCATCCTCGAGCTGAAGCTCGCGGGCAGGCCCACGACGCCAGGGCTCGAGCTCGCGCGCATCGTCAAGCGCACCGACGGCTTCTCGGGCGCCGACCTGGAAGCGATGGTCGGGCTCGCCGCGGAGCTCGCGGTGGAAGCGAGCGTCTCGGCGAACCGCGAGGTGCCCATCAGCGTCAAGCTCCTCGAGCAGGCGCTCGACGATCTCCGCCCCTCGGCGAGGCCGTGGCTCGAGGTTGCGCGCAACCACGCCGTCTACGCCAACGAGGGCGGCACCTACGACGACCTGCTCGAACACCTGCGCACCGTCGGGCTGGCGTGAACCCAGGCGCCGCCGAAAGAGCGCGGGCGCGCGCTGCACTCGACCTCGGCCGCTTCGAGGAGGCCGCTGCTCACGCCGCCCGCGCCATCGGCGCGGAGCCGGGACTGGTGGACGGCTACGGCCTGCTCGGACAGGCGGAGATCGGGCTCGCGCGACCGGAGAGCGCCCTCGCGACGGCCGAGCGCGGGGTCGCCGTCGCGCCCGACTCCGAGTGGCTCCATCGCATCCGTTCGATCGCCCTGCGCCAGCTGAAGCGAAACAAGAAGGCCCTCGCCGCCGCGCGGGAAGCAGTGCGGCTCGCCCCCGACATACCGCAGGGCCACTACGTGCTCGCTCAGGCGCTCTCCGCGTGCAAGCGCCGGAAGGAAGCCGTGGCGGAGGCCGAACGCACGCTCGAGCTCGATCCGACGAACGCCACGTATCTCACCCTGCTCGGTGATCTTCACCTGAAGAAGGACGCGAAGCGTGCGGAGCGCTACTACCGCGAGAGCCTGTCGCACGACCCTCGCTCCGCATCGACGCTGAACAACCTCGGCGTGGCCCTCCTGCGACAGCGCCGGAAGGTGGAAGCCGCGGAGGCGTTCAAGGCCGCGGTGGTCGCCGATCCTTCGATGAAGGTCGCTCGCAAGAACGCGCACTCGACGCTGGATGCGATGCTCCGGGGCGGCGGCGTGCTCGGCCTGGTGATCGCCCTGCAGGCGATCGTGCGCGGCGTCTCGGTGCGCCGTGATCCGAGCGACCTCTGGGCGGGCGCGGTCGTCGCGGCGGTCACCCTCGCTGCGTGGTTTGCGTACCGGCGCTTCCGCTCGAGCCGGTACAGGAAGCAGCTCGAGCGCGCCGACCCTCAGCTTCTCTCCGTCTACGAAAAGCTCAGGGCGGACAAGAAGACGGGACGGCTCTGATTCCAGGCTCACGCGACGGCCGGCGCGCGGGTCGGCGCCCCACGATTTCGCGCTCGTTTACGCACGGTTCCGCCTGCCCCGCGGCGCACGAAAGTCGCGTCGTTCGCCGCTCCGTCGGTGTATACGGGTCTCGTGGGCCGAACGAACATTACAGCAGCTGCGGCTCTCGACCGGCTACGCGAAGGCAACGGCCGGTTCGCGTCGAACGTACGCAGCATCACCTCCCTCATCAGCCAGGAGCGCCGCGCGGATTTTGCCACGTCGCAGGCGCCCTTCGCCATCATCCTGGGTTGCTCGGATTCGCGAGCGCCAGCCGAGATCGTGTTCGATCAGGGCCTCGGGGATCTCTTCGTCATTCGTGTCGCGGGCAACATCGTCGCGCCCTCGCAGATCGGCAGCGTGGAGTTCGCCGCGGAGCGGTTCGGGACGACGCTGGTCGTGGTCATGGGGCACACGTTCTGCGGCGCCATCGAAGCGACGCTGGACACCGTGCTCGCTTCCGCGAGTGACGCGGCGCCGTCACGGAACCTGCTCTCCATCGTCCAGCGCATCCGTCCGGCCGTCGAGCCCCTGATGCGGACGGAGCTCGCCCGGGACAGAAAAGCGCTGGCGCGAGAGGCAATACGGGCCAACGTGCGCATCGCGGTGGATCACCTGACGCACGGCTCGCCCGTCCTCGAGCAGCTCTACCTGAGCCGCGGCCTCGCGATCGTCGGGGCGGAGTACGACATCGAGACGGGCATCGTGGATTTCTTCAACGGCGTGGAGGACGCGATGAGCAAGTCCGTACCGCCGCCGGCGGCGGTTTGATTTTCGCGTTTGGAGACCGGTCGACGTTGGCGCGTCCTTCGCATCTTGAAGGACAGCGGGCGCTCGGGTTCGCTCATCGATCGCGCGCGGCGGGCTCGCCGCCGACGGCGCTCAGGAAAGCGATCAGCGCGTCCAGGTCCTGAGCGGAAGGCGAGAACGCGACGACGGCCGGATCCAGGACACCGGCGGTCGCGACGCTGGTGTCGGTCAGATCGTCCTGGTCGTAGTGGCCGATCGCGGCCTCGAGCGTCTTGAAGGTGCCACCATGGCCGAAAGGTGCCGTCCGGGTGAGGTCCCGGAGCGACGGCGTCTTCACCTGGCCGAGCAGAACGGCGGACGGCGCGAGCGTCCCGAGACGCCCACCCGCGTCGGGTGCGTCGCTGAATGGGCCGTCGGCGCGAAACTCGCTCGCGAGCAGCGCGCGGACGCCGTCGACTCGCCCGCGCAGAGCAGGCCCGGTCGGCGAGCTCGAAGGCATGTGAATGTCGTGGAACGCACCGTCGGTGAGCATGGGGCCGCCGTGGCAGATGGCGCAGCCGCCCTGGAGGAACACCTTCATGCCGTCGCGCTCCCGCGGCGTGAGCGCCTCGGTGTCACCGCCGAGGTAGTCGTCGAAGCGAGAGCGGCGGGGCCGGAGCGTGCGCTCGTAAGCGGCGATGGCCTTCACCGCGTTCACGAAGACGCGGGAGACGGCGCGCTTGTCGTCCGGCAACATGCCGTCGTACGGCGGATCGCCGGGCTTTCCGGACGCGGGGAAGCGGTCGGTCTGCGCGAGGTCCGGGAGCGCGCCGAAGACGCTCTCGTAGCGCGCGCGATGGCGGTCCACCATCCGGTGCGCGAGCCCGAGACGCGTGCCGGCCATCTCCCGTGGGTTCTCCAGCGGGCTCGTGGCCTGCGCCCAGAGCGAGTCGGCCCGCCCGTCCCAGAACCACCAGCGGTTGTACGCGGCCGGCCCGAGCCCCAGGGTGTTGACCTCGGACGTGCCGGCGCCGCGTCCGGTGGCGCGCCCGTCCGAGAAGGCGAGGTCCGGGGCGTGGCACGTCACGCACGCGACGGAGCCGCCGCCGAGACCGACGTCGAGGAACAGCTCACGGCCTAGCTCGGCTGCGGCGGGATCGTCGGCGTGGGCGTTCGTCGGATCCGGAGGGGGACCGTCCCCGGCGCGCATGCCCTGGAGCACCGCCCAGTCCTCCGGCGTGAAGCGGCCGTCCACGAGCGGCGCGACCACCGGCGGCGGAACCGGGACGCTCACCGAGAGCGCAGAGAGGGCTCGCCGGATCCGACCATCCACGTTGTCCGAAGTCGGGTTCGCCAAGACATCGACTATGCGCATCGACGGGAGCTCGACGAGAAACACCGTGGGCGACGCATGCTGGAACCGGAGTACGTCCGCGGTTGCCGCGTCGTCGGCACGGGTGACGTGCCCGGGGAGCCGCGGGTATGCCGCGCACCACGCCGTGAGCTCCTCCGGCCGCGTCGGTCCGTTGTCGACGCCGGAGAAGACGACGTCGAGCGCCACCAGCGACTTGCCGAACGACGAGAGCACCGCGGCGTAGCGATCGACCGACGCCGTGCAGGGGGCGCACCACGGCGCGTCCAGCCGCGCGACCATGAGCCGCGGCGCACCCGGGTCGCAGCGCCGCAGCGCGTCCGTCGAGAGCGGTGCCTCCGCCCCCGACGCCGTGCGCTCATGGAGCGAGAAGGGACCGAAGCGCGTGCCGATGAATGCCCCTCGCACTCCGTCCGACTCCGGGACGGGCGCGCAGGAGCTCGCGCTGGCCCTCGCGCCGAGGATCGCCCGCGGCGACGCGCCGGACGCCTGCGCCGTGGACGTCGGCTCGGCCCGGCAAGCGAGCAGAGCGAGTGGCACGAGGACGGAGAGGGACGGCAGCCGCACGACTGCCGGATAGCATGGCATCCCGCGCGAATTTCTGCCGTGGCAGGATGTCTGTTCCCCTGCCCGTGCCCGATTCTGTGACGCCGACTACCGAACGTCGGCCTGAGCGGCGGGGAGCGGCCGCGGCAGCGCGAAGAGCTCCTGCGTGGAGAAGCGCGAGCCCTCGAGGAAGACCTGCGCTCCGGTGCGCGTCGTGGCGTTCACGATGATCGGCGCGAGCAGGTTCACCGTGGCCGGCTGCTGCAGCGGCGCGGTCATGACGGCGAGGACGGCGAGCTCTGCATCCGTGCCGCCGAGGCCGGCGCGCTCCGCCACGGTGGCGATGGCGACGTCGGGATACTCGTCGACCAGCCCATGGGCGGAGACCACCGGGAAGGCGAGCTCCGGCGTCGCCGTCGACTGAAGCCAGCCGACCAGTGTCGAGGTGCCGTGCGGGATGAGCACGAACGCCCTCTCTTCGCGGAAGCCGATGATACCCGCAGGGAAGCGGATCATGTCGTCTTCCGTCGCTTGCACCTTACCGAACCGTGACGTCTCGATCTCCATGTTGGTCTCCATCATTTCACTCGTCCCACGTCGGACGCCGCAAGCTTGTCGGCCTGGCTGAACGCGTCGATGACGCGTTCGATCGCGTCGAACGTGCGGGTAGTCGTCACCATGTCGGTCATGCCGAGCACGACCGACGTGTTCGCGCCCTCGACGGACTCCGTCTCGAGCTGCGCTGGGATCACCTTCGGACGGCCGCTCGCCTGCGTCGCCTTGAAGAGGATGTTGCCCTCCTTCTCGAGCCCGCCCTGATTGACGAACTTGACGACCTTCACGCGGCCCACCGTGGTTCCGTCGGCGTCGATGCTTCCGTCCGCGGTGATGCGGACGGACTTCGTGTCCGGCGGGACGGTGATCGGCTGCCCCGATTCGTTCATGATGCGGCCGCCCCCCGGCATCACGAGCTCGCCCTTCTGGGTCAGGCTGAAGGAGCCGGCGCGCGTGTACCGCTCGCCCTGGTCCGTCTTCACGGTGAAGAAGCCCTCGCCCTGGATGGCGGCGTCGAGCGGGTGGCCCGTCTGGGTGATCGCCCCCGGCGAGTAGTCGTGCGTGTAGGAGTCGACCGCCGAGAAGCGCATCTCCTTCACGGAGTGTCCGCCCTTCACGGCCGACATCAGGTGCTCGCGGAAGAGCGCCGTGTCCTTCTTGAACCCGGGGGTGTTCGCGTTCGCGAGGTTGTTCGCGGTCGCGTCGAGCGAGTTGAGCTCCGCCGTCGCGCCGGAAGCCGCGGCCCAGATGCCGCCGCTCACGGCCTGTCTCCGAGGCGCGGAATGTCGCTCTTGCGCTTGGGCTTGCGTTGCGGCTTGCCGTCGAACGTGGCGCGGATGAGATGCATCGCTTCGGAGTGCAGCTGGCAGACGCGCGACTCGGTCACGCCGAGCACCTCGCCGATCTCGCGGAAGCTGCACTCTTCCTGGTAGTAGAGGCCGACCACGAGCTTCAGCCGCTCGGGCAGCTCGTCGATGGCGCCCGCGACCGCGTCGACAATCTCGCGGCGCGCGGCCTGGGCCTCGGGAGACGCTTCCGTGGAACCGGGCTCCGAGATGTCGGACAGCTCGAGCCGGGCGAGACCCGCTTCGCTGATCTCACCGAGCAGGCCCTGGTATTCCTCGAGGTCGATGCCGAGCTCGGCGGCGACCTCCTCTTGCTCCGGCGTGCGCCCCAGCCTGCCGACGAGGCCGCTGACGACCTCTGTGATCTTGCGCGAGGCTCCGCGGAGCTTTCGCGACATCGGATCGAGCATCCGAAGGTAGTCGAGGATCGCCCCGCGTACCCTGTAGGACGCGAACGCCTCGAAGTGATCCTCCGTCATCTCGGGCGTACGTCGGCCGAGCGCTTCCACCATGCCGAGCCAGCCGGCGGAGATCACGTCGTCGATGGTGATCGACGGAGGGAGCGAACGAACCGTCCGCATCGCGATGCGTCGGACGATGGGCAGATAGCGCTCATAGATCTCGCGTTGCTGCCGATCATGGGCCAGGCGACTCTCCACCGGAGCACCCTCGCCTTTCGGCTCGTCGGATTTCCGTCGGGTCAAGTTCACTCCTCTCTCGGCAGCACGGCGTCCACAACGGTGCCTACGGCCGCGTCGCGGATGTCTTCAGGTACTCTCGGCCCATTGCACAGGTATGCGACGGGCGTCGAACCGGGGAGCGCTGCGTGTAGAACACCACCGATTTCCTTCGTTTCATCGAGTTTCGTCACGACCAGTGCCGTGGGCTTGGGATCGGAGTAGCCGGCGGCGAGGCGCTCGGCGTCGACGGCGCGCAGCCACGCCGGTAGCACCAGGAGGATCTCCTGTCGGATATCCCCCGCACGCTCCAGACACTCGACGAGACGCCGCGTGGGCGCGTCGTCGTCCGCGGTGCGACCGGCGGTGTCGACCAGGAACAGATCGGCGTCCGAGCGCGCCATGATGTCGGCGAACTCGTTCGCGTCGCGCGCGACGTCGAAGGGGATGCCGATGAGCTCGGCATAGCGATTCCACTGCTCGACCGCTCCGACGCGGAACGTGTCCAGGCTGATGACGTGCACCGAGCGCCCGAGGTCGATGGCGGCACGCGCCGCGAGCTTCGCCAGCGTGGTGGTCTTGCCGACGCCGGTCGGGCCCACGCACGCGATGAGCTGCGGGTAGTTGCGCTCCACGAGCCGAGGCTGAACCATGATGCGATCGGCGAGGCGGTTGCGGAGCCAGGTGCGGAGCGCACCGCGCCCGGCGCGCGCCGCGCGCGTGGAACCCTGCGCGAGATCCTTCGCGAGCGTGCCCTCGATGCCGGCGCCGTTCAGCATGGCCTGCGCCTTCTCGCGCGGGCTGCGGCCGTGAGAGAGCTCGTCGACGAGCGCCTTCAGCTGGGCTATCTCCTGCTCCAGGTTGTCCTGCACGATGCGATGCGGGGGGCGCTGTGCGACGCGGTCGCGCGCGGGACGGGGCGCGCGCGCCGGCTGCTCCGCGCCTTCGCGCGCGTGGACGATCGCGCTCTGCGCAGGCGCTGCCATGATCTCGATGTAACTGTGACCGAAGGCCCCTGCGCGTCCGTTCGTGACCTGGCGTGTCGAGCCGATGAGCGCATCGGACCCGAGCGCGTGCCTCACCGCAGTAAGGGCCTCGTGCACATCGGAACCTCGGAACGTCTGGTACTCCACGCGAAGGTCTCCTGGCCGCTAGGGCCGTTCGGTCGTCCGGAGCGCGGTCATTTGGCCGCTGCCCCTTTGAAAGAAATCGATTCGATCGGGCGAATCGTGATGGTCGGCTCGATCTCGCGGAAGGAAAGGACGCCGAGCATCGAGCAACGCCGCTCGGCGAATGCGCGCACGTAGCGGCGCAGGTCGGGGCTCGTGACGAGACACGGCGGGTGGCCGAGGGCTTGCGCGCGCTCCACGGCGCGCTCCAGCTGATCCCCCAGGTCGCGCGCCTTGACGGGGTCGAGAGCGCCGCCGATGCCCTGCGCGATCTCGGAGAGCGAACGACGGAACATGTCCTCCACGATGGGGTCGAGGATGAGCGCCGCGATGCCGCCGTCGCGACCCGTGTAGGCCGCGGTGATCTGACGTGAGAGCCGCTGCCTCGTGAGCTCCGTGAGCTGCTCGGTGTCGCGCGAGGTCGGAGCCATCTCGATGAGGCCCTCGAGAATGGTCCGCAGATCCCGGATCGAGACCCCTTCGCGGAGCAGGTTGCGCATCACCTTCAGCACTTCCCCGAAAGAGAGCAAGTTCGGGACCAAGTCCTCGACGAGCTTCGGCGTGGTGCGCGAGAAGACGTCGAACAGCTGCTGTAGCTCGCCGCGGCCGAGCACCTGATAGGCGTAACGGCGAGCAATCTCCGCGAGATGCGTCGCGATGATCGTCGCGTGCTCGACGACCGTGTATCCGAGCGCTTCCGCGAGCTCGCGGTCGCGAGCGGCGATCCAGCGCGCCGGAGTACCGAAAGTGGGGTCCACGGTCGTCTCGCCGTCGATGGGAGGCGCCGATCCCGTGGCGTCCATCGCCAAAAGCTTGCCGCCCCGCGTCTTGCCGCGGGCGATCTCGGTGCCGAGGAGCATGAACCGATACACGCCCGGGTCGAGCTGCAGGTTGTCCTTGATGTGAACCGGGGGGATGACGATGCCGAGCTCGAGCGCCATCTGCTTGCGGAGCCCAGCGATGCGCTCCACGACCGTGCCACCCATCTGCGGATCGACGGCGTGAATGAGCTCGTAGCCGACCTCGAGCGACAGCACGTCGAGCGGCAGGGACGCCTCGATGTCCTCGCCCTTGGAGGGCGGCGGAGGCGGCGCTTCGCGCTTCAGGGCGGCCTCGTCGTCCTTCTTCTTGCCGCTGTAGGCGCCGAAGCCGAGCGCGCCGGCGAGCGTCAGGAACGGCAGCGCCGGCATGCCAGGGACGAGCGCGATCGCCGTCAGGAGGCCGGCGGTCATGCCGACGGCGCGCCGACTGCCGAGGATCTGCCCGCGGAGGGCGCGGCCGAGCTGCTCGCCCGTCGACGACCGGGTGACGACCACGCCGGCGGCGGTCGACATCAGGAGCGCGGGCATCTGCGAGACGAGCGCGTCACCGACGGAGAGAATCGAGAACGTCTCGATGGCATCCTTCAGCGAGAGCCCCGACGAGACGCCGATGAGCAACCCGCCCACGAGATTGATGCCGGTGATGAGCAGGCCGGCGACGGCGTCGCCCTTGACGAACTTGCTCGCGCCGTCCATCGCGCCGAAGAAATCCGCCTCGCGCTCGATGATGCGCCGGCGATCGCGGGCCTGCTCGGCGTTGATGACGCCCGCGTTCATGTCGGCGTCGATCGCCATCTGCTTGCCGGGCATGCCGTCAAGGGCGAAGCGCGCGGCGACCTCCGCGACGCGCCCGGCGCCCTTCGTGATGACCGCGAAGTTGATGACGACCAGGATCAGGAACACGACGAGGCCGACGACGACATTGCCCTCGACCACGAATCGACCGAACGTCTCGATGACGTGCCCGGCCGCCCCCTGCCCTTCCGCGCCGTGGAGCAGGATGAGCCGGGTCGTCGCGACGTTGACACTCAGCCGGAGCAGGGTCGCGACCAGCACGACCGCGGGGAACGCGCTGAACTGCAGCGCGTGCTCCATGAAGAGACCGATCAGGAAGACGCCGATGGCCGTCGCGATGCTCACCGCCAGCAGCGTGTCGATGAGGAACGGCGGCATCGGCAGCACCATCATCAGCACCACGCCGATGATGGCGAGCGGGACGATCATGTCGACCGCTGTGTTCGGCGGCGTCTTGCCGACCGCCGTCGCAGGTGTAGGAGCGCTCGCCACCGGCGTCGAAGAGCTGCGATAAGCGTGCCAGGCGGGGCGGATGCAGCGACGGCGACGTCAGCGCATTGACATCGTCAGCGGCGTGCGAACGACGGCGATATTCGCAAGGAACGGACCCGTGCCCGCCGAGCGAAGGACGCAGTCGGCTGCGCACGCACACCGGGCGCCGTCAACGCACCGACGGTGTCCGTCGGAGGCTCGTCGCTTCGGAACGCCCGGAGGAGCCCCGAGGCGAGCGCGCCCGCGTTCACGGCAGCGTGTACTTCGCGAGGAAGTCGGCCGACATCTGGATGCCGTCGATGTCGTTGTTCGGCATCCCGAGGGGGATGCCGCTCTTCGTCAGACAGTTGGTCGCCGACTCCGTCTTCATCCCCGGCACGCAGTGCCCCATGCCTTCGACCGAGCAGAGCGTGACCTGAGTGCCCACCGCGCACTGGGAGTACGTGCTGCACGTCGCCTTGCCCTTCTGCAGCGTCGTCATCGGCATGCCCGTGCACATGTCGAGCGCGGACCATTTCTGGAAGGCCTGCGGCACGGGGATCCCTCCGGCGAAGGCCGTCGCCGTGTAGCCCACGAGTGGGTCCGCCGTTCCGTTGATCATGAAGATGGGGATCGGCCGGGACGGCGTGCATTGATCGGCGGGGATGGTGAGCGTGCTGCCCATCGGCGCGGCCGCGGCGAAGACGTCCGCCATCTTGCAGGCGAGCATCTGCGAGAGCATCCCACCGTTGGAGAAGCCGGACGTGTAGACGCGGTGAGTGTCGACGCACACCTTGGATTCGAAATCCTTGATGAGCTCCTTCGCGAACACCGTCTCGTCGCGCCGCTTGCCGTTGACGATGGTCGTGCAGCAGCTGCCCGCGTCCCAGGACATGTCCGGGCTGCGCGGAAAGACGGTGATCGTCTTGGCCGCCTCGGACACCGCGTCGATGGGGGTCAAGCTGCGCGCCTCCTCGGGGCTCGAGGAGAGCGCGTGCCACACGATGTTCACCGGAGCCTTCTTCCCGAGGACGATGCTCTTCGGGATCGTCAGGATGTATTGATAGGTGAGCCCGTTCGCGCTCATGATGGTGTAGCTGTGGTCGCCCACGGCGAGCGGAGTGATCCCTGGACAGTCGTTGTCGGAGCCGCCGGCTCCTGCTGCACCCGCCGCGCCACCCGAGTCGCCGCCTGCTCCGCCCGATGCGGCGCCGCTCGAACCGCCGTTCGATGGGACGCCCGCGCTTCCGCCGATCGGGCTGCCCCCAGCGCCCGGAGCTCCCCCGGACGGGAAGCCTCCGCTGCCGGGCGCGCCGCCGCCCGCGGCGACCGCGCCGCCGCTGCCGGGCACGCCGCCCATCACGCCGCTCGCCGCCCCGGCGGCAGCGCCGGCCGCGGGCACTCCACCGCCGTTCATCTGACCACCAGGGTTGCCGGTCCCGCCGGTCGCGACGGCCGGAAAGCCACCCGCTCCCGGCGTGTCGCTGGAGCTCGAGCTACAGCCCAGGGGGACCGCGGAGAGGAACGGAAGGACGAACGCGATACGACGTGAAGCCATCATCGCGACGAAGCAAAGCGCTGGACGAGCCCGTCCGCAACTGACTGAAGCACCACCGATGTGACGCCAAACTCCGACCAATGAAGCAGTCGGAGGAGCGCCTTCGCGGCGCACCCGCTCATCGAGGCCGAAAAGCCATGATCCAGTTGTCCTCGTAGACGGGCTGCCCGAAGGCCGCCACGAGGAACAAGAGTATGCGTCGCGTCTCGAAGCCGATCCACGGCGTGTGCTTCCGGCGCCGGATCTCGGAACGGTTGTCGAGGTGCACGACGACGTAGTCCGCGTTCGCCGCCCGCAGCGGGGCGAGCTCGTCCACCGCAACCATGTTCCTGAAATGGAGACGCGCGCCATTCTTGCGGACGTCGAGCCGCTCCACGCTGTCGTCGTTCGCCGAATAGCCGACAGTCACGTCGCAATGATGGTGGAGCTGGTAGAAGTAAAAGGGGATGTAGGCATCCTCGATTTCCATCGGATACTCGATGAGCCGGCAGGGCCGCCCCTGGGGTAACGACCGATAGAATGGCGGGATGCTGTCCGCGGTCATGTCGAGCGTGCGCCCGCTGAATTCACTCCGTGGTGGCGCCGTCAGCGAGAACTCGTCGTAGTACTCCTGGAACGCCGAGTGGAGGCGGAAGTTACAGGGATGGATCGCGAGGTACGCGGGAATGGGAGTCGCTGCCACGTACAGCGCAGCGAAGACGGAGGCGACGAGCGCCGGGGCATGCCGCGCGCCGCCGCTCGCGCCCCTCCTCTCGAGAGCACCCGCCGCCCGCTTTGCGACTTCGTCGACGAAACACGCGAGGCCGACGAAGTAGAGGAGGAAGACCGTGATGTTGTAGCGGGTCATCACGATGGCGAGCCGGAACTCGTGCGGCTTGCTGGCAAACATCATCGCCAGGGAGCCGGCGAGGCCTGCGCCGATCAGGGACACGAAGCGGGCGTTCCTGCGATACGCGCTCACCAGGCCGAGCGCCGCCAGCGCGAGCAGCACGTAGGCGACCGCCGGGCTGCGCGCGCCGCTCACCAGCTCACCCAGGTGGGGCAGGAAGCGTCCACCGTACGGTGTCTTGTCGTCGCCGCTCGGAAGACTGTGCTCCATACCCCGCGCAAGCGCGGGCCCGTACAGCGAGAGCAGGACGACTCCGAGGGCACCGAACCCGAGCAACGGCCCCTTCGCTCTCGAAAGGAGGCCGGCGTGGTCCTCCTTGGTCGAGAGCACGACCCTTGCGGCGGTCACCACCGAGAGCGCCGCCATGACCGGCAAGGCGAACACGTGGAAGTACACCGCTGCCGCTCCGACCAGGCCGAAGCGGAGGTAGTCCGACGTCTTCCCCGTGCGCTCGGCCTGGGAGAGGAAGTGGAACGCGAGCACGAGGAACAGCAAGAACTCGGCGTAGGGGCGCGAGCTTTCCCCGTAGAACACCCAGAACTCCGAGGCCGCGAAGAGCACGGCCACGACGATCGCGACGAGCTTGTTCTCGAAGGCGCGCAGGACCACGAACGGCAGGAGAACGGCGGTGGCGACCGTCGCGATGATCGAAGGAAGCCGGAGCGGGAGCTCCGACCAACCCCAGTAGTCGAGGAGCGCACGGGTGTAGGCGTTGATGGGAATCGACGTGGCTTGCTTGAAGTACGTCGTGCAAGCCGTCCAGAGCGGGACGTTCGCGACGTGCCGCAGGCTGTGCCACTCGTCGTCGAGCAGCACCTGGCCACCGATGTCGTGGTAGCGGATGGCGAGGCCGGCGAGGCCAACGACCAGCAGCACCTGGAGAGCGGCGTCGGGGCGCTTCACGA
>CAYUAW010000163.1:0-15284 GCA_964442485.1 uncultured Polyangiaceae bacterium
TACTCCGCCGCCTTCTTCGTGTATGTCGTGACGAGGTCCTCGAGGGCGGCCTGGTCGAGCGTCTCCTCGACGAGGAGGCGCCCGACGAGCGCGTCGAGGAGCGGGCGGCGTTCCCGGATGATCTCCGTCGCGCGCGCGTGCTGGTCGTCGACGATCTTGCGGACCTCTCTGTCGATCTGCTGGCCCGTCTGCTCGCTGAAGTTGCGGTCGACGAGGCTCACGGGCCCCTCGAGATAGCTGGGGCCGGAGGGCGAGCCGTACGTGAGCGGGCCGAGCGCCTCGCTCATCCCGAACCGGCAGACCATCTGACGCGCCGTCTCGCTCGCGCGCTCCAGATCGTTCTGCGCGCCCGTCGAGATGTCGGAGCACGCGAGCTCCTCCGCGACGCGGCCGCCGAGCATGACGCAGATGCGGTCGAGCAGCTCCTCTCGCGTCATGAGGTACCGCTCCTCGGTGGGGAGCTGCAGCGTCGCTCCCAGCGCGCCGATGCTGCGGGGGATGATCGTGATGCGGTGGACGGGATCGGTGTGCTTGAGCGAGAGAGCCGCGAGCGCGTGGCCGCCCTCGTGGTAGGCGACGCGCCGCTTTTCGTCCTCGTTCATGACGCGGCCCTGCTGCTTCAGGCCGAGCTGCTGGCGATCGATGGCCTCGTCGAAGTCGGCCTTCGATACCGTGTCCGAGCCGCGCCGTGCGGCGGCGAGCGCGGCCTCGTTCACCAGACTCGCGAGATCCGCCCCGACCATGCCGGGGGTGCGCCGGGCCACGACCTCGAGCGTCACGTCGGGGCCGAGCTTCACCTTGCGGGCGTGCACCTCGAGGATGGCCTTGCGGCCGGCGACGCCGGGCGCGTCGACGAGCACGCGCCGGTCGAAGCGGCCGGCGCGGAGGAGCGCCTTGTCGAGGATCTCCGGGCGGTTGGTCGCCGCCATGATGATGATGTTCGCGTCCCCTTCGAAGCCGTCCATCTGCACGAGGAGCTGGTTCAGCGTCTGCTCCCGCTCGTCGTTCGTGGCGAAGGCGCGCGGACCCCCGCGCGAGCGCCCGATCGCGTCGAGCTCGTCGATGAAGATGATGACGGGGGAGCGCTCCTTTGCCTGCTGGAACAGGTCGCGGACGCGCGCGGCACCGACGCCGACGAACATCTCGACGAAATCCGAGCCCGACAGGGAGAAGAACGGCACGCCGCTCTCGCCGGCGACGGCCTTCGCGAGCAGCGTCTTGCCGGTGCCCGGCGGGCCGACGAGCAGCACGCCCTTCGGGATCTTCGCACCGAGCGCGCGGTACTTCTGCGGGTGCTTCAGGAAGTCCACCACCTCGACGAGCTCGGCCTTTGCCTCCTCGACTCCCGCCACGTCGGCGAAGGTGACTCGCTTGCTCTCGTCCAGGTCGTAGATCTTCGCCTGGCTCTTGCCGATGGTCATCGGGCCCACGCCGCGCGTCATGCGCCGCATCGCGATGCCCCAGAAGCCCGCGAGCAGCACCAGGGGCAATACCCAGCCGAGGATCTGCTCCCACCAGGGCACCTTGTCGATGTGGCCCTCGAAGGAGACGCCTTGCTTCTCCAGCTCCGCGACGAAGTCGCGCTCGTCCATGTTCGGCAGGCGGCTCGTGACGACCACCTTCGCTGGAGCGGGCGGCACCGGCTTCAGCTCCGCGACGATGGTGTCCGTGCGGATCTCTACCTTCGCCACGCGCCCGTCACGGACCTCCTGCGAGAGCTGGCTGTAGGGGACGGGCTTCGCCTCCGCGCGGTTCAGCACGTAGAAGTGCAGCGCGAACATGAGCGCGAGCGCCACCGCCAGGTACACAGAAGAGAACGTGAATTGGCGCTTGCGGACCTCGTGCATCGCCGCAACGTAAGTCGTGTGGGAGAGGCGCGCACCCCCTTTGAGCGCCCTCCCGGGCCGCCGCGTTCCCGGGTTCGGACGGCTAGCGTTCGGCCCTTGACCCTCGAGCCTGGAGGCGGATACTTAGCACGCTAAACATTCTCCTGCGAAGTAGCCAATCGCCAGCATGCCCCCCAAGTCCGCGGAACCAAACCTCGATCTCATCCTGGAGTCGATGATCTACCTGTACTCCGAGTCACGGCGCGTGACTCGCGCGGTGGCGGAGCAGTACGGGCTGACGGGGTCCCAGCTCCTCGTCCTCAAGATGCTGGAGCCGCGCGGTCAGCTCTCGCTGTCCGAGCTCTCTGGGCAGATCCGCGCGAAGAACAGCACCGTCACCGGCATCATCGACCGCATGGAGCGCGACGGTCTCGTCGTCCGGCGGCGCTCGGGTGAAGATCGGCGCGTCGTCCACATCGAGCTCACCACGAAGGGGAAGAAGCTCGCCAACGACGCGAAGTCGGACCCCAAGCACCTCTTCCGCGCCCTGCTCGAGGAGCTGTCGCCGCGGGACGCTGCGGATCTCGAGCGCATCATGACGAAGCTGGTCTCCCACGTACGGGCGCTGCTCGCCGAGCGCGGCATCGCCGAGGAGTCCGCGTGAACCACCCGACGACGCTCGAGTTCGACCGAGCCCGCGTTTTCACCTCGAGGAGCCTCAGATGCAAATGAACCGAAAACGAGATCCGGACCTGTGCGTCGTCACCTGCGCCGTCACCGGCGTGCTCGCGAACAGGAACCAGAGCCCGGGCATCCCCTACACCCCGGCGGAGATAGGCGAGGAGTGCCGTCGCGCGTACGAGGCCGGCGCCGCCGTCGTGCACATCCACGCGCGCAACGACGACGGCTCGCCCACGGCGTCGCCCGAGGTGTTCGCCAGCATCGCGAAGGAGGTGCGCGCCCGGAGCCCCATCCTGCTGAATTTTTCGACGGGTACCCTCTCCGAAGACGTCACCGAGCAATGCGCGTACATCCGGAACGTCAAGCCGCAGATCGCGGCGATGAACTCCGGGACGATGAACTACGCGAAGTACAGCGCGAAGCGCAAGGAGATGGTCTTCGACATGGTGTTCCCGAACACCTACCAGAAGATGATCGAGATGCTGACCGCCATGAACGAAGCCAGGGTGAACCCAGAGCTCGAGTGCTTCGACGCCGGGCACACGCATGGGCTCGCGCCGCTCATCGACATGGGCATCCTCAAGCCGCCCTTCCAGTACTCGTTCATCATGAACGTGCTCGGGGGCATCCCGCCCACCGTGGAGTCGCTGCAGCTCCAGGCGAAGATCCGCGTGCCCGACACGGAGTGGGAGGTGATCGGCATCTCTCACTGCCACTGGCGAATGCTCGCGACGGCGCTCGTCCTGGGCGGCAACATCCGCACGGGTCTGGAAGATCACCTCTACCTGCCGGGCGGCGAGATGGCGAAATCGAACGGCGAGATGGTGGAGGTCGCTGTGCGGCTCTGTCGTGACACCGGCCGGCGGCCCGCGACCGTCGCCGAGGCTCGCGAGATCCTCGGGCTGCGCAACGAGACGTGAGCACGGCAATGCAGAGGCCCTACGAAGCCATCGCCGTCGTCCGTGACGGCGGTGTGCTCCGCGTCACGCTGAACCGACCGGAGCGACGCAACGCGCTCGGCCCCGTCATGGTGAACGAGCTGCTCTGGGCGCTCGACGACGCGACGAACGACGACGCCGTCCGCACGGTGGTCATCACCGGAGCGGGGAAGGCGTTCTGCGCCGGCGGGGACTTCTCGCAGATCAACGGCGGTGAGGCGCCCCGGTTGCCGCCGAAGGGCGGCTTCGAGGACCTCCTGCTCGCACTGTGGGGCTCCACGAAACCGGTCGTGTCGCGGGTGAACGGCGCGGCGATGGGCGGCGGCCTCGGCATCGTCGCCGCGAGCACGTTCGCGGTGGCCTCCACGGACGCGAAGCTCGGAACTCCGGAGGTGGACGTCGGGCTCTTCCCGTTCATGATCCTCGCGGTGCTCGAGCGCGTCATGCCGCGGCGGCGTCTCGTCGAGATGCTGCTCACCGGCGAGAAGCTCGACGCGGAGGAGGCCGCGCGAGTCGGCCTGGTGAACCGCGCCGTCCCGCCCGACGCGCTCGACGCCGCCGTCGATGCCTACACGGCGAAGATCGCCTCGAAGAGCCCCGTCACCGTCCGCCTCGGCCTGGAAGCGCTCCGCGACACGGACGAGCTCGCGCTCCGGGAAAAATTGCCGATCCTGGCCGCGCGGCTGTCCGCGTGCCTCTCGACGGAGGACGCCCGCGAGGGGCTCATGGCCTTCCTGGAGAAGCGCCCACCGGTGTGGTCGGGTCGTTAGATGTCTTGGGGAACAACATGAACATGCGAGAGCTAGTCAAGGACCTCGAAGAGCGGCGCGAGCGGATCCGCCGGATGGGCGGGCCCGACAAGGTCGCGCGACAGCACGAGCGCGGGAAGCTGACGGCGCGCGAGCGCCTCGCCGCGTTCTTCGACGACGGGGTCTTCTTCGAGATCGGCATGCACGGGCACCCGATGGGGCTGTCGGGGGACGCGGACGTCCCAGCCGACGCCGTCGTGTGCGGATTCGGCAAGGTGGATGGTCGGATGGTGTGCGCCGCCGCCTACGACTTCACGGTGAAGGGCGGCAGCATCGGCCAGACCGGAGAGGAGAAGGTGACGCGGCTGCGCGCCATGAGCCTGAAGGGACGCTGGCCCATCGTGTGGTTCATCGACTCGGGCGGCGCGCGCATCGACCCGGGTAGCGGTCACCCCGACATGATCTCGCTCTTCGCCGGCAGCGGGCACCTCTTTCGAGAGCAGGTGATCCTGAGCGGCGTGGTGCCCCAGGTCGCCGCGATGGTCGGCCCGGGGGCGGCGGGGACGGCCTACATCCCGGCGCTGGCGGACTTCGTGCCCATGGTGAAGGGGATCGGGTCGCTCGCGCTCGCGGGCCCGGCTCTCGTGAAGGCGGTGACCGGGCAGGACATCTCCGAGCAGGAGCTCGGCGGCTCGAACGTTCACACCACGAAGAGCGGCGTCGGCGACGTCGAGGTCGAAGACGACGCGGCGTGCATCGCCATCACGAAGAAGTACCTCTCGTACATGCCTTCGAGCTCGGGCGATGCGCCGCCGGTGGTCCCTTGCACGGACCCAGTCGATCGCCGCGACGATGCGCTGCTCGATCTGCTGCCAGAGAGCACCCGGACGCCCTACGACATGTACGCCCTCGTCCGGTCCATCGTCGATCACGGGGAGTACCTGGACATCAAGCCGAAATTCGGGAGATCCCTCATCACGTGCCTCGCTCGCATCGGCGGCGCGCCCGTCGGCATCGTGGCCAACCAGCCGAAGCACCTCGGCGGCATCCTGGAGAACGACTCGGCCGACAAGGGCGCTCGCTTCATCCAGATCTGCGACGCCTTCGGCATCCCGCTGGTCTTCCTGCAGGACGTGCCCGGTTTCATGGTCGGTTCGAAGGTGGAGCACGCCGGCATCATCCGGCACGGTGCGAAGATGCTCCACGTGATGAGCGCCGCCACCGTCCCGAAGATCACCGTCGTGGTGCGCAAGGGCTACGGTGCCGGTTACTACGTGATGTGTGGACGCGCCTACGAGCCGGACCTCATCGTCGCCTGGCCCACCGCGGAGATCAGCGTGATGGGTGCGGAAGGAATGGTGGGCATCGCCGGCAAGAAGCTCTTCGGTGGTACCGAGCCCACCCCGGAGGCGAGGCGTGCGATCCTGGACGCCATTGCTCGCAGCATCGACGTGTATAAGGTCGGTGGATGGGGGCTCGTCGACGACATCATAGATCCGCGGGATACACGGCGGGTCATCGCCTGGGGCCTCGAGCTAGCGAAGAAGAAGGAAGTGGAGCGCCCCGCGAAGAAGCGCGGGGTCATTCCAGTCTGAGGGGCCGCTCACGGGTTGTGATATTCTGACGGGAACGCGGGCTCGCTCGATCGAGCCTCGGGTTGTGGCGGGAGCGAAAGACTGATGGATGCTTCGAGCGAAGCGCGGAGGATCGGGCTCGACGTGCTGGAGAGCGCGCTCGAACGAGTCGCCGAGCTCGAGACGGCGCTCGAGGTTGCCGAGGGGACCATCGAGCGCCTCCGCGGAGCGGAGCCGCTCGAGGACGTCATCGCACGCAAGCAGCTCGAAGAGCAGCTCCGGCAGGCGCAGAAGATGGAAGCGATCGGCGAGCTCACCGCCGGCATCGCGCACAACTTCAACAACCTGCTCACCGCGATCATCCCGAGCATACAGATCGCGCGGCGTGAGGCGACCGGCGTCGCCGCAGAGCGCCTTCGCGAGGCCGAGCACGCTGCCGGTCGTGCGGCGGAGCTGGTGAGGCAGCTCATGGTCTTCGCCCGGCGCGACGGCGCGAACCGCCCGAGGCAGCACGTCGTGGTGCGCGACCTCATAGCGCACACGGTGAACATGTGCCGCTCGACCTTCGATCGTTCGCTCGACGTCGACGTCCTGGGCGGCAACGAGATGGCGGTGGTGGCCGGTGACGGAGGGCAGCTGGAGCAGGTCTTCCTGAACGTCTGCCTCAACGCGCGCGACGCGCTCTCGGCGAGCGGCAAGAGCGAGCGCGCGATCCGTATCGAGCTCGACACGCTTCCGAACGATGACGAAGGGCCGGGTGCCGCGTGGGTGCGCGTCCGGATCTCGGACAATGGTTCGGGGATGTCGTCTGACGTACGGGCTCGTATCTTCGAGCCGTTCTTCACGACCAAGGAGGTCGGCCGGGGTACCGGGCTCGGGCTCGCGACCGCCTACGCGATCGTTGCCGACCACGGGGGCAAGCTGTTTTGCGAGAGCGTTCTCGGGGCGGGGACGACGTTTACCGTCCTCCTGCCCGCGTCATCGGCCTCGGTTCCGGAGGACCGAGCGGTACCGTTGCGTCATGGTGCCGGTACCGAGACCGTGCTCGTCATCGACGACGAGCGCCTGGTGCGAAACACCGTGCGCGGCGTCCTCGAACCAATGGGATACACAGTCCGCGAGGCCTCGGACGGTGAGAGCGGCCTCTCGCTTTTCCAGCGCGAGCGTGATCACGTCGATGTCGTGCTGCTCGACGCGTCGATGCGACGAGCATCGGGTGAAACGGTGTTTGCGAACCTGGTCGCGGAAGCGTCGACGGCCAAAGTCGTCTTATTTACTGAATATCGCACGATGCCAGCGCCGGAAGGCGCGGCCGGCACATTGCAGAAACCGTTCGCGGTCGAGGAGCTCCTGCACGTCGTGAGAGAAGTTTGCGACGCCCCGCGAGCTCATTTTCGCAGCGGGTGATCCTGACGCGACGCAGCGGCTCCGCGGGTGGAACGCGACGGATCGTCCGAACGGCCTGCGTGGCTCCGAGCGATTCGCATGACTCTCGCGGCAGTCGGGAGTAAAGGCAGGGGTCGAGGCGCGTGTCACCGCGCCGTCCGAGAGGGAACACGTCCGAGCCAATGGGAATATCCGAGAGCGTCACGAGAATAGCGATCGTCAATCGGGGGGAGGCAGCGCAGCGGTGTGTCAGGGCCATTCGTGAGCTCCGACTCGAAGAAGGGTCCGACCTGGCGGCCATCGCGCTCTACACGGATCCGGATCGGCTCTCCCCGTTCGTGCGCGAGGCCGATGAGGCGCTGAATCTCGGCGCGCCCTTCCAGGAGAGCGGGTCCGGCGGGCTCAAGTCCGTGTACCTCGACTACGACAAGCTCGTCACGGCGCTGCGCGAGGTGCGCGCAGACGCCGTGTGGCCGGGCTGGGGGTTCGTGGCGGAGCATCCTGCCTTCGCCGATCGCCTCGCTGCGGAAGGCATCGCGTTCCTCGGTCCGAGCGGCGACACCATGCGGCGCCTCGGCGACAAGATCATGTCGAAGCGCATCGCGGAGGCCGCGGGCGTTCCCGTGTCCCCGTGGAGCAAGGGCCCCGTCGAGCGCGACGAGGTCATCGGGTGGGGCGAGAAGATCGGCTATCCCCTGGTGTTGAAGGCGACCGCGGGCGGCGGCGGCCGCGGCATCCGGATGGTGGCGTCGGCGGACGAGCTCCTTGCAGCGTTCGACAGCGCGACGTCCGAGGCGCGCAACGCCTTCGGCGACGGGACGCTGTTCGCGGAGGCGTGCATCTCGAACGCGCGCCACGTGGAAGTCCAGATGGCCGCCGATGCGCACGGCGGCGTTCTCGCGGTCGGTCTGCGCGACTGCTCGGTCCAGCGCAAGCATCAGAAAGTGATCGAGGAGGGGCCGCCGCCAGGGTTGTCGGAGGCCCTCATGCAGCGGATGAGGAATGCGTCCGTCGCGCTCCTCCGGGACGTCGGATACCGCGGCGTCGCGACCTGCGAGTACCTGGTCGTCGGCGACGAGTTCTACTTCCTGGAAGTGAATCCACGCTTGCAGGTGGAGCACGGCGTCACGGAGGAGCTGACCGGGCTCGATCTGGTGAAGACGCAGATCCGCATCGCGCGTGGCGAGCGGCTTGCCGACTCGGCGCCGGAGACGCGCGGCTACGCCATGGAGGCTCGCCTCTGCGCGGAGGACCCCGCAGCGGGGTTCGCGCCGAGCCCCGGGCACATCGCGCTCCTGGATCTGCCTGCGGGCCCAGGCATCCGCGTCGACTCGGGCATCGCCGCCGGGATGAGCGTCCCTGCCGAGTTCGACTCGATGATCGCGAAGGTCATCGCACACGGAGCGACTCGTGAAGAGGCGCGCGCCCGTCTCGCGCGCGCCGTGCTCGACACGCGCGTCGTCATCGAGGGCGGCTCCACGAACAAGGGCTTCCTGCTGGACGTCCTCGATCACCCGGACTTCCGAGCTGGTGGCGTCACCACCGGCTGGCTCGACACCACCGCGCTGGCGCGCCCCACCAGGCCCGTCGTGGAGGCGCTCCTCGTCTCGGTCATCCACCAGTACCAGCAGGGGAGGGCGGCAGCGCGCGCCAACTTCTTCGCGGAGGCGTCGCGCGGTCGTCCGATGACGATCCCCGAGTCGAACGGCACCAACGTCGACCTCGTGTACGCCGGGCGTCCCTACCGGTTCCACGTCTTCGCTCTCGGTAGCTGGGCCTACCGCATCCACCACAACGATCGCGCCATGCAGGTCACGTTGCTCGAGCAGGGCCCCTTCGCGCGCCTGCTCGTGACGCAGACACGGCGGCTACCGGTGCTCGTGAGCGCGTCCGACGTGGAGATCAGGGTCGACATCGACGGCCGTCAGCACCGTGTCGCCTGCGACATCGGCGGGCGCGTGCGCGCACCGGCGCCGTGCCTCCTGATCGACATCGTGGTGAAGGCGGGCGATCGCGTCGTGACGGGCGATCGCCTCGGGCTCTTCGAGGCGATGAAGTGCGAGACGGCGTTTCACGCGCCGATCAGCGGCGTGGTGCGCGAGGTGTGCGCGCGGCCCGGGCAGCGGCTCAGCGGCGGCGACGTCATCATCGTCATCGAGCCGTCGAACGACGCCGCCGACGAAGCCGTCTCGCAGAACGGCGTGGACCTCGACGCCGAGCCGCACCCGCTGGATCGCTTCCTCGATGCGAAGCAGCGCGCGAGCCTGGAAGCGGCGGACGCACTGCCGGTCTCGGAGCGTGCCGACGCCGCGCAGGCATTGCGTGGTCAGGTGCAGCGTATCCTGCTCGGCTACGACGTCAGTCCGGCGCGTGCCGCGCACCTCGTGCAGGCGCTCTCGAGCCCCGTTGCGAACGTCGGCGTCGAATTCAGGAACGAGCTCGGCGCGCTGGTCCCCTATTGCCTGGAGCTGTATTCGGACCTCGAGATCCTCTTCAGCCGTGCGCCGACGCAGGTGGGGACCGACGAGCTCGGCCCGTCCAACGACGCGCGGATGTCGATGTACCTGCGCCGCATCGCTGCGAAGGGTGCAGGTATCGATCCCGGGTTTCTCGCGCTCCTGCGCCGTGCGCTCGAGCACTACAGGATCCGTTCGCTCGAGCCGACGAACACGCTCGAACGCGCGGTGTTGCGCCTCTACTCGACGCGCGCCACCGCCGACGTTCGCAGCCGCCTCGCGACGGCCATCCTCCACCTGGCGATGCACCTCGCCGACGCGGGCGAGCACGTCAAGCCGACGACGGCCCTGCGCGACGCGCTCGATCGCATCTGGATGCTCCGCGGGACGGTGAAGCCGACCGTCGCCGACCTCGCCGCTCAGGTCCGCTTTCTCCTCTACGATCGCAAGACGAGAGAGAAGGACGGCCCCGAGAGCGTCGACGTCGAGCTCACCGTGGTGCCCCCGCCGGACGGCGCGGATCTCGCTCCGTTCGCCGAGCCCCTCGGTTTGACGCTGGAGCAGGCGCGGCGGCTCGAGCTCTGGCGCCTGACGAACTTCGAGCTCGAGCGCATCGAGGTGCCCGGCTTCGACGGCATCGTCGCGCTCTTCGGGAAGTCGCGCGAGGGGCGCGGCGACGAGCGGCTGTTCGTGTTCGCCGAGCTGACGAACCTCGGTACCGCGACGCCCGAGCAACCGGACCTCGCTCCCTTCGAGCAGCAGTTCCACGCCGCAGTGGAAGCGATGCGCTCCATCCAGAGCCAGCGCGAGGACGCGCAGCGTCTTCACTGGAACCGCCTCTACCTGCTCGTGCGGCCGCCCGTGGTGCTGAGCGAGCGGCTCGTCGCCGCGGGCATGCGAAGGCTCGCGCCGGAGACGGGCCACCTCGGCCTCGAGCGCGTCATCGTCCGCATCGCGCGCCTCGACCCCACGGCGAAAGAGAGCAAGCCGCGCAAGATAGAGCTCCTCGCCGGCAACCCGACGGGCGGGCGCGTGGAGTGGAGCGTGCGCGAGCCGCACAACAGGCCGCTCGAGCCGGCGCGCCTCTACGAGCGCCGAGTCGCGCTCGCGCGCGCGCGCGGCCTCACCTATCCCTACGAGATCATCCGCCTGTTCACGGCGGCGGCGGACCCCACCGTCCAGACCATCGGGCAGCCGGCAGGGCGAGGCACGTTCAGCGAGTACGACCTGGAATCGGGGCGCGCAGTGCCGATCCGGCGGGACCCGGGGAAGGCCACCTGCGCCATCGTTATCGGTGTGATCTCCACCCCGACGCGCAAGCACCCGGAGGGCATGCGCCGCGTGCTCGTCCTGAGCGACCCGACGCTCGACATGGGGGCCCTGTCCGCGGCGGAATGCGACCGCATCGTGGCCGCCATCGACCTCGCGGAGCGTGAGCAGATCCCGGTGGAGTGGGTCGCGGTCAGCGCCGGCGCCCGCATCGCGATGGACAGCGGCACGGAGAACCTCGACGCGACCGCGCGCGTGGTGCGCCGACTCGTGACGTTCACCGATCGCGGCGGCGAGGTGAACCTGCTTCTGCCCGGCGTGAACGTCGGCGCACAGAGCTACTTCGACGCTCTTGCCACCATGGGGCTCGGCACGCGCGGCATCCTCGTCATGCTGCCGGCCGCTTCCATGGTGCTCACCGGCAAGGCCGCGCTCCAATTCGCCGGCGGCGTCGCCGCAGAGGACGAGGTGGGGATCGGCGGCTACGAGCGCATCATGGGGCCGAACGGCGAGGCGCAGTACCGCGCGCGCGATCTGTCCGACGCGTACGCGATCTTGCTCGAGCACTACGCGGTCAGCTACCGCGCCCCCGGCGAAGCCGGGCCGCGCCGCTTCGACACCCGCGACCCGGTGGATCGGGATTTCACGCTGTCGCCCTACGACGGCCCCGAGGGGTTCGAGTCGGTGTCGGGCATCTTCTCTCAGGAGGAGAACCCGGGGCGAAAGCGGCCCTTCGCGATGCGCTCGGTGATGCGCGCCGTGATCGACGTGGACGGTGGCTACCTCGAACGGTGGCGGGACTGGGCGGACGCCCAGACGGCCATCGTGTGGGATTGTCACATCGGTGGCGCGCCAGCGACCCTCATCGGCATGGAGAGCCACCAGCTCTCGCGCATCGGCTATACGCCGAACGACGGGCCCAACGCCTGGACGGCGGCGACGCTGTTTCCCCCGTCGTCGAAGAAGGTCGCGCGCGCGCTCAATGCCGCGAGCAACAACCGCCCCGCGGTCATCCTGGCGAATCTCTCCGGCTTCGACGGCTCGCCGGAGTCGATGCGCCGCGGCGTCCTCGAGATGGGCGCCGAGATCGCGCGCGCCGTGGTGCGCTTCCGCGGCAGGATCGCCTTCGTTGTCGTCACGCGGTACCACGGTGGCGCCTACGTCGTGTTCTCGCACGAGCTGAACGACGGCATGAAGGTGGCGGCCCTGGCCGGGTCCTACGCCTCCGTCATCGGAGGCGCCGCAGCCGCGGCCGTCGTGTTCGGGCGCGACGTGCGCAAGCGGGCGCTCGCCGATGCGCGCGTGCACGCCGCGCGCGCGGAGCTCGAAGCTAGCCGCGACGCGGCAACGCGCGCCGCGCGCCGCACCCACCTGAGCCGCGTCATCGAGGAAGTGACCCTGGAGAAGCAGGCGGACGTGGCAGCGGAGTTCGACGCCGTTCACACGGTCGAGCGCGCTCAGAACGTCGGCTCGCTCCAGACGATCATCGACCCGAAGGACCTCCGGAAGATGCTCGCCGCGTGGCTCGCGGAGTAGCCCGAGGAGCCACGCCGGAAGCTTCCGACGAGCCCTCGGGGCAAGTGATTTCGGCTCGATAAATCCAGGTCGGGGCTGTAGTAAGTACCTCGGCCGCAAGCGCATGCCGGCTCTTCTACTGAACCTGGAGGTCTCCCCATGGCTGGTGTCGTCGCCTTCGAACGGCGAAATTCCGTAGGAATCATCACTGTCGACAATCCGCCGGTGAACGCGCTCGGTCAGGCCGTGCGCAGCGGTCTCGACGAGGCGCTGCGACAGGCCCTCGCGGACTCCGCGGTGGAAGCCATCGTGCTCCGCTGCAAGGGGCGTACGTTCATCGCCGGCGCCGACATCACGGAGTTCGGCAAGCCGCCGAAGGCGCCGATGCTCCAGGCGGTCATCGCCGCGTATGACGCGAGCACGAAGCCCATCGTGGCGGCGATCCACGGCACCGCGCTCGGCGGCGGGCTCGAGGTCGCGCTCGGCTGCAACTACCGGGTCGCAGCGCCGGACGCGAAGTGCGGCCTGCCGGAAGTGAAGCTCGGCATCCTGCCGGGGGCGGGCGGCACGCAGCGGCTACCTCGCCTGGTGGGCGTCGAGAAAGCGCTCGATATGATCGTCGGAGGTGATCCCATCTCGGCGAAGGAAGCGAAGTCCATCGGCCTCGTCGACGCGCTCGTCGAGGGGGATCTCCTGGAGGGGGCCATCGCGTTCGCCACGAGCGTGGCTGCGAAGCGGCCGCTCCCGCGCGTGCGCGATCTCACGGCGAACATCGATCCGGCGAAGCTTCGCCCGGGCCTCTTCGACGACGCGAAGAAGGACGCCAGGAAGCGCTCGCGCGGCGCCGTGGGGCCCGCCCGGTGCGTCGACGCGGTCCGCGCCGCCGTGGAGATGCCCTTCGACGCAGGCCTGGCCGAGGAGCGAAGGCTCATCGAAGAGGCGATCGCCTCCGTGGAGTCGCGGGCCATGCGTCACGTCTTCTTCGCCGAGCGCAAGGCCGCGAAGATCCCGGACGTCTCGAGCGACGTGCCGACTCTGCCCGTGAAGAAAGCCGCGGTCATCGGCGCCGGCACCATGGGCGCCGGCATCGCCATGGTCTTCGCGAACGTCGGCATCCCGGTGGTGCTCGTCGACCGCGAGCAGTCGTTCGTCGACAAGGGCCTGGATATCATCGCGAAGAACTACGGCGCCACCATGAAGAAGGGCCGCCTCACGCAGGCGGAGATGGACACGCGCATCGGTCGCATAACGGGGACCACGAACTGGGACGACCTCGCGCAGGTGGACCTGGTGATCGAGGCCGTCTTCGAGGAGATGGGTCTGAAGCGCGAGATCTTTTCGCGCCTCGACAAGCTCTGCAAGAAGGACGCGATCCTCGCGACCAATACGTCCACGCTCGACGTGGATCAGATCGCTGCCGCGACGTCACGCCCCGAGCAGGTCATCGGGCTCCATTTCTTCAGCCCGGCGAACGTGATGCGTCTGCTCGAGATCGTGCGCGGAGCGAAGACGAGCAAGCCCGTCGTCGCCACGAGCATGAAGCTCGCGAAGGACATCGGGAAGGTCGGCGTCCTGGTCGGCGTGTGCCAGGGGTTCGTCGGCAACCGCATGCTGCACCAGTACTACCGCGAAGCTCAGTTCCTCATCCAGGAGGGCGCCCTGCCGTCGCAGGTCGACCGTGTGATGACGGGCTTCGGCTTCGCCATGGGCCCGTGTGCGACCAGCGACCTTGCCGGGATCGACGTCGGCTGGCGGATCCGGAAGGCGCAGCCGAAGCCGCCGCCCGGGGAGCGCTACAGCGGCGCGGTCGCCGATCGGCTCGCGGAGATGGGGCGCTTCGGTCAGAAGACGAACGCCGGCTTCTACAGGTACGAGGCCGGCAGCCGCACGCCCGTCGACGATCCGGAGGTCGAGAAGATCATCGTGCAGGTGTCGAAGGAGCTCGGCATCGAGCGCCGTCAGGTCGCTGACGAGGAAATCCTCGAGAGATGCATGTTCGCGCTCATCAACGAGGGCGCGAAGATCCTGGACGAGAAGATCGCCCTTCGCGCCTCCGACATCGACACCGTGTGGATCAACGGGTACGGCTTCCCGTCGCACCGCGGCGGGCCCATGTTCTACGCGGACACCGTGGGGCTGCCCCGGGTGCTCGAGCGGGTGAAGGCGTTGCAGGAGAAGCACGGCAAGGTGTGGACGCCGTCGAAGCTCCTGGAGAAGCTCGCCGCGGCGGGCCGCACCTTCGCGGATTTCGACAGCGAGCAAGAGGGGTCGTCGTGAAGAATCTGTTCGACCTGACCGGCAAGGTCGCCCTCGTCACCGGCTCGTCGCGGGGGATCGGTCGCGCCATCGCGGAGCGGATGGCCGAGCACGGCGCGAAGGTCATCGTGTCGAGTCGCAAGCTCGACGCCTGCGAGGGCGTCGTGGCCGGCATCCGGGAGCGCGGAGGCGAGGCAACCGCCATCACCTGCAACATCGGCAGGAAGGAAGAGCTCGAGGAGCTGGTGTCGAGGGCGCGTCAGGCGTACGGCGGCATCGACGTCCTGGTGTGCAACGCCGCGGTGAATCCACACTACGGTGCGAGCCAGGAGATCCCCGACAGCGCCTTCGAGCGGGTGATGGACAGCAACATCCGGAGCAACCACTGGCTCTGCCAGATGGTGATACCGGCGATGGCGACGCGTCGTGACGGCTCCGTCATCATCGTGTCGTCCATCGGCGGGTTGAAGGGCTCGAGCGTTCTCGGCGCCTACGGCATCAGCAAGGCCGCTGACATGCAGATGGCGCGGAACCTGGCCGTCGAGTGGGGGCCGAGCAACGTCCGCGTGAACACCATCGCCCCCGGCCTGGTGCGCACGGACTTCGCTCGCGCGCTCTGGGAAGATCCCGCAGT
>CAYUAW010000164.1:0-11624 GCA_964442485.1 uncultured Polyangiaceae bacterium
CTACGGCGAACTGCTCCCCCCGCCGCCTTCGGCGCGCTCGCTCCGCTCGCGTGGGGGTGTCTCTTCGATGCTTCGGGGACGACGCTGGCGTTCGATGCGAATCTGCTGAGCGCGTTCTCGGGGCACGACGCCCTCGCATGTCGCCGGCATAGTTGTGCTAGGAACGTCCGCTCCCTTCACCGGCAAGGCACGCGCGCGATGGCTCGCCCCGTACTCTCGATCGTCATTCCCGTCCTCAACGAGGAGGCCGTCATCGGAGAGCTCTCGCGACGCGTGGTCGAGTTCCTCGGGCAGGTGGGCGTCACGTGGGAGGTCGTCTTCATCGACGACGGCTCCACGGATCGCTCGAGGGAGCTCCTGACGGAGCTCTGCGTCGCCGACCCGAGATTCAAGCTCGTCTCCCTGTCGCGGAACTTTGGCCACCAGCTCGCCATCACCGCGGGTCTGGACTACGCGTCGGGCGAGGCCGTGGTCGTGATGGACGCGGACTTGCAGGATCCGCCGGAGGTGGTGAGCGAGATGCTCGCCCGATACCGCGACGGGTTCGAGGTCGTGTACGGCGTACGGCGCAAGCGCCACGACGAGACGTGGTTCAAGCGCATCACCGCGTCGGTGTTCTATCGCATCCTGCACTCCATGGTCGGCGTCACCATCCCGGTAGACGCGGGAGACTTCCGCCTCATGAGCCGGCGGGTGGTCATCGCGCTCCGCTCGCTGCGTGAAGCACACCGCTTCGTGCGCGGCATGGTCGCGTGGATCGGCTTCCGGCAGACGGCCGTGTACTACGACCGCGCCGGGCGTCACGCCGGCGTCACGCATTATCCCTTCCGCAAGATGCTGCGCTTCGCCGTCGACGCGATCACGTCGTTTTCGCCGGTGCCGCTCCGGATCGCGACCTACCTGGGTGCGTTCGCCGGGCTGGTCGGCATCGCGACGGCGATGTGGGCCGCGTGGGCGAAGCTGTCCGGGGCGTTCGCGGTGCCCGGATGGACGACCGTCATGCTCGCCGTCTCGCTCGCCTCGAGCGCGCAGCTCCTGATGACCGGCATCCTGGGCGAGTACGTCGGGCGCATCTACGAGGAAGTGAAGCGCAGGCCGCTCTACCTCGTCGCCGACGCCGTCAACACCCAGCGCGACGACGACGAATGACCGCTCTTCGGGGGGCGAGCGTCGTCGTCGACGGCGCCCTCCGGGTCACGGGCGTCACGGTGCCGGGGCGAGCGTCACCGTCATGGACTTGAAGTTCGAGGTGTCGGTGCCCATGACGGTGGCGCCGGCCGACGACTTCGCGAACTTCACGGCGGTCTGGATCGCGGTGCCGCCGAAGAAGGGATTCGAGTCGCTCTCGGCGAAGGTGACGTTCGCGTTGTAGGACCCGTCCATCACGGCCGTCTTCGAGACGTTGGTGCAATCCCACTTCGCCGTGAGAGCGCCGTGGCCGCGGCGGGTTGCGCCGGTCACGGCGTCGGTCGTGTTGTTGCCCGAGGATTGCGTCCACGCGGTGGCGTTGCTCAGCCGGATGCTTCCCCAGACCTGAAGCGTCTTCACGAACTTGTTCGAGGAGTCGGTGATCCAGATCGCGCCCACGTTCGCCGGCGCGTAGCGGCCGTTCGCCGTGACAGTGGTGACGTTGAACGTGAAGGTGCACTTGCCCGAGTTACCGGTCGCCTGCGTGCCTCCTGCTCCCGTTTGCTGGCTGCCTCCGGACCCCGTCTGCTGCGACCCGCCGGAACCGCTGACGAAGCCGCCGGCACCCTGAAGGAAGCCACCGGCCCCCGTGACGAAGCCGCCCGAGCCGGGCGGCGGGAATTGCATCATCATCCCGCCGCTGCCCTGGCCGATGCCGGTGTCGCCGCCTGCGCCGGTGACGGGCACGTTCCCCGTGCCCTGGACGTCTCCGGCGCTGCCGTTCGGGGGTTGTCCCGTATCGCCGCCTGCGCCCTGCGCGCCGGCCGCTCCCGGGCCACCCACGACGAACTGAGTGCCACCGAGATCCTTCGTCGGCTTCCACAGCGATGGATCAGTGTCGGCGACGCCGCACCCTCCGGTGAAGAGCGCAAGAACCGCAAACCAAGTGCAGCGAGAGACGGTCATGGTGTTGGCCTCAGCCCTCCCGCGTGGAGTGTCCTGCGCTCATCGAGCTCGCGCAAGCAGCGATTGCGCTCATCTTTTTCGTCATGATGTGGTGCCTGCTCGGAGCGTGTGTGGGTACTACAGCGGTCAGCTCTCCTGCGCTTACCGTTCGGCGAGCCTTCCGTGCTGCACTGAATCATCCGCGCTCGTTCGAAAAATCCTGCCTCCATAGAAGACGATGAGAAATGGAAGACAAGGCACGACGCGTGGAGGCACGATGCAGTCACTCGCGACGAATCGAGGCAACATGTCACTCTTCAACAAGGGTCTTCGTCGGCTGCTGCACGCCGTGATCGTGCTCGCTCTTGCTGCGGCGTCCTCTGGCTGCGCGACCGTCGCCGCTTACGAGCGGGGCAAGCTCGCCCACCCGACGATGGCGCCCGGCGACGGATCGAGCGTCGCCCGCGAGCACGTTTACGCGATCCAGGAAGGCGCGATGGGCGGCTCGATCGGTGTCGCCAGCGGATGCGGATGTAACTGAATTCGCGCGTGTCAACGATTTCGGCCGCCAGAGCGCGATGACCGGGTGAGCGGGTTCCAAAAGTTTGGCTACGTCTCCAAAGTTCGGACAGAGAAAGAGAGCGACGACAGCGCCACGCGCGGCGGGTTGGGTGGCGCGCGCGCGGCTGGGCATCGTGTGGTTCGTCGCCTCGCTCGTCGTGCTCGCGCCTGCTCGCTCGCGAGCCGACGACAATCCGCATGGGCATAGTGGAGCGACGAAGCTTCCGACGGCCGAGAAGGATCAGGCGCCAGCGACTGCCGCGACTGCCGCAGCTCCTGGCGACACCGTCGTGAAGGTGAAGGGCGAGCTCTCTGGCTACAGCGACACGGACTCGGTCAACGTCTTCACGCCCGCCGTCGAAGCCTCCATCGAGAATCCGCTCGTCGGATGGACGGCGGCTGGCAGCTACCTGATCGACATCGTCTCGGCGGCGTCGGCCGACATCGTGTCGACGGCGAGCGGGCACTGGGTGGAGACACGAAACGCGGCCACGCTGAGTGGCGGCTACAAGCCGGGCACCGTGGGCGTCACTGCCGCCGGCTCGGTGTCGCGCGAGCCCGACTACGTCTCGTGGACGGGCGGGGGCATCGTCGCCCTCGAGCTCGCCGACAAGACGGCCAACCCGACCTTCGGCTACAGCTACTCGCACGACACGGCCGGTCGCAAGTCGACCCCCTTCTCCGTCTTCTCGGAGAAGCTCGCGCGTCACTCGATGAATGCGTCGCTCGAGCTGATCCTCGATCCGCTCACGCTCCTCTCGTTCAGCGTCGATGCGATCCTCGAGCGTGGCCCTCAGGAGAAGCCGTATCGGTACATTCCCCTGTTCACGGCCTCGGAGGCGTTGGTCGTCCCGCGCGGGGCCTCGGTGGACACAGTGGTGCACGAGATGACCGGCAGGACCAACGAGAACACGCCGAAGAGCCGTAACCGCGTCGCGCTGAGCGGTCGCGTCGCTCAGCGGCTTTCGGGTTCGACGCTCGTCCTGAGCGAGCGTGTCTATCTCGACGACTGGGGCCTGAAGGCGAGCACGACGGATCTTCGCTTCGTGATCGACGCGAGCCGGCGCGTGTTCGTGTGGACGCACATTCGTGGGCATTTCCAGAGCGGCGTGAGCTTCTGGCACCGCGCGTACAGTGCGTCGTTCCCGTCGACTCCCTCGACGATCCCCACGCTTCGCACCGGGGATCGGGAGTTGAGTCCGCTCTCGGCGGGGACGTTCGGGGCTGGTGTGCGCTGGAATGTGGGCCCGGCGGCTCGAATGACGGCATGGAGCCTCGTTGCCCAGGCCGACCTCCTCACGACGGTCTATAGCGACGCGCTGTACATCCAAAATCGGCAGGGCTATCTCGGCGTGCTGCAGGTGGAGGCGGAGTTCTGATGCCGCGCCATTTCCTCGTCGCGGCGTTCCTGGTCGGGCTTGCCGGCTGCAGCTCGGACCCGGGGCACGCGCACCTGGTGGATTCACTCGGGGGCGAGGCTCCGGGTGTGCCGAAGGGGCCGCTCCATCGCCCCGGCCAGCCGTGCGGCGTGTGCCACGGCACGCTGGGCCCTGCCAACAGCGAGTTCGTGTTCGCAGGGACCATCTACCAGGACCCGATGAGCGGGAAACCGCTCCCGGACGCTCGCATCCAGTTGGTCGACTCGATGGGGAAGTCGTTCGACGCGGGAGCCAACTGCGCCGGGAACTTCTTCGTGAGGAACACCGACTACCGCCCCGCATTCCCCGTCTGGGTGAACGTCTTCTACGGCCTCGCGGGCGGGATGCCCTATCCTGCGACGATGACCTCCGGGATTTACCGCGAGGCGTCGTGCGCCTCCTGCCATACGGACAATGCAGGGACGGAATCCGCGGGCCCCGTCTTTCTCGCGTCGTCTCCCATCCCGATTCCGCCATCTCCGTCATGCCAGTGAGAGCCATGCGCGACCGCACCCCTCGCAAGCGCGTTCCTCCAGGTGCCGTATCGACGGTCGGCCTGCTCGTCGCGGTCCTGCTGGTGGCGTGCTCCGGTCCGAAGGAGGGGACCTTCACGATCGTCGCGCCCCCGGAGAACACCTTCGCACCGGTCGTGAGCGATGCTCTGGAAGTGCACTGCGGCACGCTCGACTGTCACGGGAGCGTCTATCGTAACCTGCGCTTCTTCGGTCACTTCGGCACTCGCGCGAGCCCCGACGCGAAGACCGGGATAGAGCCAACCAGCGACGAGGAGTACGTACGGAACTACGATTCGCTCATCGCGATCGAGCCCGAAGCTCTGAGCACCATCATGCAGAAGCACGGCGCAGGCTTCGATAGCTGGATCGTCGTGACGAAGGGAACGAACGCCGAGGTGCACAAGGGCGGACAGCAGATGAAGAAGGGCGACACGACCTACACGTGCCTGTCGTCCTGGATCCTCGGTGCCGTGCAGATGGACGCCTGCCTGCAATCGGTCAACCTGGCCGAGTTGACGCCCGGAGCCATGACGCCCGGAGGCATGACGCCCGGAGGCACGACACCCGGAGGCACGACACCCTGACGCCCGAGGGCAAGCTCACCCGCATGGCACGCCGCAAGACATTTCAGACGCTCATGGCGCTCGTCACGCTCGTGCTCCTCGGCGCGAGCGCGATGGCGGCGCCGAAGAAGGCGGCGAGCCACGTCCAGGAGCAGGACGTCACCCTCGACGACGACAGTGACGACGAGGCGCCGAAGAAGAAGAAGCCACAGGCCGAGCCCGAAGACGAAAGCGACGAGGACGACGAGGAAAAGCCCGAGCCGAAACCCGAGGTCGCTCCCGCAGGGCCGCACAAGCCGGGCTGCACGTCGGATCTGGAGTGCGATGGCCGCGCGGTGTGTCGGGACGGAAGGTGCGTCTCGCCGGAGGAGCCCGCCGCGGGCGCTGAAGGCGCCGAGGGGCCCGGCGTGTGGCTCGCGCTCGGCTTGATGCAGGACTTCGCGCTCACGTCCGGCAGCGACGTGTGCTCGGAGAAGAGCCAGGTGAGCGGTGGCTACACCTGCATCCGCGCTTCCGGAAGCCAGTACCACGGCATCCCCATCGCGGGAGCCGGCGGGAAGCTCGGCGGCCTCTCGCTCGGCGGAACGCGCGTGACCCTCGCGTCGTTCTTTCGTCTGGCGAACAAGATCAGCGCCGGCCTCCGCCTCGGCTACGCGTTCCTCGGTCAGGGCCCGACGCCCGACGGCGGCCACCAGTACCTCGCAGTGTCCGCCGAGGCGCAGGGCGCCTACTGGTTCTCGAAGCAGGCCTTCTCGACCAAGGCCATCGGCACGTTCGTGGAGCTGTCGGCGGGCCTCGCCGAGGTCGACGGCAAGGGCAAGGTCACGGTGAAGGAGAACCAGGCGGTCCCGCCGCCGGTCAGCCAGGTCGACAACCCCGCGACGCAGTCGCTCACGGCGTACCAGAAGGCTGGAGCCGGCTTCGCCGGTGTCGGAGCCGGGATGTTCTTCCCGGCGGCGGGCCACTTCGGCCTCATCGCCGATCTGCGCGTGATCCAGCTGTTCCCGAGCTCCGGCACCGCCTTGTCGCTCGACGTGTCCGGCGCGTTCGGCCTCTGAGCTGTCCGGCCGCTCCCGGTCGATCGGGCGCCTTGGTCGACGGCGATCCACGGCGCGGGGCAGAAGCTGTAAGCTCGACCCGAGGGATCTCGCATGCCGTCGAATCATCTGCGAGTTGCGACGTTGAACATCTGGAACCGGTCCGGCCCCTGGCCGGAGAGGTTGCGGCTCATCCGTGAGCAGCTCCGGGTGCTCGATCCGGACGTGCTCGGTCTCCAGGAGGTGCTCCGGACGGTCTCGGACGGCCAGGAGCCGAACGGCACCTGGACGGCGTCCGCCTCTGCGAGTCACGACCCGACCGCGGATCAGGCGAGCGCGATCGCGGGCGGCAGCCATCCGCACATCGCCTACGCAGCAGCGATGGACTACGGCAACGGGCTCCTGTTCGGAAACGCCGTCGCGACGAAGTATCCGATCTTGGAGAGCAGTGCGTTCGAGCTGCCGGGTCGGGAGACGGGGGAGGCCAGATCGCTCCTCTACGCCCTCGTCGACCATCCGCGAGGCAAGCTCCCCATCTTCGTCACCCACCTGAACTGGAAGCTTCACCACGGCGCCGTGCGCGTGCGGCAGGTGGTGGCGATCTGCGACCGCGTGAAAGAGCTCGCTCCCGTCGACGACGTCGAGACCCTGCCTCCGGTGATCATGGGCGACTTCAACGCCGACCCCGACTCGGACGAGATGCGCTTCCTGCGCGGGCTCGCGACGATAGACGGCCAGAGCGTGTACTACGCCGATGCGTGGATCTACGGCGGCGACGGGGGCCCGGGGTACACGTTCGATCGCAAGAACCGGTTTGCGGCGCTCGCGCACGAGCCGTCGCGGCGCATCGACTACATCATGGTCCGCGGCCCCGACTCGAAGCTCCGCGGCGAGCCGACCCGGACGCGGCTCGCCTTCGCGACGAAGCTCGAGGGCTCGGGTGGCGACGTGTGGCCCTCGGATCATTTCGGCGTCGTCACGGAGCTGACCGCCGAACCGAAGTCGTGGGAGTAGCGCCCGCGGCGAGGGAAGCGCCCGTCGTTGAAGAGGCGCCGGCGCTCGTCTCGCATTTCTGGACCGACGCTTCGCCGCACTGGCTCACCCGGGGCGCGATCCTACGCGGACTCGGCTTCGTCGACGCAGTCGCGTTCTGGTCGCTCTGGCGACAGATGGACGGGCTCCTCGGGAGTCACGGCATCCTTCCCGTCGCGCTCTATCTGTCGCGATTGAGGGAGGTCCTGGGCGGCAAGGCGGTGTTCGAGCTGCCGACCTTGCTGTTCGTCTCCAGCTCGGACGGGGCCATGCATGCGCTCTGCCTGCTCGGCCTCGTCCTGTCGTTGCTCGTCGTCGCCGGTCTCGCGAACGCCTGGATCATGGCCGCGATCTGGATCGCGTACTCGTCGTTCGTTCATGCAGGACAGATCTTCTACGGTTACGGCTGGGAGCTCCTGATGATCGAGGCGGGGTTCCTCGGGATCTTCCTGGCTCCGACCAGCGGGTTTGCCGCGTCGTCGCGGGCGCGCCCGCCGCTCTCCGTGGTGTGGCTCTTTCGCTGGCTCGCGTTCCGCGTGATGCTCGGCGCGGGCCTCATCAAGCTGCGCGGCGACCCGTGCTGGGTCGCGCTGACGTGCCTGGCCGACCACTACCAGACCCAGCCGAGCCCGAACCCTCTCAGCCCCTATTTTCACGCGCTCCCGCTCCTTGCGCACAAGCTCGGCGCGGCCTTCAATCACCTGGTCGAGGTCATCGCGCCGTTCGGGCTGTTCGGCCCTCGCCGGGCGCGTCTGGTGTCGGGCGCGCTGATCGTGGTCTTTCAGGTCATCCTGATCCTGAGCGGCAATCTGTCGTTCCTGAACTGGCTCACCATCGTCGTCGCGCTCGCTGCGTTCGACGACGCTACCTTCGAGCGAGCACTGCCGGGGCGCCTCCGCGCTCGCGTGCGCGCCCGCCTTGCCATGCGAGGCGAGGGAAGCGCGCCGTCGCGGGCTCGCCGCATTGCGCTCCAGGCGCTCGTCGTCATCGTTCTTTTCCTCAGCATCTTCCCGGTGGTGAACATGCTCTCGCCCGAGCAGGCGATGAACACGAACTTCGAGCCGCTGAATCTCGTCAATACCTACGGTGCGTTCGGCAGCGTCGGCCACGAGCGTCACGAGGTGGTGCTGGAGGGGACCTGGGACGACCCGCTCTCCGGAGACGCGCGGTGGCTCGAGTACGATTTCCCGTGCAAGCCGGGCAACGTTTACCGCAGACACTGCATCGCGAGTCCCTATCACTACCGCCTCGACTGGCAGATGTGGTTCGCGGGGTTCGCCGAGTCGGCCCACGACGCCTGGTTCCTGAAGCTCGTGTACGAGCTCTTGCGGGAGAACCCGGCAGTGACGGGTCTCCTCGCGAACGATCCTTTTCGCGGGCATCCGCCGCGCTATGTGCGGGCGCTCCGCTATCGGTACTGGTTCGCGCCGCGTTCCTCGCCGGCTTTCTGGCAGCGAGAGCTGGTCGGTGAGTACCTCAGACCTCTGTCGAAGGACGACGCGGAGCTCGCCCAGTTCTTGCGACGGCGCGGCTGGCTGTTCGACGATTGACGCCGATTTGCACGCTTCAGCCTGCCGGCGGGGCGGTATAGTCGTGCGCCATGACGCCCGGCGAGAAGAACGTGCTGAAGTCGCTGGTGGCCGTGGCGTGGGCCGACGGCAGGCTCGTGCATGGCGAGTCGGGGGTCATCGACGGGCTGCTCGCCGGCTTCGACGCGAGCGACGAAGAGGAAGCGGAGATCCTCGAATACGCGAGCACGCCGCGGACGCTGGAGAAGGACGCTCCTCTCGCCGAGCTCTCCCTTCCTGATCGGGAGCTCTTGCTGACCAACGCCGCGCTGCTCGTACAGGCCGACGGCGACCAGAGCGAGGGCGAGCGGTCCGTGCTCGAACAGCTCATCGAGCTGCTCGGCTTCGACGACGAAGAAGCGAGCGAGATCGTCCGGGCGACCCGCGCCGAGCTCGACGATATCGGCGAAAAGGCGCGGTAGGACAGCAGGAACCGAGGGCGTCGATGAGCATTTTCCGGGAAGGCATCCTGAAGGGGCGCGTCGCGCTCGTCACTGGCGGTGGGAGCGGCATCGGCGCCGGCATCGCGAAGCGGCTCGCCGATCAGGGGGCGAAGGTCATGCTGCTCGGCCGTCGCCCGGAGATGCTCGAGGCCGTCGCCGGCGAGATCCGCGCGGCCGGCGGCGTCGCCATCGGGCAACCGACGGACGTGCGCGAGTACGCCGACGTGGAGAGCGCCGTCGAGCGCACGGCGCGAGAGCTCGGCAGCCTGGACATCGTGGTGTGCTCCGCAGCGGGGAACTTCCTCGCGCCGGCGGCGACGCTGAGTGCGAACGGCTTCAAGGCAGTAATCGGCATCGATCTGCTCGGGACCTTCAACGTGTGCCGGGCCTCCTTCGCGCACCTGGCCAGGCAAGGGGGCAGCATCGTCAGCATTTCCGCGCCCCAGGCGTTCGTCCCGACGCCGCTCCAGGTGCACGTGGGCGCGGCGAAGGCCGGCATCGAGAAGATGACGCGCGATCTCGCGCTCGAGTGGGGGCCGTCGGGCATCCGCGTCAACACGGTGGTGCCCGGGCCGACGGAGGACACCGAGGGAATGCGGCGTCTGGCGCCGGAAGATCCCGCCATCCAGGCGAAGATGAAGAAGGGCGTCCCGCTCGGGCGCTGGGGGAAGATCGAGGAGATCGCCGACGCGGTGCTTTACCTCGTGTCGCCGGCGGCCTCTTTCATCACCGCCACGACGCTGGTCGTGGACGGCGGTTCGTCGCTGCTCCCGTCCAGCCGATTCGCGTTCGACTGAATTTTCCGGTGGAACAAGGCTCATTTCCGGCGAAAATCGCTGGCGCAGGAGGGCCGATCCGAGGGTAGGCTCCCGCCCGATGAACGTCACCGCCACTACCGCGACGGGCACGTCGACCGCGCCCATCGCGTGGAACAAAGAGTCGATCCTCTTCTCTGCCTGCCAGGAAGACTCGCGCTCGGAGCTCGCCGCGTTCGGCTCGCTCGCGAACAAGCGCGTCTTCGCCGTCACGGCAGGCGGCGGGCGCGTGCTGAACCTGCTCGCGGACAGGCCGCGGTCGATCACCGCGGTGGATCTGAACCCGGCGCAGAACGCTCTGCTCGAGCTGAAGATCTCCGCCGTGAAGAACCTCTCCCACGGGGAGTACCTGCGGTTCCTGGGTGTCCGCGAGGCGAGCGATCGCCTCGCGATCTACGAGCGCTCGCTGCGGGGCGATCTATCGTCCGGGGCGCGGCGCTTCTTCGACGGCATCCCGAAGGCTATTTCCGCGGGGATCTTGTTCCAGGGCAAGATGGAGAAGTACCTGCGTATCGGCGCGAAGGTGCTGAAGCTCGGTCACCCGTTCGGGCTCAAGAACCTGCTCGACTCGAGGAACCTCGAAGAGCAGCGCGTGGCCATGGCTCGCTGGGAGACGCCGTTCTGGAAGAGCGTGGCGCACCTCGTCGGCAACAAGCACGTGATCGCGCGCCTCTCCGGCGACCCCGGCTTCTACCGGAACCTGCCCCCCAAGCCCCCGCTTCACGAGGTGCTCTACGATCGCGTGCATCGGCACCTGAAGCACAATCTCCTGCGCGAGAACTCGTTCCTGCAGCTCGTACTCCACGGCCGCTACGTCTACGAAGACGTCCTTCCCATCTATTTGAACGCGAAGACGTTCGATCAGATCAAGTCGGCGCTCACCGAGACGGCGATCGACATCCAGACCACCACGGTGACGGACGCGCTCGCGGCGAACCGCACCGGGTTCGACGCTTTCTCGATCTCGGACATCTGCTCGTACCTGGATCCGGAGCCGAATCACCGTCTCTTCGAGCTGGTGCTCTCGTCGGCGAGCCCCGGCGCGCGTCTGTGCTCGCGCTCGAACATCTTCCACCGTCCGCTCGCCCCGGAGCACGCCGCCCGCGTGCGGCGCGACCCCGACCTCGAGGCGAGGCTGTCGCTCCACGATCACGCCACCGTCCACGAGTTCGTGGTCGGCGAGATCCGTCCGCCCATGTCGTGAGCGTCTGCGGGAAGGGCGTCAGCGTCGCGCGACGCGCACCGCCGCCCGAACTCCTTCCTCCGATTCGTCGGCTGCACCGACCCAGATGACGCTGCCGCGCTGGGTGATGACGAACGTGGCCGGTACGTCGCTCACGCCGTAGAGCTTCGAGATCCGGCCGCCCTCGTCCAGGATGACGGGAAAATGGATGCCGAGCTCGTCGACGTTCTGGCGAGCCTCTGCGGCGGAGTCATCCTCCGAGATGCCGACGACGAGCAGCTCAGAGTCGCCCTCGTAGACCTTCTGCACGACGGACGACGCGCGGCGGGACCCCGTTCCGTTCGAGGAGAAGAAGTGCACCACCATCGGGCGTTCCGTTCCCTGCGCCGTGTAGAAGTGATTGCGGCTCAGGGTCA
>CAYUAW010000164.1:11724-13137 GCA_964442485.1 uncultured Polyangiaceae bacterium
TCGGGGTCGTCGGCGAAGGGGTACTCCGCGCCGAGCTGGCGCGCGACGGCCAGGCCGGACAGGAAGCAATGCTCCTGGCTGTTCACGGTGGTGTGGGCGCCACAGTACCAGGTGTGATTGTTCCCCTGGAGGAGCGGGAAGAGATTGAGGAGCACCACGGTGTGGAAGACGTCGTGGATGACGTGCTGGAACCACCAGCGCTTCACGATCTTCGATTCGTCGATCTTCTGGATCGGATTGTAGGTGACCAGGCAGGGGCGATCGGAGCGCTTCGCCCACGGCTGCTGGTTGTGCATCAGGTAGGTGATCTCGTAGTTGTCCGGCCGGGCTCCGTAGTGCAGGACATAGTTGCTCCGCGTGTCGACGATCCTCGTCGGGTCGTCGGGGAGGATGGAGCCGTCGGTGTGGACGATGGCGTGGTTGTGGAGCTCGCTCTCGTAGCGCACGCGGCCGAGGGCCCGCCGCTCTCCGGAGGACGGGTCGGCGAGCATCATCAGTGCCTGGTTCGCGTTGCAGGCGAGCACGACCTCGTCGAAGCGCTCCTCGTCTCCGCTGGCCGTCTTGACGAGCACGCCGCTGCCGTCGCGCGTGATGCGCGTGACCCGGGTGGAGAGGCGGATCTTGTCGCGGAAATCCTTCGAGAGGTTCTCGTAGATGCGGCGGGTGCCGCCGTCCCAGGTGACCATGGGCGTCGCCCGCTCGATGTCGAAGAAATCCAGGTACCGCGAGAACATGGACGCCGGCATGTCGAAGACGGCGGTCGCGAGCACGAAGTTCACGAAGAGCGGCTTCAGGATCTTCACCCGGAACGCCATGGAGATGCCCCATCGGTCGAGCATCTGCCCCATCGAGACGTAGTTGAACGGATTCGTCGCCGCGAGCAGCATCGACGGCCTCGAGTTCAGCACGTTGAAGCGCTTGAGGAACCGGAGCAGCGACTGGAAGCGATCGATGTCGCCCTGGAGCTCGGCCTTCAGCGGCGAATCGAAGTCGTGCGCGTAGATGCCGTCGTCGTAGTGCACCGAGTAGCTGAATCGCGTCGAGAGCTGCGCGATCCCGAAGCGATCCATGAGCTTCACGTAGTGGTGATAGACGGAGGGGATGAACGCCGTGACCGAGATGTCCACGGGAATGCTCGTGCCGTCGTTCTGCGGGATGTCGACGGTCATTGCGTTGCCGCCGAGCCGGTCGTTCTGCTCGAGCACGACGAAGTCGAACAGCTCGGGGTGGTGATGTAGCCCCCACGCGGCGCCGAGCCCGGAGACACCGCCGCCCACGATGCAGATGCGGCGCTTCACGAGCGCCCCCGGAAAGCAAAATACGGAATCGTCATGAGAACTCCGCCGGCATCGCTACACCACGTACGGGTCCGGCGACAACGGCCTTGTCCTCGGGTTCTGTCGCCCCCGTAAA
>CAYUAW010000164.1:13237-15268 GCA_964442485.1 uncultured Polyangiaceae bacterium
CACGTACGGGTCCGGCGACAACGGCCTTGTCCTCGGGTTCTGTCGCCCCCGTAAACGTGCCCGTGCCCGTGCCCGTGCCCGAAATCGACCACGACGTTTTCTCTGGTCACGCGCCGAGCTGGACGGGACGCCCCGGATGTTTCTTCGGGCGCACGCCACATCAAATCCGCACCAGCAAAAAACTCATCGGGCACGGGCGCGGGCACGGGAGGAGACTAGAGCTTCTGCAAGCCGATGAGGCGCATGGCGTTCTTGTAGTAGACCTTCTCGAGGACGGGGCGGGGCAGGGCGATGCCGTCGATGGTCCAGCTGCCCTGGATGGGCGTCGGGTGGGCGAAGGCGCGATCGGACGTCTCGAAGAACCGGTGCGTCGCGCTGAAGAAGAGCTCCTGCTCGGCGGGCGTCGGCGGATTCGGCCCCGAGGAGCCGAGGAAGAGCGGCTCGGGCTCCGGGCCCACGCCGAGATCGGAGCCGTACACGATGCGATCCTGGAACTCGTTGAAGAACGCTCTGAGCTTCTCTGGCGGGTGCCGCCCGATCTCCGGGATGCGCGCCGCGGTGTCGATGTACATGTTCGGGTAGCGGCGCATCATCGCCGCGACGCGATCGACGTCCTCGGCGCAGTTGCCGAAGTGCACCGCGATGAACGTCGTCTTCGGGTGGCGCGCGATCCGCCGCTCCAGCTGGCCGAGGATCTCGTCGAAGGAAGGGACCTTGTGCCCGTAGAGGGCCCACCCCGGGTGAGCCGAGAGCTCTGCGTAGCGCTCGTTCTTCGCGTCGACCGGGAGCCAGAACGCGCGCGGGTCGCCGGAGTGAATGGCGACGGGCATGCCGAGCTCGCCCGCGGTCTCGAAGGCGGGGTCGAGGCCCGCGTCGTCCACGGCGAGGAGCTTGCCGTCGGGACCCGGGACGCCGAGCCCGAGCGCCTTGAAGATCTTGAGCCCCTTCGCGCCGAGGTCGTGGCCCATTCGGATCACCTTCGCCATTCGCGGGCCGTAGCCGGGTGACTCGGCCTGTTCGTAAGGGAAGCCGCTGAAGACGGTGATCTTCCCCCCGGACGCGCGCGCCTCCGCGAGCTGGGTCGGCAGATTCCCCAGCGGGTGGCCGCCGGACAGATTCACGACGTGGTCGATGCCGTAGCGCTTCATCAGCGAGAGCAAGCGCGCCGACCCGCCGGGCGACAGGTGCACGTGCATGTCGACCATGGGGATGCGACCCGGCGCAACGCTCGGTACCGGAGCGGGCGAAGCCGTCTTGCTCTGATGCCCCGCGGCGATCGCGCCGACGACGAGGACGGCGAGCAAGAGGCTCATCACCCCCGCGGTGATCGTTCGACGAGCTCCCACGAACGGACTTTACTCCGCGGCCCCCCGCGACGCGATAGCCAGGCCCCGGGTCCTTTTGCTACACGGGACCCCATGAGCTCGACTCTCGCGTGTTCATCGAAGGTCCTCTTGCTCCTTGTAGTCGTCGCTGCGACGGGCGCGTGCCAGCGCCGCGTCGAGGAGCCGGAGTCGCGGGTGATCGTCCCGGTCCCGTCGTCGACCGAGACGGCCGCCGCGTCGGCGGAGCCGCCGAAGGCGCCCGCGGGCCTCGTGAAGGAGGACATCAAGGTGGGCACCGGCCCCGCCGCCAAGACCGGCGACCACGTCATCGTGCACTACACGGGCACGCTGACCGACGGCACGAAGTTCGACAGCTCGGTCGACCGCGGGGAGCCGTTCGACTTCGGGCTCGGTGCCGGTCAGGTGATCAAAGGCTGGGATCAGGGCGTCGTCGGCATGAAGAAGGGCGGCAAGCGCAAGCTCACGATCCCGCCCGAGCTCGGATATGGCAAGCAGGGGTCGCCGCCGAAGATCCCTCCCGATGCGACGCTCGTGTTCGAGATCGAGCTGATCGGCATCCAGTGACGCCAGCGCCGGCCCGAGAGCCCGGCGATCAAGAGATTCGCATCGACGCCAGCGTCGTCTCCGAAGCATCAAAGATGCGGAACCACGCGAGCGGAGCGAGCGCGCCGAAGGCGGCGGGGGG
>CAYUAW010000165.1:0-15163 GCA_964442485.1 uncultured Polyangiaceae bacterium
AACCGATGACCGCCGCGATTCTCGCGAATCGCAGGGAGAATGCGCCGCACGGGCTCGGGGGCGGTGCAGCGGGAGAGGTGGGGTCTACGTGGATCGAAGGAGTGAACGGGGAGAAGCGGGTGCTGGGGTTTGCCGAGGAGGCGCGCGTGAACGAAGGAGACGTGATCGTCGTGTCGACGCCCTCGGGGGGAGGGTTTGGGGAAGGGTGAGGGGTTGGGGTGGGGCTTGGGGTCGGGGTCGGGGCCTCTGCTCCCGTGCCCGTGCCCGTGCCCGTTTACGGGGCAGAGAATATAGGGACGCGGCCGCTAGCGCGGGGACGCGTAGCGGCGCTGGACGTAGCAGAGGCCGTCGGCGTTGAGGTGGCCCTGGGTGCTCTGGTCGTAGGTGGAGAAGTCGTAGTAGTCGCGGAGGCCGGTGGCGGGATTGCCGCCGACGGCATGAGGGACGGAGCCGGGGTCGAAGCGCATCGCACCGATGAATTTCTGGTGCGCGTCGGTCGGAGGCTCGACGCAGTAGCGGTAGTCGAGGGCGTTGCCGAGCACGTCGGTGTAAGCGGTGTAGTCGACGCCGCGGGTCTGCTCGAGCGTCGCGAGGGGCGTGGCGGCGTCCTGGTCGAGCACGCGCGCCGCGAACTGATCGAAGTGCGCGGGTGAATCATGGATGACGCTGTCCCAGAAGGGATGATCGGTGTGAATCGTCACCTGTGCGATCACCGAGGACGAATCCTTGAAGGCGATCCCCCGCTCGTGCTCCTCGTCCGGGAAGGGATCTGCAGGGTCGTTGTCGGGGTTCTGACAGTTGTCGTACGACGTGGGCGACTTGAAGCACAGCCGGAAATCGACCACGTCCGGCCAGCCCTTGCGGCTGTCGGGATAGCAGCCGGGGTCCGTCTTGTCGCCCTTGAAGGTGGCGGTGCCGACATAGAGCACGGTGCATGAGTCGGTGCGCATCGTTTCGTAGTCATCGAGCGCGGCCGGACCCAGGTTCACGTTGTACGGAGTGACGTCCGGCGACGCCGTGACCACGTCGAAGCCGAACGCGTAGCGCGTGCCGTCGGTTGCAAAACCGCCACCGCCGTTCTGGTTCTGCGACGACAGCGCGGCAATGGGTACGGCTTCCTCGCCGGGGCCGCCCTTGCCGAGCAGGTAGGCGGGATCGGCGTGAGCGAGATCGACCGCCCAGGGGCCGTCGACCCGAGCGATGAGCTTGCCGGTCTTCGACTGATCTCCGGGCGACGTGTCCGGGTTCTCCGACAGCCGAATGGCGTCGATCGTCACCAGGAGCCGCTGGAAGCGGACCTCCCAGCCGTCGACGAAGGCCGGGTCCCCGTCCTGCGCGGGCGGGAACGTATAGCCGGTGAGGGCCAGCGCTTCGCCCGAGGCGCTGAAGAGTACGCCGCCCCCGCCGGGATCTCCGGGCGGTGTGAACGCGAGGAGACCACGCCCGCCGTCGGCGTGCGGAGTCCCGGCGCCCGTGTTGCCTCCGTGGTTGCCTCCCAGCGTGGTCTTGTCGCTGGAGCAGGCGAGCGAACCGAGGGTCATGGCGAGTGGAACGAATCGGGCAGCTTTCATGGGGTGTCGTCCTTCCGTCATTCGAGGTGGGAAACCCACGAGAACGTGTAGAGCGATCCTCCCGAGTGGAGGTTCTGGTAGAGGTTCAAGCTCGGCTGTGTGTACGTGTTCGACCCGGGATCATCGCTGAAGGCATAGCCGGTCGACGTCAGAGGGAGCGCGGACAGGTCGACGTTGGTGAACAGCAGTCGCGGGTCGATGCGCAGGAGTAGCCCGCCTTCTTGCTGCACCGACAGTCGCGTTGCGATTGGCGAGACGATCCGTTCCTTGCAAATGGGATCGGCGCCGGCGGTGACTCCGCTGCTCTGGCGATTGCTCGAGATGGTGATGGTCGCGGAGAAGGGACGATCTTCGCCGGTGATGGTCGTCGTTCCCTCCAGGCTCAGGATGGGCCTGCCGCTGGGGTCGACGCTTGCGTTGACGTCGCCGTGAGTGAGCCAGACCTGACCGGCAACCGCTTCGAGAGTGGTGCCGTGTCCCTGGCTCGGGAACTTCGCGGGTGTCGGATCCAGGAGATCGACGTCCACGCCTTGCGTGACCTCGGCGACGTAGGTGCCGGGAAGGATGCACGTCGGGCTCTGCGAACCGGACACCGGAAAGCTCTGGTCGAGGTACATCGCGCCGACGTGCAACGTCGCGCGCGTCAGCTCGACGGGAAAGCCGCGATCGCTCATGAACGACAGGGGCTCGCCGGCGATTGCGTCCTTCGGCCCGGCCGCGGCGGCGTCGAAATCGACGATGTCGCCGCCAGTGGTGCCGACGCAGGAAGTGAGGAGCAAGGTGCTCAGCAGCAGCCCCAGCCCCACGGGCTTGCAACCAGCCCGGTTTCGTTCCGGCGCGGGCAGCACTCGCATTTTCATCCTCCTCCGAAGTTCACGCCGAGCGTGGCGAAGACGCCTCGCGGCGCGCCGGCGGTGAAGTGGCGCTCGGGCACCAGGGTCGGCTGCTGGGCACCGCCCGCGCCGAAGTTCGAGGCGTAGTTGTACTCGCCGAGCCGGTAGCGCGTGCCGAGCAGGTTCGTCGTCGCGACACCGAGCTCGACGTGCGACACCGAGACGGATGCGGAGAGATCCACGGTGAAGATCGGGTCGCTGCGCTCGCCGTACGGGAGCGGCCGCGGCCCGACGTAGGAGACGCCCGCGCCGAGGGAGCCCTGGGTCTGGCTGCCGGAGACGCGGAACGGCAGCTCCGTCACGTACGCGGTGTCGGAGCGGAGCACGATGTCGGGGGCGTAGGCGACGAGCAGGTGCGTGTCGTCGTAGAGCGACTTCACGAGCGTCAGGTTGAAGGATTCGTCGAAGTGCACCCCGGTGAGCCGCATCGCACCCACCCAGCCGGTGCGCGTCGTGCCGGCGCCGAGGACGTTGCGGCCCGCCGTCTCGCTGAAGATGAGATCCTTGTCGACGTGCGTCTGGAAGACGATGGAGCGAGCGGTGAGCTGCGAGCTGCCGATGCCGCCAGCGTAGGTGACGCCCCCCTCGTAGGCGACGACGCTCGCGAAGGGCGTGCGCACGTCCTGGGTGATGTAGCTCGGGTCCACCGAGCGGATGCCCTTGCCGTAGCTCGCGCTGAAGGAGAAATGGCGGTACGGGCCGAGGATGAGCGACGCGCGCGGCAGGAACGCCGTGCTGGCGGTGCTCGCCGGCTGATCCGGCTCGCGCGGTCGCCCGAAATCCTGTTGCGAGAGGCAGCTCTGGTCGATGGGCGGGTTCGTCGACGACGGATGCGCGACGGAGTGCACGGCGCAGAGGTCGTTCACGTCGAAGGTCAGGATGTCGGCGCGGACGCCTCCGCGAAGCGTGATCCAGCTGACCGGCTTGAGGCTCGCGTCAGCATAGACCCCGATGTCGCCGAGCTGGGACGCGAGGTTCGTGTCCGTCGCGTAGGGGTGCCCGGTGGCCGCCTCGAGTCGCTGCTGCTCACCGGTGACGCGATCGCCGCGTGCGAAGTAGCCGAACTCGATGCTCTGCTTCTGTCCGAGCACCCGCGCTCCGAAGGAGGACGAGCCACGCGCGCCGAAGGTCGTCTCGTGGACGGCGAGATTCAGTGTATCGCCGCGCTGCAAGTGCAAGCTCTGCAGCGGCTCCTGCACGTCGAGGAGGGCGCCGGTGAAGTTCTCGATGAGCCGCATGCTGCGGTCGATGACGAACACCTGCTGCGAGAGTGTGGTGTCGCCGTGTCGCGTCTCCAGATCACCCGAGACGGCGTACCGTGAGGCGTCGCCGCCCGGCTTCGTCACGTCGGAAGCGAAGGACGACAGCGCGTAGCTGTCGTAGAACCCGATGCGCCCCGCGCGGTAGTCGTCGTCACGGATGACGCCGGCGGAGTGGTAGTGCGTCGTGTAGGCCGCGGCGTCGACGCGCCACGAGCCGTTCGCGCCGAGCCGGCCTTCGTATTGCCCCATGGCAGTGCCGCGTCGCGCGTCGCGGTTCTGGCCGTAGCCGTCGGTCGAGTAGATCTCGGCGGCGGCGAACGTGCGCGTGCTCGCGTCCTTCGGGCCGTACATCAGGAGCAGTCGCTGGGTGCCGAAGCTGCCGCCGGTGTACTTCGCCGTCATGCCGCGCCGGTCGAGACCGAGCTCGTAGTTTGCGCTGCCCGCGACGGCGTAGTTGCCCTGCCGCGGATCGAAGGGCCCCTCCACGACACGCAGCGACTCGACGAGCTCCGGGATGATGAAGTGGGTGTCGGCGTAGCCGTTGCCGTGCAGGTTGCCGCTCTCGTTGATGGGCACGCCTCCGACGCTGAGCTCGATGTCCTGCCCCTCGCGTGCATCGAAGCCGCGCAGGAAGACCTGCTCCGCGTGGCCCTCGCCGCCCTCGTTCGTCAGCAGGATGCCTGGCGCGAGCTTCAGGAGCTCCGCGGAGTTCTGGCGCGGCACGCGCGCGAGCTCACCTGTCTGGAGCTCGAAGTCGGACGCGCCGCGGCTCGGCGGCATCTGCCGCCCGGTGACGAAGACCTCCTCGTTCTCGGGCTCGTTTCCGGAGTTCCTGGATGGCTCGCGCGCCCGGGGGCTCCCAGGCTTTCCCGGCAGGGCCGCAGTTTGCTGCGAGACCTCCGGCTCGGCCTTCGCCGGTTCGGGGACGAGCTCCGGCGGAGGAGCGGGCGGCGCGAAGTGAAAGGGCACGCGGATGCGGCTCGCGACCGGTCGCCCGTCGCGCGAGGCCGGAGTGAAGGTCCACTGGCGCGCCGCGATGACGGCTGCCTCGTCCAGCGCGGGGCCTCCGGATTGCATGACGTCGACCTTCGAGACGTGACCGTCGACGTCGACTGTGAGAGCGAGCACGACGTCGCCGTGCTCGCGAGCCGCCAGAGCGGACTCGGGATACACCGCGTCGACATGCGTGAGCACGGCGGGTGGCGTCACGTTGGCGACGGCCGGCGGTCGCGGCGCGGGGGGCTCCGCCGAAGGCTGCGCGAGCGCCCGCTCCGCGAGAGCGCCGTCGACGAGCGCGATGGCGAGCGCCGCGAAGGGAAGCGCTCGTTTCGGAAAGAATGAATGACGCGGCATGGATCCAGATTCGAAGATCGGGTGTGGGAACGGGCGCGGTCCGTCGCGACGCTCTCGTCGTGAGTGCGGGCTCGTGCGGAAGACACGCGCCGTGATTGGCGTGCGTGTGCGTCCGGACGCGGAAGCGCGGGGTGAGCTCGAGTTCCGCTGCCGCCGGGGCCAGCGGCTGCGGGAGGCCGGCGGACGTGTGTCCGGAGGCTTCGCCGGTTCGAGCGAACCTGGGGATCGTGGCGCAGCGGTCCATGTCCAGCGAGGCTCGGGGCGTCGTTTGACTGCCCCAGGCCGCGACGGACGAGACGCTACACGACGAACGCGGGCGGCGACTGCTTGGGCGCGTACGAAAGGACGGTACGGTTCGCTGCCCTCACCGCCACGTGAAGCGTGAGGACGCTGCCGAGCGAGCTCGCGTGCAGGCAGGGCCCTGCGCCCGGGATCGCCAGGTGGGAGAGCCGCGACGGAGCCGCGGCGAGCCCGCAGTGCTCGTGATGATGCCCACCACTTCCGCCCGGCAAGGCCTCGGCGCGGCCGCTCGCCACGCCGCTGCCGCCTGCCCCGTCCTCGGCGTCGACGAACTCGCCGTGCTCGGGGCAGAGCACGTGCCGCGCGTGCAGCAGGTGCAGGCCGCGCCATACGTCTCCGAGCAGCAGCGCGGCCGTGCAGAGCGCGAGGAGTACTCTGAGGAGGGCACGTCCCTTCGACATCGGAAGCGCCCCCGTAATGCACCCGGGGTCCGCGGCCGTCAACGGTCGCGAGTCGACGCTACCATTCGAGCGACACGAGCCCTCTTCTCACCCGGGCGAGCGGAAGTAGAGCGCGGCCAGCGGTGGCAGCGTCAGCGAAAGCGAGAACCGCCTGCCGTGGGCGCCGACCGGGTCGGCGAGGACGCCGCCGAAGTTGCCTTCGCCGGTGCCGCCGAAATCGGACGCATTCGTGTTCAGGATCTCGTTCCAGCGGCCTTCCATCGGGACGCCGACGCGATAGCTGCGTCGTACGACGGGCGTGAAGTTGAAGACGGCGAGGATGCGCTCGCCCGAGCGTGAGCGGCGCTCGAACGCGAGCACGCTGTCGTCGGCGTTCTCCACGTCGACCCAGGAGAAGCCGTCGGGCCGCTGATCGAGCTCGAACAGCGCTCGCTCGGAGCGATAGATACGGTTCAGCTCGCCGACGAGCCGGGTGACGCCCGCGTGTGGAGGCGACTGCAAGAGCCCGAAGTCGAGCGACGAATCGTGGTTCCACTCTTCGCGCATCGCGAGCTCGTTGCCCATGAACAGGAGCTTGTGGCCTGGGCACGCCCATTGATAGGCGTAGAGCAGGCGCAGGTTCGCGAAGCGCTGCCAGTCGTCGCCCGGCATCTTGCGGAAGAGCGAGCCCTTCCCGTGCACGACCTCGTCGTGGGAGAGCGGCAGGACGAAGTTCTCGTGCCAGGCGTACATCCCGCGGAAGGTGAGCTTGTTGTGGTGAAACTTCCGGTAGATGGGGTCCTTCGTGAAGTACTCCAGGGTGTCGTGCATCCACCCCATGTCCCACTTCGTACCGAATCCGAGCCCGCCCAGGTACGTCGGGCGCGACACCATGGGCCACGACGTCGACTCCTCCGCCGTGGTCTGCACGTCGGAGAGGCGCCCGTAGATGCTCTCGTTCAGCCAGCGCAAAAACGAGATGGCGTCGAGGTTCTCGCGGCCGCCGTACTGGTTCGGAATCCACTGCCCGTCGTTGCGCGAGTAGTCGAGGTAGAGCATGGATGCGACGCCATCGACGCGGATGCCGTCACCGTGGAACTTCTCGAACCAGTGCAGCGCGCTCGACGTCAGGAACGAGCGCACCTCGAGCCGGCCGTAGTTGAAGATGTGGCTCTTCCAGTCCGGATGAAAGCCGCGTCGCGGGTCGGCGTGCTCGTAGAGGTGCGTGCCGTCGAAGCCGCCAAGGCCGTGCGCGTCGGTGGGAAAGTGCCCCGGAACCCAGTCGAAGATCACGCCGATGCCCGCCTGGTGCAGGGTGTCGACCAGCGCCATGAGATCGTCGGGTGAGCCGTAGCGGGAGGTCGCAGCGAAGTAACCCGTGATCTGGTAGCCCCACGAACCATAGAAAGGGTGCTCCATCACCGGCAGGAGCTCGACGTGCGTGAAGCCGAGCCGCTTCACGTGCTCCACGAGCAGTGGCGCAAGCTCGCGGTACCCCAGCATGCTGCCGTCGGATGCTCGCCGGAAGGACCCGAGGTGCACCTCGTAGATGGAGCACGGCGCGTCGATCGCGTTGCGCTGAGCGCGCTCCTTCATCCATTCGCCGTCGCCCCAGGTGTGCGTCAGGGTCCAGACGACGGACGCCGTACGCGGAGGCGTTTCGGTGCGCAGCGCGAACGGATCCGCCTTGTCCACGGCCGCGCCCGAGTGCGGCTGGATGCGGAGCTTGTAGAGGTCGCCCTTGCCGAGGCCGGGCACGAAGCACTCCCAGACGCCGGAGCCGCCGCGCGGGTAGAGCGGGGTGTCGAGCGCCGTCCAGCCGTTGAAGTCGCCGACGAGGTGAATGCTCGCGGCGTTCGGCGCCCAGGTCGAGAAGAAGGTGCCGTCCACCCCCTCCACGGACCCGGGATGCGCGCCGAGCTTGTCCTGGATCTGACGGTGCGTGCCCTCGTTGAAGAGGTGCAGATCCATGTCGGTCAAGGAGGTGCTCGGTTTCGAGCGAATGCCCTGCGAGGGCTCGACGACGCCCTTGCGGGCGATGGCATGAAGCAGCAAATCGATTTCCTTCGAGTCGACGATGTCTTCGAGCGCCTTCTGGTGCTTGCGACGCCAGTTGGGACGCTCGACGCTCGTCCCCGGCACGTTCTGCGGCTCTGGCTCGAGAAGCATGTCATCCAAGCTCGTGAGTGCAACACGCGCGCGCGAACGACCGAGGGTGATGAGGCACGCGGAAAGGAGCGACGCGTCGGTCGAGGGCCGCTCGAGCAGGCCCGCCAGTTCGAGCGACTGCTCGAGCCTGTTCCGGTAGCCGGTGCGCTCGTGTTTCTCGTGGTCGACCTCGTCTTCGGTGACCAGGCCGAGCTCGCGCCGCGTGTCGATGTCGCGACCGCGAAGGAAGCCCGCGAAGGTGGGCATATCGTGGGTGTTCAGGCTCGCGACGGAGCCGTCGGGGACGGAGTACGCCCGGCTCGAGGCCGGGACGTCCTCGTACTGGAGAACGAACAGACGGCCGACTCCGTGCCGTGCCATGCTCGTCCGCACCTCGTCGGGTACGGTGCCGAGGTCCTCGCCGACGAGCGTCGTCTTCGAGCGGTGCGACTCGATGCAGAGCGCCGCATAGAGCTCCTCGGCGTGCTGTCTCACGTAGACGCCGTCCGCCGACGGCACGCTCTTCGGGATGCAGAACAGGCGGTGCAAGCCCATCACGTGATCGATGCGCAAGATCGACGCGTGGCTCATCTGGTGACGGAGGCAAGCGAGGAAGTAACCGTGCGAGTACACGCTGCCGCTCTCCGGATTGGGCGGCGCGAAGCCCCAGTTCTGGCCTCCCTCGAAGAGCGCGTCGGGAGGCGCCCCCGTCGAGCAATCCGGCAACAGCTGGTCTGCGTAACGGAAGGCGTCGTAGCCGTCGGAGTGCGCGCCGAGCGGCAGATCCATGTAGAGCCCGACACCGTGCTGGTGCGCGTCCTCGTCGAGCGCGGCGAGCTGCTCGCCGGCCAGGATCTGGCAGTAGAGGTGGTAGCGGTACACGCCCGGGTCGACGTCGGCGCTCTCGATGCGCTCGCGCATCCGCGCGGGCCACTGCCGGAACGGACGGCGCTGTCGCTCGATGAGCGCGCGAAACCGCGCGTAGTCGACGAGGAGTGGGCGCGCCGCGACGGCCGCGTCGATGCGCTTCTTCTCTTCGGGGTCGGCGAACGCCGCCTCGGAGAGATCCATCAGGAGGCGGCGTTTGTGGGTGAGCACGCCCTGGTAGTCGACCGTGCGCGAGCTCCGGAGCTCCTCGGCCGTCGCGCGATATTCGGCGTTCGCCCAGAGCTCCCTGGCGCGCGGGACCTTCGCCACGCTCTTTATCGCGTCGAGCGCGATGTAGATCTCGTTCCAGAAGAGACGGCTCACCGGCGAGTACGGGCTCGGGTCGTGCGGGCCGTCCAGGAAGGTCGGCAAGAGCGGCAGCGTCGAGAGCGTGTTGCCGCCCTTCTTCCCTATGAAGCGTGCGAGCGTTCGGAGATCGCCGAAGTCTCCGACGCCTTCGTTGCGCTCCGAGCGCAGCGAGTACGTCGGAGCGAACAGGCCGAACCCGAGCTTGCCGTCGTCGTCGTACGCGCGCTCCGGCGCGACCCACACGTTGCCCGTCGCGTTCCGCGATCCGACCCGCGCCTCCACGCGATGGTACCCCACGGGCAGCGGCGTCGGAATCGCGATCTCGAGATCGACGTACTCCTCGCTGTCGGCGTCGATGCGCCGGACGAGCGTGGCGTCATCGAGCTCCACGGCGAAGCTCGTCGTCTTCCCGTCCTCCAGCGTGACGTGCACCTCGGCGCGCATCGACGCTTCGCGTTGTCGTACTCGCACCGGCAACGTGTTCGCCGAGCCGCCCCAGCGCACGCTGACATGAGGCAGGATCCGGCCCGAGAGCTTCGATTGACGCGCGCGGACGAGGTCCGCGATCGACGAATCGCTGGTCACCGCGCAGCCGAGGCATCCCAGGATGGCGATGAGGGCTTCGCGGCTGGCGACCTGCAGCCGGCCTTTGACGTCGTAGTACGATGGCTCCACGCCATAGAGTGCGGCTAGCTGCTCGAGGCGGCGGTTATCCACGCCCGGGAGATTGCGAATCTTGTTTCCGAAGCGCAAGCGTTGCGAAAGCCTTGTGAGTCGGTTTACGCTAAGCTCCAGCTTCCGTGCCGAGTAGCCTGCCCGCCGTGGCCACCATCTGGCCTGGTTCCCCCTATCCGCTCGGCGCGACCTACGACGGCGCCGGTACGAATTTCGCCGTCTTTTCCCGGGTCGCGACGCGCGTTGAATTGTGCCTCTTCGCGCCGGACGGGGCGGAAAGCCGCGTCGACCTGCCCGAGGTCACGGGTGAGGTGTGGCACGGCTACTTGCCGGGCTGCGGCCCAGGGCGCCGCTACGGCTTCCGGGTGCACGGGCCCTTCTCTCCGTCGGAAGGGCATCGCTGCGACCCGAAGAAGCTCCTGCTCGATCCTTACTCACGCGCCGTGTCGGGACAGTTTCGCTGGGACGACGGAGCGCTCGGCGCGGTCACCGCAGCCGGCCCGTCGAGCATCGACACCGCGCCCTACGTCCCGCGCTGCGTGGTGACGAGCCCGTTCTTCGTCTGGGGCGACGACCGGAGGCCGCGCACCCCGTGGCACAAGACGGTCATCTACGAGGCGCACGTCAAGGGCATGACCATGCTGCACCCGAAGGTGCCGGAGGAGCTCCGCGGGACCTATGCCGGGCTCGCTCACCCCGTCGTCGTCGCGCACCTGAAGGATCTCGGCGTCACGGCGCTCGAGCTCATGCCCGTGCACCAGTTCATGCACGACGAGCGGCTCGTGCGTCTCGGGCTGAAGAACTACTGGGGCTACAACTCCATCGGCTACTTCGCCCCGCACGGCGAGTACTCGAGCTCGGGCGACGCCGGCGAGCAGGTGCTCGAGTTCAAGCAGATGGTGAAGACACTGCACGAGGCCGGCATCGAGGTGCTGCTCGACGTCGTCTACAACCACACCGGGGAGGGCGGCGCGCGCGGCCCAACGGTGTGCTTCCGTGGCCTCGACAACGCCGCGTACTACCGGGTCGGGCAGGACAAGAGCACCTACGTCGACTACACGGGCACGGGCAACAGCCTGAACATGCGCAATCCGTACGTGCTGCAGCTCGTGATGGATTCATTACGGTACTGGGTGCTCGAGATGCACGTCGACGGCTTCCGATTCGACCTCGCCTCGGCACTCGCCCGCGAGCTCCACGAGGTCGATCGCCTCTCGGCGTTCTTCGATCTGATCCAGCAGGATCCGGTCATCAGTCAGGTGAAGCTCATCGCCGAGCCGTGGGACGTCGGCGAGGGCGGCTACCAGGTCGGCAACTTTCCCGTCCTCTGGTCGGAGTGGAACGGGCAGTACCGCGACACGGTGCGTGATTTCTGGCGCGGGGCAGAGCGGACGCTCGGCGAATTCGCGAACCGCTTCACGGGGAGCTCGGACCTCTACGCGTCGGCGCGCCGGAGCCCGCACGCGAGCATCAACTTCGTCACCTGCCACGACGGCTTCACGCTGCGCGATCTCGTGAGCTACGACGAGAAGCACAACGAGGCGAACGGCGAGGACAACCGCGACGGCGAGCCGCACAACCGCTCCTGGAACTGCGGGGTCGAGGGCGAGACGGACGATCCGCAGATCCTCGCGACGCGGCGCCGCCAGCGCCGCAACTTCATGGCGACGCTCCTGCTCTCGCAGGGCGTGCCCATGATCCTGGCCGGAGACGAGCTCGGACGGACGCAGCGCGGGAACAACAACGCTTACTGCCACGACGGCCCGCTCTCATGGCTGCACTGGGACACCGTCGACACGGAGCTCGGTCAGTTCGCGCGCAAGCTCGTCGCGTTCCGGCTCGCGCATCCGGTGCTCAGTCGAAGGCGCTGGTTCGAGGGTCGCTCCATCCGCGGCTCGAACCTCACCGACATCGGCTGGTTCAAGCCCGACGGCGCCGAGATGAGCGACCAGGACTGGAACGTCGCGTTCGCGCGCGCGCTCGGCGTGTTCTTGAACGGCGAGGGCATCGACTTCCCCGGCAGGAGCGGCGAGCAGATCGTCGACGACAGCTTCTACGTGCTCTTCAACGCCGGCTCGTCCCCCATCGACTTCGTGATCCCGCAGAGCCTGGACCACGAGCCTTGGCGCCGCGTCCTCGACACGACGCGCGGCTTCATCGAGGACGCGCTACGCCTGCCGCCGCGCGCGAAGGTGAACGTCGACGCGCATGGGCTGGTGCTGCTGATGAGGCCGCGGACGGAGTAGCTGCATCCACGAAAGCTCCGCCAGGGGGCGTTCGAGCAGTCGTCGGCTGGGTGTCGAAGACGCCCTGCGCTCGCTCTGCGACCTGCTGTAGACTGACGTCGCCGAGCTCTCGTGTCCGGCGGGTACCGATTTGGCGCAACGTCTGAAAAGTGGTCTCTCGCGCAGCGTGGCGCGAAGGACGTCACAGGTGTCGGAGCATACGAGAAGGACGGGCAACGCACGCGCACGCGGGCGCGCGGCAAATGTGGTGCAGCGTGTCGTCAGCGCGACCGCCGAGGAACTGAGCCGCGTTGGATATGCCGCCATGCGCGTCGAGGACGTCGCGGCGCAGTCAGGCGTCCACAAGACGACCATCTACCGTCGCTGGCCCACCAAGGCGGAGCTGGTCGCGGCGACGATCACGATGATGATCAAGTGGGGCGAGAGACTCGGCGCGATCGATACCGGCGCAGTGCGCCGGGACCTCCGAGCGTCCTTGCTGAGCGTTCTCGACTTGAAGCCGTCCGAGCAAGGAATCCTGCGGATCATGCAGGTGGAGCGGGGGATTCCGGAGGTGGACGCAATGGCGCACCGCTTTCGTGACGAGCTTCACCGCATGCGCGTGAGCATGGTGCGGCGCGGGATCGCACGGGGCGAGCTCCCGAAGGGTGTCGATCCGGGGCTGATCGTCGACCTCGTCTCTGCGCCGGTGCAGCGGGCGCTCCTCTTCAATGAGCGCGTCGACGCGAGCTATCTGGACCGGGTGCTCGACGTCGTCCTGGCCGGCGCCGCGACGTGCGTCCCCAAGGCAGCTCGAGGAGCCCACAAACGTGGGGACAAAAGCCCGCGCAAGGCGCGGGCCGAGCGCTGAGGTCACCAGTCGACGGGCAGCGGGGTTCCCGCTATTCCGGTCGCGGAAACGAGGGCTTCAGCCGTGGTCAATGCCCCGTGCTCGAGCAGGGGCAGACTGACGAGCGACATCGTCTGACCCCCGCGATTGATCTTGTAGACGCCGCCCGTCAGCGAGCTGCGCTGCGGGTCCGTCAGATTGCAGCCGACCGGAAGCGCGAGCAATCCCCCGCAATCCCCGGACGGGGGTGTCGTAGCGATCCGCACGACGATGGTGTGTCCAGGCTCGATGGACCAGACCGACGGCCACAGCGGGACGTCGAGCGCCGTCGTCTGGCCAGCCGTGAGCGGTTGGTCCTGATCGAGCGTGAGATACGGCCGCGTCGGCAAGCCGTTCTTGTCCGCCCACGACGTCTCCTGCTGCGACGCCTGCGTCTGCGTCCGCCGGAGCGAGCCGAGGATGTCGCCGTGGGTGATCTTCGTCCGGGTGCCGTCCGGCGCCCCATCGTAGATGTCGACGGACAGCTGCAGGTTGCTGTTGGACGACGAGGCCTGGAGCCGTGCGGCGATGGGGCCCGCCAGCATGGCGCCGTCGACGAACGGGGCCGTCTGGTATTCGATCGAGCCCCCCGGCCACCCGTCTGGCCCCCACGTCAGCTGATCTTGGCCCGCAGCAGAGTCAGCTGCCCGCCCGAGCTTCCCGCCGCTCGAGAGGTAGAAGGGCGTATACGTGTCGACGAGCGGATAGTTGCGCGCATTGACCCAACGCTTCGTCCCGCCGAGCTCCGCGAGATGGAGGGGCGTCCTGGTGCTCGTGGGTAGGCCGGTGTCGATGCCCTTCATCCACGTGTCGTACCACTCGAGCTGGATACCGTAGTCGAGTCCGCCGGCGTGCCCCCAGTCGCCGAGGATGACCTGATACTTGCCGCTCACCGTGTCACCCTCCTTGATCTGCGCGCTCTGGGGCCGCCCAGCGGCGAGGTTCTGCAGCGCCGTGTAGAGCTCCAGGGAACCAATCGTGCCCGGCTCGTGCCAGCCGGCCCAGAGCAACATCGGGATGTCTGCCTTGGCGATTGCAGGGGCGCGGGCCAGGCGGTCGCGCGCCTTCCAGTAGTCGCGATAGTAAGTCTTGTCGCCCCCGGTGGACATGTCGCTCCCGACGAGCAAGTTGCCCACGGCGGTCGCAATGCCGTTGTCGAACGCCGTGTCGCGATAGAAGTCGCCCGACGCACACGCCGGAATCATGGCCTTCACCGGCGAATTCGGTCCAAGCAGCGTCGCCGTTTCGATCTGGTTGATCCCGAGCTGGGAGCAGCCGTGTAGACCGACCTTGCCGTCGGAGCCGTCGAGCTTCGAGGCCCAGGTTACGAGAGCCGCTCCGTCCTGCGCCTCCTGGGGGCTGAACAGATCGAACGTGCCGCCCGACCGAGAGGTCCCGCGCACGTCGACGGAAGCGTAGATGTAACCGCGCTTCACGAAGAATTCGCCCGAGGCCGCCTGGTAAACGGCGCCGTAGGGGTTCTGGGTCAGAAGAACGGGGAAGTCGCCCTTGGCGCGCGCACCGGTGGCGAGATCGGTCGGATAGGACACATCACCGACCAGCACGATACCGTCACTCATCGTGATCTTGATGTCGCTTTCGATGACCGTGCCGTAGCTCGCGTCGGGCACGGTCCATCGTCGGCCGGGATAGTTCGTCTTGGGGCCGGTGTAGATTCCACCGTCGTGCGTGGACGGGCTGGACGCGTCCGAGTCGTCGCCCGCGTCTGCCAGTCCGCCCGTCGCGCCACCGCCGCCCGTCGCGCCACCGCCGCCCGTCCCTACCGGACCTGCGCCTGCCGTGCCGCTCGACGCGCCACCGCCGCCCGTCGTCGACGACCCCGCGTTGTTGCCCATGCCGGCCGAGCCCGACGCAGGCGGAGCACCCGGCGCCCCGCTCACGCCGCTGCTACCTCCGGCGGATGGAGCGGGGAGCGCGCCGTGATCAGCCTGACTGCTGCTCGAGCAAGCGGCCAAGGTCGCCGCGCAGAGCGCGAGTTTCCCTAAGCGCACAGGTGCCAGTCGATACATAGCGGCCTCCATCGTCCGCCGGCCTGACTCGTCACTATCTCAGCGCAGAGCTCATTGCAACTCAGAGTTGCCATTATTCGATGAACTCGACCCTGCGGGCGATCTCGAATGGAGGTCTCTCTCGGTGCATCTCGGCCCGTGCTCGGCGTGACGCGCCGCTTGCTGCGGGGAGGACGAACCCGTTGTTGCCGGCGGCGGCCA
>CAYUAW010000166.1:0-5843 GCA_964442485.1 uncultured Polyangiaceae bacterium
TCCTGGAAGCCTGCCTCGTAGCGATCGCCGACGCGGGCAATGCGGAAGCGGTCGCCGGGGAGGTTCGGGAGGCCTGCGGCGCGACGGGTGTCGTGGAGCGACTCGTATTGCTCCTGCGTGAGGTCGATGGAGCGCTCCAGCGCCGCGGTGAAGCCGATGCGACGCGCTGCGTCCGTCCAGCCAGGGACGACGCGCGTGGGCATTGCCTCCGCGGCGTCGCCGCTGCCGTAGCCGATCGCGAGAACGTTCTTGTTCGTGAGGTCGAGGTTGCGGCCGAGCGCCTCCTCGAACCCGGCGGCCATCCACGCTGGAAGGGCGGCCGTGTACAGATTGCCGAGCTCCCCTGCGCCGCGGGAGCCGAGGCTCATCTTTGCCGCCACGAAGGCCTTGAACTCGGCGCTCTTGCGAAGCGCTCCGACCACCTGCGTGGCCACGGGGAAGGGATCCTGATCGGCCTTGCCCGCGAGGACGCGGTCGAAGAGATCCGGCAGGGCGCGCGACTCGGCTTCGAGGGCCTCACGCGTTGCGCCGACCTCCTTGCAGAGCGCGGCGATGGTCTCGCTCTTCGGTTGCCCTTCGAGCAACCCGCGCACGTAGATGGCGGCCGCGGCCTGCACCGGCATGTGATGGTACGGACGGTGGAAGAAGGCCGCCTCCGCCGAGGTCAGGGCCTCGAACGCGGAGACGCCGAGGCGCGACGCCATGTCGTCGAACGCGCGCAGCGTCTCGTCCACGTACGAGTACGTGGAGTACTTCCCGCTGAAGATCGGGAAATCGTGCAGGCGCTGGGTGCGGCCGCCGTAGCCCTCGACGAAGTGACGCGCATGGGGCTTCCGGAAATCCGGCCCGCGGTAGGCGGACGCGCTGCCGGTGTGCACGAGATCGAGCTCGAACAGACGGGCGTGCGGCTCGAGGAGCATCGCGACGGCGCCGGCACCCTGCGTCTGCTCGCCGCTGCTGCCGCGCTCGTACTCCGCGATGTCGGAGCACACGACGATGCCGACCTTGTCCTTGCCGTCGAGCGCCAGATAGCGCGACACGGCCTTCATGGCGTACACGCCGCCCAGGCAGGCGTGCTTGAACTCCGGGACCTCGCACGAGCGTGAGAGCCGCGGAAGGCCGAGCGTCGATAGTGCCCGGTCGACCATGCCGCGCACGATGACCGCGCCAGCGGAGTTGTCAGTGCTCGTCTCCGTTCCGAGAGCGAGGCAACCGACCTTCGACGGATCGATCCCGTACTGACGGATCAGCCGCAGTACAGCGGTAGCAGCGAGCGTGTAGACGTTCTCGTCAGGAGCGGGGCAGCGGAAGCTCTGCCCGACGATCGTCTGCACCTTCTGCCACTGGTTCTGGGTCCAGCTACACCACGCTTCGAGAGGGACGCGGAGTGCCGGCACGTACACGCTCATGCCGCTCACGCCAGGGCCGATTCCGTCGATTGATGTATCCACCATGGGTCCGAGGTTTCCTAGCGCCACCTAAGATGGTCTCGACACGAGAAACTACCAGAAAAGAGACACCCGGACGCCGTCCGGGCCGAGAACTACGGGGGCGCTCGTCATGTGAGCCGCACCGCCGCGTACGAGAACCGAGCACACCTATCAAAGGCTTCACCCGCATGCGCAGCTGCGCGCGCGGATGGCTCGCCACGTTTCGAGCTCCGTGAGGAAGGGCTCGAGCCGTGTGCATTCTTGTGTGGGGATTGGCTCATCAAATGAAGGCGAGCAATCGTGAGAGTAGCGGCTCCGGCGCACGCCGTCCATTGCGAAGCACTGCCGCAACAGGCCAATTCGATTGCGCTGCGAAGGCCGGTTCTCAGCGTGCGCGCCACGCTCGGCTCGCGCGATGCGTTACGGGCAGAGCCCCATGTGCGAGTGTGCGATATTTGCTCAATCGTACGTGTTGTAAATCTCGAACGTTGCGGGCGGATTCGCGACGCCTATGAAACCCACGGGGTCGCGATCGGCGGTAGCGCGTCGCACCTCGCAGCCCGGTCGACAGCGCAGGGTCTCCATGAAATGAAACCGGAGGACGACGGCGTCCGAACCCGCGTTCGCGACCCGGATCGAATTCAAACGCTGCTCGACGATGTGGCCACTTCCGGCGGCGAAATAGCTCGGCTGGCGGCGCGCCCGGTAAACCCGGAAAGGTCCCACCGTGCCGATATTTTCCAGGAGATCGTGGCGGCTATCGAACGCGGGCGCGTCGTTCTTGGTCACCACTGCTGCGACGGCGTACTCGTCCAGATAGCGGGCGATCGGGTCGTCACCGGGACCAGCCGGCGTCAGATCGTGGCGCATGGGATGAGCCGCCGCATGCGGAACGTTGCGCTCCGCGATGCCGCCGAGCGTCGGCACGCCGGCGAACGTCGCCAGGTATTCACCGAGCACCCAGTCGACCGTGACGACGCGTCCTTCGTCGCGCGCGATCGACGAGACGAGCATCGCGACGCGCGCGTAGTCGTCAGGAGGCGGCGAGTGGCCCATGAAGACGGGGTCGCGCTCTTCACTCGAGCCGGATGCATACGGACCAGGACGGAAGGCCGTGCGCGCGTGCGCGCGTCGCGGCAAGACCGCGGGGAGATATGAAACGGCCGTGCGGACGAGCTCCGGTGCGGTAGCGAGCAGCGCGACGGCGAGCGCCACGCGTGCTTCCGGTCGAAGCCGGTCACGGGCTCGAGCGAGCGGCGCGACGACCGCCGCTGCGACGAGCGCCGCGCCGAGCATCCCCGGCGCGATGTGCCGGTACGGTTGCGTCTGCCGGAAGAGCGTCGAGTAGCCGCTCAGGTACGCGAAGAGCACGGACGTCACGACGAGCAACGCGAGCGGCAGCGCGCGATCGTCGCGGGCGCGGCGCATCTCGAGGAGCCCGGCCGCCGCGACGACGAACGCCGCGGTGCGAAGGGCGGTCCGCACCGGCTCACCCGTCATCGCCAGATCCCGGAGCAGCCCGAGGGAATCGGTGAGCGCGTACGACGCCGAGGGCCACAGGAAGGCGTCGACGGGTCCGATGTAGCTGCGGAAGCGGAGCGCGGGCCCGAGCCACGTCAGCGTCGTTGCCGCTGCGACGAGCACGCTGCCGGCGATCGCCGCATGCTCCCACCGCGCGAGCCGCTGGAGCGCGCGCGCGTAGAGGGCGCCGAGGGGGACGGCGAGGGTGAGCACGGCGAAGGGATGCACGAAGGTGACGAGCGCCGCCGCCGCCCCGAGCCCGACGTAGTGCCGCCCGCGGTGATCGCGGAGGGCCCGGTACGCGAGAGCGACGACCAGGACGATCACATAGCTCGCGGCGGCCCACGAGATCATCCCGATGTACCAGCACCAGTGCGAGAACGAATCGAAGTGCCAGAGCAGCACCCAGAAGAGGACCGTGAGCGAAGACGAAAGCCGGTCGAGCCCGAAGAGCCGCGCCGAGGCCCACGCCGCGGGCAGCAGCGCCGCGTGCACGGCAAGGACATAGGCGTCGAAGGCGACCCACGGGGAGACACCGAGCGCGTGCGCGCCGATGACGAAGGCCTCGAGGCTCTTGCTCGTCAGATCCTCGACGGCGCCGGCGGGCTGCCCGGCGAGCACGAAGGGGTCGTAGCTCCACAGCTTGCCGTGCGCGAGGAAGGCGGAGAGCGCGCGATCGACCTGATAGGCGTGCAGCGCGTAGTCGTACTCGAGGATCGGACGCTTCGCGGAGAGGAGCCGCGGCGGGAAGAAATACGCGAGCAGCACGGCGTGAAGGGCGACCGCGAGAGCGACGACGTGGCGCGGCGCTCGGCCTTCGCTCTCCGCGGGAGGCGTCATGGCAAAAACCCGTCACGCAAGGCCGTCACCGTCTGCCGCCCGCGCTCGTGGCGGTGTCCTCGTCCTCGGGGCCACGTTCCGCGTCGTCGGGGAGCATGTCCAGCGCCTCGCTGTCGGCGGCGGTGTCTTCCTCGGCCTCGGCCTGTTCCTCGGTGAGCGGCACCTTTCGTCGAACGTACACGTCGAGCTTGCCGGGCTCGTAGAGGAACGTCGTGCGGAAGGTCGAGTCGCGGCGGTAGTACCGCGGAAGCATGTCGCCGAGCACGTGGTGCAGGACGCGCTCGGCGCCGCTCCGCCCCGACCAGATCCGGAAGAACCTCTGCCAGCCCGAGGGACGCCGCGGATGAACGACGATGACGTCTGGCGGGTGGTCGTCGAGGCGCGCGACGTCGCCGGCTGCGAGACGAGGCGCGTACTGATCGACGAAGACTATCGCGCCGAGGATCGGAGGACGCGGTCGGTCGACGAGGGCGGCGAACTGCACGTCCTCCGGCAAGACGAGCACCGTGCCCTTCGGCCCCGCGAGCTGACGCGCGCGCGCGGCCGCGATGGCCATGGTGAAGCCTCGATCGTTGAGCCGCAGGTAGGCCCAGTGTCCGTTCGTGCCGATCGGCACGCTGGCGGTCATCGCCCTGAAGTACTTGTTACCCCCGACGCTGCCGAGGACGAGCGCGAGAACGGCGATAGAGACCCACCTGAGCTCCGCCCGGTCGAGCACGATGAAGAAGGAGAGGAAGGCGAGGGGGATGATCGCGTTGTTGTCGTAGAAGGGTCGGAATTCGGGGGCCGACGTGTTGTGCATCAAGGAGCTTGCGAGCGCCGCGAGGAGCCCTGCGTTCAGCGAGCGGCCCGGAGGGTCCGCTCCTTCGTCGGGCTCTCGCCGGCCGTCGACCCCGTTCGCGCCGCGGCCGGCGGGGACCATGTCGGCGGCGAAGAGCGCTGCGAGGGTGACGAGCGTCATCGGCGGCAGCATCTTCAGGCGATCGATCTGCGGGATGAAGCGGGCCGGGTACGGCGGCAGGTCGAGCACGAGCGCCAGGTACCCGCCTCCGAACGCCGCGACGACCAGCAAGGCGATCGCCGCGACCTCCCACGCCCCGGTGGGGCTCGTTCGACTGCGTTCGCCGTCGATGGCGAGGCTGCCGTGCCGGACGAGAACGCGGTAGCCCACGATGGCGAAGCCCCCGATGGCGGCGAGCGGCACGGAGTACGACGGATAGTCGAGCAGGTACGACGTCAGATTTCGCGCGAGGAACTTCGCGCCGCCCTTCAGCATGGACGCGTCGGCGAAGGCGGCCTGGAAGAAGGCCCTGAAGGTGCTCCCGAGGACGAGGAGCAGGAGCCACACTCCCGCGAGCCCGACCGCCACGCCGTTCGCGTAGCGTGCGAGCTCGTGGAGCCGCAGCCGCGCGCCGCCTGGGCGCGCCGCACGCACGTCCGCGACGGCGAGGTATGCAAACGAGAGCCCCCAGCCCGCGACGGCGCCGATCGCCGTGGATTGCTTGAAGGCGAGCGTCAATCCAGCGAGCGTGCCGGCCGCGACGAAGTAGCGGTCGCGTTGCCGGCGCTCCTTCGATGCGAGCGCGCGCATCCCGGCGGCGACGCTGGCCCACGCCACGACCTGGGCGGTGTGGTCGTAGGCGCACTCCTTGTTCAGCTGGACGAGCGTGGCGAGCGTCGCGATGGCCGTCAGCGCGGCGATCTTCGGCGACGAGACGGTGCGCGCCATCACGTACGCAAGGAGGCACATCGCGAGCTGGGCCGCGGCGTTCAGTCCGAGCTCCTCGAGGAGCAACGGCCGGCCGACGAGCTTCTCGAGCAGCGCGAGCGCGACGAAGCTCCCCGGAGGGATGGGAAGGACGAAGTCCACGTAAGGACGATCGCCACGGAGCAGGCGAGACCCGAGGGGGCCGCTCCAGCCGGAGAACTCCACGTCCCCGAAGTGCACGTTGGTGAGGCGCGGCACGAACGCGGCCGCGAAGAGCACGAAGGCGAGGGCCGTGAGGAGCATCAGCGCGCGACCGATGCGTCGTTCGTGACCTGGCTTCTCGC
>CAYUAW010000166.1:5943-15111 GCA_964442485.1 uncultured Polyangiaceae bacterium
GCCGTGAGGAGCATCAGCGCGCGACCGATGCGTCGTTCGTGACCTGGCTTCTCGCGCGCGCTCGTGCCGGTCAACTTGGACTCGCCGACTTCACGTTGCACCGGCTGCTGACCTGGGTTGGTCACGTCCCCTCCGGCTTGCGGACGTACACGTCTATCTGGCCCTGGTCCCAGAAGTAGATCGACGGGTACGAGCTATCGAGCTTGTAGCGGCCCGGCAGGAGCTTGCCGAGCACGTGCTCGATCAGGCGCTCGGCCGCGCTCCCGGTTGTCCACGTGCGGAAGACCGCGTGCCACTCCCGGGCGCGCCGGGGATGGATGATGATGACGTCCGGCGGATGCGCGTCGAGCTCGGCGACGTCCGCGCGGAGGAGGCGCTGCGGGTACTGATCGACGAAGATCACGGCCCCGGTGAGCTTCGGTCGCGGGCGATCCACGAGCCCCACGAACTCGACGTCCTCCGGCAGGATCAGCACCGTCCCCAGAGGGCCCGCGAGCTGCTCGGCGCGGAGAGCGGCGCGCAGCACCTCCACCCCGCGATAGTTGATGCGCAGGCCCGCCCACTCGGTGCCCACCACCGGCACGTCGTCCGAGAGCGCTCGGTTGAATTTCACACCGAAGGTCGGCAGCACCGCCGCCACCAGCACGAGCGGCGTGGCCCACCGGAGGCCGCTCCGCTCCGTCGCGACGAACAGACACAGGAGCACGACGGGGATGCTCGGTTCGTTGAAATAGAACGGGATGAACTCCACGAACGACGTGTCGTAGATGAGCGATGTCGTCATGGTGGCGAGGATCAGCGCGTTCAGCGCGTGCCCGCGGTCGCGCCGCTCGGGAGTGGCTGCGGAGCCCTCGTGCAGGTGGGCCGCGAAGAAGGCGGCGGCGTACACGAAGCCGTAGGCGGGGACGTTCTTCAGTCCGTCGCAGATGCTGCTGAACCTGAGCTCGAGGCCACGCACCTCCCCCGCGAGGAACCCGATCGCGATTCCGTAGGTGACGAGGGGCGCGGCCGCGAGAAGCGCCGTGCCGAATCCATCGAGGGGTGCGTTCCGCTCGGGTTCGTCGCCGACGTGAATGTTCCCGTGACGTCGCGCGACGGCGAGGCCCACCACGATGACGATGGCGGTGGGCACGATGGTGTTGCGGATCGCGTCGTAGTGGAAGACGAAGAGAAAGAGGTTCACGAGGAGGGTCCGCAGACCGCCCTTCAGCGGCGGTCCGTCCACCAGCACCGACTGCACGAAGTCGTGGAGCGTCGCGCCCGTCGACAGGACGATTGCCACGACGGGGAGTAGACCCACGCCGAGACCGACCGCGTACGACGTCGCTGAACGGATGCGCTCGCGCGCGCTCTCCCGACGCCCGGCGCGTGCCTCCACGAGCCACAGGTAGCCGAGCGCGAGCGCCCAGCCCGCGACCATGCCCGTGGCGGTGCTCTGCTTGAATGCGAGCGACAGGCTCGAGAGAAACCCCGTCGCGAACCACGCGCGCCGCGCCGGGGGGCCGCTCCCGACCGCGGCCCGCATCCCGGTGACGACCGCGAGCCACGCGCACAGGAGCGACGTGTGATCGTAGATGCACTCCTTCGGGGCCAGCGTCACGAGCACCAGCGTCGCCACCGCGACGAGGAGCGCGACCTTGCGCGTCGAGAACCGCGCCGCGACCGCGTAGGCCATCAATCCCATCGCGAAGTGCGAGAGCGCTGCGACCCACAGCTCTTGCAAGAGGAGCGCCTTCCCCGTCACCCGCTGCACGAGGGCGAGGAGCGCGAAGCTCCCGGGGGGGATGGGCAAGACCATGTCGCGGTAGAGCCGCGCGCCCTGGTTCAGTCGTGTGGCGATGGGGCCCACCCAGCCGGTGAACTCGCGATCGCTGTAGACGAAGTTGTTGAGCCGCGGGACGAAGAAGCCGAGGAACGTGAGATAGGAGGCCGAGAGCACGACGAGCAGCGCCGTCGCCACGCGCGCGTCGCGACGCTTTGCATTGCTCGGCTCGGGGAAGGACGCTTCACGCATCTCGGTCATCTTGCGGCGTGGCCGTTCAGCCCTCGACCACGGCCGTCTCGCCGACCTTCGGCAACGGAAACCGCTCGTAGCGATCCCCCTTCCACACGACCCAGTGATAGACGGGGCTGTCGAGGGGCAGCGCGAACGCGAACACCGCGGCGAGCGGCTCGCCCCACTGGTTCACCTCCGCGATGGTGACGTCGATCCCGGTGAGGTCCAGGGTGCTCCCGCGGCGAAACGGCGCCGTCCGACTGAAGTAGAGGCGGTCGAAGACGCGCGAGACGAACCCGAAGCGTGGGCGCACCTCGAGCCGTCGATCGTCGAGGCGCCGGAGGGTCATCGGCTCGAGCGTGCCGGCGAGGGTCATCATCCTGAGCGTGGCGCGCTCGCCGCGCGCGACGCGAGTGATGGCCATCATGCCCGTGAAGTAGAAATCTTCGCCGTTCACGACGAAGAGGGCGTCGCTCGACTTGCCCTTTGCGAGGTCGAGCGCGCTCTGCCCTGCGGCTTGCACGCGCGCGTCGTAGCGGTGCATGTGGAGCGAGCGAGCCGGGAGTAGCGCGGGACCGACGAACCCGTGCAGGCCGAGGAGGCCCGCCGCGAGCGCCCGATTGCGCAGCCTCCCACTTGCCGCACTCCTTGCTCGCTCGAGGAGCGAGGCGGCGAGCAGAACGATCAGGGGAAAGGCGCCGATTCCGGCCAGGAGCAGCAAGCGGTCCTCCGGGAAGGTGGCGCATGCAGGGGGCAAGGAGAGGACGAGCCCCGCGAGCCAGAACCGGGCACTGCGATCGCTCCGCAGCAAGGGCCAGGTGGCGCGTCCGAGGAGCCACACCAGGACGGCCGCCCAGAACACGATGAACCCCTGCACGTAGGACCCCGAATGCGTCCAGGTGTCGGAGAAGGGCGCGCCGAGCTGACCCATCAGGAGCACCGTGCCGCGCTCGAGGAGCTCGAAAGCGTACTCGACAGGCGCCGCCAGGGGATGGATGTAGAGGCCCGACCCGTGCGTCGTGTAGCCGAGCCGCCGGTAGAGGACCGCCCACCCCGCGAGCGGGATGAGCCACGTGAGCGCGGAGAGCAGCCGCTGTCCGACGGGCGCCCGGTCGACGAAGAGCGCGTGCGCGACGAAGTAGCCGATGGCGCAGGTGGCGAGCTCCGCCGAGCCGAGCGCGAGCGCGAGCGCGGCCGCGGTGAGCGGCGCCCCGAGAGCCCAGCCCTCGCGGCGGAAGCGGTCGTAGGTGACGAGCGCGAGCACCGCGAAGAACGCCGCCATCACCGCGTTCCGGTTCATGAGCCACCCGACGGGGTGGCCGTGCGCATCGTCGGCGGCATAGAGCAACGAGGCGACGCCCGCGAGCCACCGCGGCTTCACGAGACGAGCATGGAAGACCGCGACCGCCGCGACGAGCGCCGCGTACCAGAGCACGTTCTCTGCGTGCATGACCCACGGGTGGTCAGGCCAGAACCGGTAGTCGACGAGATGCGTGATCGACGCGAGTGGACGCCAGAACGAGACGTCGAAGTGAGGCTCCGTGATCCACGGAAACCAGCCCGCCCTCTGGTACTCGCGATTGCGGCGGACGACATCCGCCGCGGTCCAGAGGCCGCCGTGGCCGAACACGTTGAGGTGCCCGAGGTCGGGGAAGCCGGCTCTCCGGATGCTACCGCGCTGCACCCAGTCCTCCGTCGCGAATCCGGCGAAGAGGGACGGGCTCACCAGGACCGCGGCCACGACGGCGGCGAGCAGGGGGAGACGCCGAGACTCGAGGACCGGCCGCGCACGCGCGCAGGCGGTCCTGAATCGGGAAAATGTCTGCCCAGCCACGCTAGAAGAAAACGCCCGCTCCGGGGATTACCAGACTGCGAGGGCGAGCAGAACTCGTATTTCTCCATGCTATGACCCTGCCAAAGTGAAGCTCGTCCACGCCGCGGATCTCCACCTCGACAGCCCACTGCTCGGTCTCGAGCGGTATCCGGGTGCGCCCGTCGACGAGGTCCGCGGCGCGACGCGTCGCGCGTTCGAGGGGCTGATCGACCTCTGCCTGACCGAGAACGCGCGGCTGCTCCTCATTGCGGGCGACGTCTACGACGGTGACTGGAAGGATTACTCTACCGGGCTCTTTTTCGTGGCCCAGCTGAACCGCCTGCGTGAATCGGGGGCGCGCGTCGTGGTGGTGCGCGGCAACCACGACGCCGCGAGCCAGATCACCCGTCACCTACACTTGCCGGATCATGTCATCGAGCTCGACCACACGCGCCCGGCCTCGCGGATCTTCGAGGACCTCGGCGTGGTCGTGCACGGCCAGAGCTTCCGTGACCGCTCGATGAAGAGCGACCTCGCGAGCGCGTATCCGGAACCCGTCAGGGGTGCCTTCAACGTCGGGCTGCTCCACACCTCCGTCACGGGGCGACCGGGGCACGACGACTACGCGCCGTGCACGCTCGATACGCTCGTCGGCAAGGGCTACGACTATTTCGCCCTCGGGCACGTGCACCGGCGTGAAGTGCTGTCGCGGGCGCCATGGGTCGTCTTTCCCGGCAATCTGCAGGGGCGGCACATGCAGGAGACGGGGCCGAAGGGGGCCACGCTGATCGACGTGGACGGCGGTCGCATCGCGTCGGTGGAGCACCGCACGCTCGACGTCGTGCGATGGACGGTGTGCGACGTGGACGCCAGCAACGCAGAGGACGCCGACGCCGTGCTCGACAGCGCCCGCGCCGCCCTCGGCCGCGAGGTGACCGCCGCGGAGGGGCGTACGGTCGCGGCGCGGGTCGTGGTCCGCGGCGCATCACGCGCGCACGCGTCGCTCCTCTCGCAGGCGGAGCGGTGGGAGGCGGAGCTCCGCGCCGCCGCGACGGAGTTCACCGACGAGCTGTTCCTCGAGCGAGTCGTCCTCGGGACGCAGGCGGAGCTCGACGTCGAGCGGCTCGCCGGGAGGCGCGACGCGCTCGGTCAGGTGGCGCGCGCGATGCTCGTGCTGCGCCGGGAACCCGACGCGCGCGCGGCGCTCCTCGCCGAGCTCACGGATCTGAAGTCGAAGCTGCCGTCGGAGGTCCGCGAAGGGATGGAAGCGGTGCGCCTCGACGACGCGGACTCGCTGCTCGACGCGCTCGCGGACGTCGAGCAGATGCTCCTGCCCGCGCTCTCTGCCCTCGGGAGCGACGATTGAAGCTCCTCGAGCTCGACATGGTGGCGTTCGGGCCCTTCGCCGGCGAATCGCTGGCGTTCGGGCGAACACCGGACGTGCTCGAGCTCGTCTACGGGCCCAACGAGGCCGGCAAGAGCACGACGCTGCGCGCGATCTCCGACGTGCTGTTCGGCATCCCGGAGCGGACGGTCGACGCGCACCGGCACGCCCCCTCCGAGCTCCGCATCCGCGCGGTGCTCGAGAGCCGCGCCGGCGCCCGCATCGAGCTCGTGCGCCGCAAGGGACGCAAGAACACGCTCCTCTCCGCCGACGGCAGCCCGCTCGACGACGCTGTCCTCTCGCCCCTGCTCCAGGGCGCGACGCGGGAGCTGTTCGAAGGCCTGTTCGGGCTCGATCACGTGCGGCTCCGCGAGAGCGCCGAGGCGCTCCTCTCCGGCAAGGGAAACGTCGGAGAGAGCCTCTTCACCGCCGGCGTCGGCGGGCGCGGCATTCACCAGCTGTCGCTCGAGCTCGCGCGGGAGGCCGACGAGCTCTTCGTCCCCCGGGCGCGGGAGCGCAAGGTCACGAAGGCCATCGCGGAGGTGAAGGACGCGCGCGACGACCTGCGCAACGCCGCCACGAGCCCCACGAAGTACCTCGAGCAGGAGCGCGCGCTGAGGGACGCGATCTCGGCGCGGGAGGCGCTGCGCGCACGCCGCACGGAAGTGTCGGCCGAGCAGGTGCGGCTCACCCGTGCCGTCACCGTCCTGCCGGGCCTTCGCCGCCGCCAGGAGCTCGTCGAACGCCTCGCCGCTCTCGGTACGGTCGTCGAGCTCCCGTCCGACGCCCCCGAGCGGCGCGCCACGGCGACGCGGGACCTCGCCGAGACGGAGCGCGAAGCGCTGCGCGACGAGGCGCGCGCGGCGTCCATCCGGGAGCGTCTCTCCGGGCTCGCCGTCTCCGAGCGGCTCCTCGACGTGGACGACGCCGTGCTCGCGGATCTGCGCGACCGGCGCGGGAGCCATCTCTCGGCGCAGCTCGATCGCCCGAAGCTCGTCTCGAGCGCGGTGACGATCGAGGCGGACATAGCGAAGCAACTCGAGGCCATCGGCGCGCAGAAGACCACGACCGGTCTCTCGATGACCGTCGCGGGCACCACGAAGATCCGCGCGCTCGCGGGCCGGCGCCAGCGGCTGGAGGACAAGGTGGAAGAGGCGCAGAAGCGGCTCGCGGAGGCGCGCGCGCGAAAGTCGCACCTCGTCTCGAAGCTCCTGGCGGCGACGCCGGGGGACGCACGGGACCGCGTGCGCGCCGCGCTGTCTTGCCTGACCGATGTCGCGGTGCCTCCCCTCGACGTGGTGGACGGCTTCGCCGCCGACGCGTCGGAGCTCGAGGCGGAGCAGGTTCGCCTCGAGCGTGCCGACGAGCACGCGCGCAAAAGGCTTCGCGACGTCGAGCGGCGCCTCTTCGCACTGCGCCGCGAGGGTGACGTCCCTACCGAGGCGGAGCTCGCCGCCGCGCGCGATGAACGCCGCTGGCTATGGCTGGAGATGAAGGGCACCCTGTCGTCGGGCTCCGGCGCGGACTCGTCGCGCATCCTCGCCTACGAGTCCGCGACGGACCGGGCCGACACCGTTGCCGACCGGCTCCGTCGCGAGGCGGATCGGGTGGCGTCGCTCGCCGGGCTCGAGTCCGAGGAGCGTGCCGCCAGGGAGGAGGCCGCCGATGCGCGCGCGTCCCTCGACGGACACGCGGGCAAGCGAGCGGCGCACGCCGAGCGATGGACGGCGGCGTGGGCGTCCCTGGGCGTGTCGCCGCGTCCCCCTCTGGAGATGAAGGCGTGGGTGAAGGATCTCGCCGCCGCCACGGAGCTCGAGCTGGACGCTTCTCGCTTCGAGGCGGAGGTCGCCCGTGGAGCGGCGGAGCTCTCCGCGTGGCGCACGGCGTGGGTGGAGGCGTCGAGTGTCCTCGGGCTCGGCGGCGAACCGACGGAGGAGGAGGCGTTCGCCGTGCTCGACGCGATGACACAGCTCGTTCGGCAGGTCGAGAAGGCCGAGGGCCTCCGGCGTCGCATCGAGGGGATCGATCGCGACAGCGCCCGATTCGCGGAAGACGTCACCGAGAGGTGCCGGCTCCACTACCCGGAGCTCAGCGGCCTTCCCGTCGCGGACGCCGCGGAGCGCCTCGTGCGGGCCGTCGAGCGAGGGCGCCTCGACCGCGCGGAGCGCGAGCGCCTCGAAGCGGAGCTCACCGCGCTGTCGCACTCCGCCGAGGCCCACGCCGCGCGTCGCGAGGACGCCCGGGCACGTCTCTCCGCGCTCGTCGCCGCGGCGCGAGCCGTCGACGTGGCCGGGCTCGAGGAAGCAGAGCGCCGCTCGCAGACGGCGTCTGCGCTCCGGCAGCAGCTCTCCGCCGTGGAGAACGAGCTGCTCGTCGCCGGCGATGGCGCGACCATCGAGTCACTGGAGGAAGAGACGCGCGGGCTCGACCTCGATCGCGCCCGGGCCCGCCTGCGCGATCTGGAGGGCGAGCTGGAGGAGCTCTCGGAGAAGATGGTGCAGGCCTCGGAGGAGGCGGGACACCTCGACCACGGCGTGCACAGCATGGCGAACACCAACGCCGCCGACGCCGCCGCGCTGCTCGAGGCGCGCGTCGCCACCTTGAAGCGGCACGTGCGACGCTACGTGCGTGTCAGGCTCGCGTCGGTCCTGCTCTCACGCGAGATCGAGCGATACCGCGAGGAGAACCAGGGCCCGGTGCTGGCGCGCGCGAGCGAGCTCTTGCCGCGCCTGACGCTCGGGCGCTACTCGGGCCTCCGCGTGGGCGTCAACGAGAGCGACGAGCACGTACTGCTCGCAGTGCGCGCCGACGGCGGCGAAGGCGTCGAGGTCGGCGGCCTCAGCGACGGCACGCGAGACCAGCTTTACCTGGCGCTTCGTCTCTCGAGCCTCGAGCGCTACGCGACGCTGAACGAGCCGATGCCCCTGGTACTCGACGACGTCCTCATCCACTCCGACGACGCGCGCGCCGAGGCAGCGCTCGGCGTCCTCGGCGAGATCGCGAAGACGACGCAGGTGCTCTTCTTCACGCACCACGCGCGGCTCGTCGAGCTCGCGCGTCGTGCGCTCGGAGAGAGCCGGCTCGCCCTGCACCGCCTCCCATCGGGCTGAAGCTCAGACCAGGGCCTTCGCTGCAGCGAGAGCCGCGTCGTAGTTCGGCTCCTTGCCCACGTCGGCGACGTACTCGGCGTACTTCACCACGTCGTCCTTGCCGACCACGAACACGGCACGCGCGAGCAGGCCCTTCGACGGCGCGAGCACACCGAAGGCGGTGCCGAAGTTCCGGTACTTGTAGTCGCTGAGCGCGCGGATCTTGTCGCTGCCGGTGGCGCCGCACCACCGCTTCGCCGCGAACGGCAGATCGAGCGACACCGCCGCCACCGTGACGCCGGGGAGCTTCGCTGCCTCGGTGTTGAAGCGCCGCATCTCGATGTCGCACACGGGGGTGTCGAGCGAGGGGACCGCGCACAGGATCCGGATCGTGCCGGCGAGATCGCTGCCCTTCACCTCGCTCATGTCGGTCCCGACCAGCGTGAACGCAGTCGGCGCCTTGTCGCCCGCCTTGATCTCGGGGCCCTCGAGATCGGTGGGAACCTTCCAGTTGACCGCGCCCTTCCTGATTTCGCTCATGATGCTCTTCTCCTCCGAAGTCCGTCGTTTGGCCCGCGCCATGATGCGCGGGGGCCCGGTATAACACGACGCGGCGAGGGTCGGAGCGAACGAACCCTGGTAAGGCACCAGCCCGCGGGGCGGGGGCCCCGCGGGCCGCCACGGCCTCACGGTCTTGGAAGACCAGATCGCGATCCGCCAATGAAAGGTCAGTGAGACAACCGGCGGAGCCGGAGCGGACTGCTTTCAGCAGGCGAATGTCGGGCAGCTCTTCCGGATGGCGCGGTGGAGAATCAGAACATACTCAGCACGTCGCTGCACGCCACGTCGCCGGCGAGCTTCTTCGCCGTGAACGGGATGGAGCTCG
>CAYUAW010000167.1:0-10360 GCA_964442485.1 uncultured Polyangiaceae bacterium
GATCTGCTCGATGATCTGGTCGTAGGCGAGGCTCGGTTCGGAGGGGATGACCGACGCGTCGATGCCGAGGACGCGCGCCACGTCGTCGCGGTCCTTCTCGCTCGCGAAGTCCCTGCCGCCCAGGAGATTCGTCGTGTTGCTGAAGAGCCGCGACCCCATCGCGTTGCACTGGCCCGTGATGGAGTTCGCGCCCGTGCCGGGGCGTCCGATGTTCCCCGTCACGAGCGCGAGCGCGATGAGCGCCTGAGCGGTGCGCGTCCCCTCGTGGCTCTGGTTGACCCCCATGGTCCACCAGAGGCTGACGCGCTTGCCCTGGTGGATGAGCTCGGCGAGGGCGGTGATCCCGGCGGCGGGAACTCCGGAGTCCTTCGATGCTCGCTCGAGGGTGAATGCATCGACGTGAGCCGCGAGCTCGTCGAAGCCGTTCGTGTGGGCCGCTATGTAATCGCGATCGAGCCATCCTCGGGTGATGAGCTCGCGCAGGACGCCGTAGAGAAAGGGTAGATCGCCCTTCGGGCGGACGGCGTAGTGATGTGTCGCCGCCATCGCCGTCTCGGTCTTGCGCGGATCGACGACGACGATCGCGGGCTGGTGCGGATTCTTGCAGACGCGCTCCCACATGATCGGATGCGCGATGCAGAGGTTCGAGCCCACGAGGACGATGACGTCGGACTCCTCGAAATCCTTGTAAGTGTAGGGCGGCGCGTCGAATCCGAACGACTGCTTGTACGCGGTCGCGGCCGTCGCCATGCACTGACGCGTGTTCCCGTCGCCGTGGAGGATCCCCATGCCGAACTTGCCGAGAGCTCCCAGAAACGCAAGCTCCTCGGTCGGCATCTGCCCGGTGCCGAGCCACGCGAGGGCGCCTCTACCGTGCTTTTCCTTTATCGTCTTGAACCGTTCGACCATCTCGAACGTGGCGTCCTCCCACGACGCCGGTTCGAGCTTGCCGTTTCGGCGCACGAGCGGCGTGGTCGCTCTTCCCGGACCCCGGAGAGGAGTGAGCGCTTCCCACCCCTTCGGGCACGCCATCCCCAGATTCACCGGATACTCTGCGGTGGGCTTGAGCCCCACCGCCTGCCCATCCTTCATCAGGATCTGTAGCCCGCACCCCGTCGAACAGAACCCGCAGACCATCGTGGTGGTCTGATCCGGCGCGAGGCGGGCCGGCATCCGACCGAGCCCGAACTTCGTTGGCTCTTGGAGCAGCTCTCGCGTGAGCGGACCATCGCGTCGCACGAGCAGGTCGCGACCGGCCTTTTTGATGCGGCGAAGCATCTCCGTCAACGGAGGCCCCCTGGCATGCGTGACGCGGGCGCGGCACGGAAGAAGAGGTAGCGCTCCGCGAGCTCGCCCGCGACGAGGAACGCGAGCATCGCGAGCGCGACGGGCCTTCGGGCGCTGGCCGTGTGCGCAGCAAGGGCGGTGAGCGGCAGCAGCAGTCCGCCGACCATCAGGAGCGCGAAGCGGACGATCGTCGCGCGTCGAAGATCCCCGAGCATGACGATGGCCACGCGCTTCAGCGCGGACTGGCGGAGGTCCCGTGCGTGCAGGAGCTCGCGGCCCTCGAAGGCGAGCTTGATTGCGGCGCTCGCGAGCACGATCTCGAGCGGCAGACGCATCTGCGGCAGAGCGGCCGCGGGCAGCATGAACGCCGAGACCGCGAGGATCGAAGCGGCGCCGAGCAGGGCCGTCGTTCCGAAGAACTTGAGTCCCGTGTGCAGCGGTGACCATTGCTCGCGTCGCGTCGCGACGTACACCATGACCGAGCAGAAGACGCCCGCGAGGCCGACGATGGAGGCGCCCAGGTGGAGCGCGGAGGAGAGCCCGCCCAGCGTTCGACTACCGGGGAATGAAGGCAAGAGCGGCGTCGCGGCCGACGCTGCATACGCCACCCCGAGCTGCGCGAACAGGCCGAACACAAGCGCCTCGCGGCTGAGCCACGACGTGCGGAGGCCGAGCACCGCACGCCACGCGAGGAGCGGCCGCCCGAGATGGAACACGCTCGCGCCGAGCGCGAGGAAGGCGAGCGCGCACGCGAACACCGCCTCCGCGAGCGGGCGGCCGACGCCGCCGGGCGCCGAGTGTTCGAGGAGCAGGCCACAGACGAACGCGCCCACCGACAGCTGCGTGAGCGTGAGCATCACGACGAGCGGCGGGTGCGAGTGCTCGGGGCTCGTCGTGTAGAAGTCGGCCGGGAGCATGTTCGCCGGCATCGCCTTCTGCGTCGCGTAGCGGGTGGAGGGGAGGGTGTGTTCGGGCGTCGGCGCGCCCGGCAGGAAATGCCGCGCCTCGCTGGTCTCGACGATGGCAGTCTTGTCCACGACGCGGATCGCGATCGCGCCGTTGGGGCACGCCTCCACGCATGCCGGCGCCTCGCCGTGTGCGAGCCGGTCGCTGCACATGTCGCACTTCCGGACGATGCCGCGCGACTTGTTGTACTTCGGCGCGTCGTACGGACACATCAGCGTGCAGTACTGGCAGCCGAAGCACTGATCATCGAGATGCTTCACGATGCCGGTGATGGGATCCTTCTCGTAGGCCTGCGTCGGGCATCCGAGGAGGCACGCCGGTTCGACACAGTGGTGGCAGGACGTCGTGACCGTCTGCTGCGCCGGGCTCCCGGCGTGTCCGCCGTGCAGGAGCCCCACCGTGCGCCACACCTCGTCGTCATCGAGGCCGTTCTGGTTGTGACAGGCAGTGACGCATGCCTTGCAGCCCGTGCACCTGTCGAGATCGACCTCGAACGCGTACTGCTCGCCCGCCTTCGGGCTCGAGAGCGGGACCAGATCCTTGTAATACTTCGCGTGCAGCGGAGCGGACGGGTCTTCGTGGAGCTTGCTGAACCGCTCGACCGCTGTGAGCGTGTGCTGAGCGTCGAGCAGCGCCGCGACGGGCAGGAGTGGCAGGCGCCGCTTCGACTTCGACTCGTCGGAAGTGTCGTTGCCGAGCGTCGCGATGGCTGCACTCGCCGACGTCACTGCTGCACCCGGAAGATGCGTCCAGTCGTCTTGCTACGTCGGCTCGTCATGCGTGCTGAGCTGCAAGGCGTGGGCCACCTGTCATTTCGGTTCGACGCGCAGACCGCCGCAGCGCGAATTGCAGCCAATTTGCCAATGCGGGCTCACGTGAGGAGCTCCGAGAAAACGACCCGAAACACTCCGGCGATATGCGTGTTCGGGTGCGGCGCACGTCCGCGGGCAAACACGCCCGGGAGCCGGACAATTATGTCGGTCGTCGGATGTCTAGCGTCGAAAATGTAAGCCAGCCGCCGGCGCGCACGCGGACCCGTGAACGATGTCGAATTCAGGGGAAATGCCGGCGAGAAGGCGCCGTTCGGACTTCAGACGTCTGTGGTTCACATTCATGAAACGACAATCTCGTCCTCCCTTCGTGGCGAGCGCAGGAGAGGCAATTCCGAGGCAGTCCCTTCATTGGCGGCCGCCTGTTCGAGGTGAGCCGCAGAGATATGACCACTGATGTGGCCACATACAGACGCTGACCGGTTTCTGCGCTCTCGAGTACGCCGGCGACGTCCGGGACGGTCGTGCGGGCCGAGGCGAGCTCGATGCTTCCAGGCCAACGACGCGGACCTCTCCGGCATATGTGCGGTACATGTGCCGTCGGCGTCAGGGACTTAGTTACCCACTGTTTCCTTCATCCTGGTAACGTTCGTGGTGCCCGGTGTGAGCGCGAAGGTGCAACGTGGCGCGGCGGGGTAGCGGAGTGGCACGCGCGTCGTGCAGTACGACGGACGCCGAGGTGATAACGACATAGGAGCGGTACCAGGGGCTCCGAACGGGTAGGCGCCGCAACGCGCCTTTGGCAAACAGGGCAACAAGCTTCATCCTCTCGTTCCTGCTGTCTGCGGGGCTCGTCTGGGTCGTGGCGTCGTGCGTGCTGGAGGCCGCGCAGCAGCCGCAGCCGGGCATCGGTCTCGACCTCGTCCATACGGTGCGTCGATGGCGCCGCGATCTCTCGCGGGATCGCGCGGCGTCACGCGTCGCGCTCCTGGGTGACTCGGTGCTCGGCGGGTCCGTCGGTGAGCGAACCGTTCCCGATGCGACGAGCGAGGCTCTGGCCCGATGCGGGCGACGCGGGCAGAGCATCGCAGTGCACCCGCTCAGCTGGCCTGGCTGGGGCGTGTCGGGTGAGTACTTCCTCAACGACGAGATCGTCCGCGCCCGGCCGGATGTCATTCTCCTCGAGCTGAACCTCCGTGGCATGGGTCCGGCGACGCCTGGCGCGGCCTCGTACCCCGAGCTCGCAGGGTTCGTGCGCCCGGAGCGCCTGCTGGAGGCGGCATCGCTTCCCCTGTCCTACGCAGGCCTCACGCTCGACCGATTGCTCTTCTATCACCTGCTAGTGGCGAGCGGCGCGGATGAAGCCTGGGCGACCGTGCTGCGGCGACAGGCGAGCCTGTTCAGGCTCCGCGAGCCCATCGAGGCGTGGTTCGACGCGGCACTCGGCAACCGGGCGTACGTCGATAGACGGGTCGCGGTGACCCTCGGCACCTTCGACAAGGTGTTCGTACCCGGCAAGAACCGGGAGCGCTTGGAGCTGGTGCAGACCGTTCTCGGAAACGCGCTCGGGGGCCTGAGCCCGACCCACCCTCGCTTGCGGATCCTCGGGGCCATGCTCGAGCACTACCGACGTGCGGGGATCCCGACGATCGTCTGGGTGGCACCGGTCAACGTCGATCACCTGCGTTCCCTCGGACTGCCGCTCGAGGGCCTCAGGCGATCGCTCGGGACGATCCGCACGCTCGTCGAGGCGAACGGGGCGGCCCTCATCGACCTTCACGATCTACTTCGCGACGAGGCCTTCATCGACGCGGGCGATCACGTGACGTCCAACGTCGGAATGAGCGGCGCGACCATGCTGGGCGAGTCTCTTGCGCGCGTTCTCCTGAGCATGGCACCTCGTGAGCGGCGGCCGCGCCCCGCCGACACGTCCCTGCGCGCGAGCTCGAGGTAGAGTAGTCGTCGGCGTGCGTGATCTGCGCGAGGTAGGCGCTGATGTCTCCGCGAATCGGCGCGGAGTTGGCGTCTCGGGTTCGGCGGACCACGGCGGAGATATCCGGGATCGAGGCGTTCGTGGCGCGGTAGAGTGCAGCGATGAGCGCGTCCGGTGCGGCGTCGAGCAGGCGAGGCGCGCTGGGTATCCGGGCGGCCCCTCTCGCGGTGGGAGCGCTCGCGCTCGTCGTCTACGTGCTCACGCTCTATCCCGGCCTTTCCGGTGGCGATAGCGGCGAGCTGATCGCCGCGGTGGCCTCTCGCGGCGTGCCGCATCCCCCGGGGTATCCGCTCTACGCCCTCCTCGGGAGGCTCTTCGTGCCGTCCGCGATGGCCGGCGTCGCGTTTCGACTGAACCTGTTCTCTGCGCTGTGCGACGCAGCCGCGGCAGCGGTGCTCTCTCTCGCGGTTCTACGCCGGACCGGCTCTCCGTGGGCTTCGGTGACGGCGGGTGCGCTCTTCGCGTTCGCTCCCGGCGTGTGGGCGTACGCGATCTGCGCCGAGGTGTTCGCCCTGAACAACCTCATGGTCGCGCTGCTGCTGCTCCTCGCCGTCGCTTACGATGAACGGGCGGAGCGGCGCTACGCGCTCCTCGGGGCGTTCGTGATCGGCCTCGGCCTCTCGAACCACCAGACCATCCTGTTCGCTGCTGTGCCGATCGCGGCGTGGGCGGCGTGGCGCGGGCGCGCGGACCTTCGCGAGCAGCGTTCGGCGGCGCTGCTCGTCTTGCTCTTCGTCGCGGGGCTCACACCGTATCTCTATTTGCCGCTCGCCGGCGCCGTGAGCTCGCCCGTCACCTGGGGCGCCACGAACACCTGGTCCGGCTTCCTCACACACGTGCTGCGCCGTGAGTTCGGGACGTTTCGTCTTGCGGCCTCGGGTCTTTCGCCGGGGAGCGTGGCAGCCGATACCCTGGGCGCCTGGGCTACCGATCTCGTCCAGCAGCTCTCACCGTGGGCGCTGCCGCTCGCAGCCCTGGGAGCGTGGGGGTGCGTGCGGACGCCACGAACACGGCCGTTCGCCGCCGTGCTGCTCGGTGCTCCGGCGCTCGCCGTCGCGGTGATGATGCTCCTCGGGAATCTTCCCGTGAGCGACCCACTGCACCGCGGTATCCTTGCGCGGTTCTGGCAGGAGCCCGACGTCTTCCTGTTCGCGCTCTCGGGCATCGCGGTCGCGGAGCTCGAGCGCCGCACAGCGCCGTGGGCGTCGGTCGTCATCGCGCTGGCCACCCTCGCGGCGCCGCTCCTTCGCTTTCAAGCGCAGGACCGCAAGAAGAGCACGCTGGTCCGAGCCTACGGCGCAGAGATCCTCCGCGCCGCGCCACCGGGCGCCCTTATCTTCACGCGCGGCGATCTCATCACGAACTCGGTGCGGTACCTGCAGCTCGCGGAGTCGCTCCGCCCCGACGTTCGCGTCGTGGATCTCGAGCTGCTCGGCTTCACCTGGGACGTTGCACGATTGAAGGCGCTGCACCCCGAGGTCGTCGTGCCCGGCGGGCGCTACATGCCGGGAGAGCCCGGGGGCTTCGCGATCGTGGATCTTCTCGACGCGAACGTCACCCGCGCGCCCATCCTGCTGTGCGGCGGCGTCAAGGACGGAGACCATTCCGCCGATCGGACGTACGGCTTCTGGCCGTTCGGGCTGTGCGACCTCGTGCACCCCGGAGACGTCGCCGTCAACCTCGACGCCTGGCTCTCGGAGAGCGAGGCGGCGCTACCGCGCATCGACTTCACCGGGCAACCCCGTCCCCCGGGCTCCTGGGAAGACATCGTCTGGGGCGATTACTGGGAGGTCCGTCAGGGACGCGCTGCGCATCTCCTCGGCATCGCGGGAGCCGACCCGGCACGGCGGCACTACGTCGTCCAGGCTGCCGACATGCTGCGCAACGTCGTGAAGGGGAATCCTGCGGCCCCGCCCCACGTCTACAAGAACCTCGCCGTCGCCCTCGGCCGCGCGGGGCTCGATTCGCCGGAAGAGCGCGCGAGCGCCGCGGACGCGTGGAAGCACTATCTCGCGTCCGCGCCGAAGGACGACCCGGCGCTTCCGGCGATCGAGCGGGAGGTCCGTCGCCTGGAAGGACGCTGAGCGCGTCCTTCCTTTGCACCGCAGCCACCGGCTCCGTTACTTCGGCGTGATCTTCCCGACGGTGCCGCCGTAGCTCGTGAAGAAGACGCTCTGGCTGTTCAGTGCGACGCTCATCGGGTTCGCGACTCCGGAGGCGAGCGTCACCGGAGCTCCTCCGCCGATCGCCACCTTCATGACTTCGTTGGTCCCGAAGTTTGCCCAGTAGACGCTGGTGGCGTCGACGGCGATCTCGCCGTCGATGAAGTAGCTCTGACTGGACGCGAGCGGGGTCACGGTGCCGCCCCCGATGGGCATCTTGTAGATGACGCTGTCGGTGCCGGTTGTCCCGACGTAGCTCGCCCAGTAGATGTTGCTGCCGTCGATGGCGATCGACTCCGGCTGCATGAGCCCCGACTTGAGCGTCACAGGGGTGCCACCGCTGGTCGACACGCGCACGAGAGAGCCGTTGCCCGAGGAGTCTCCCGCGTTGCTGAAGTAGACGGTCGAGCCCGCGAGAGCGATACCGCGGCAGCCGTTCTGCCCCGAGGCCAGGGTCGTCGGTGTGCCACCGCCGAGGCCGACCTTGACGACCGACGTCCCGTTGTTCGTCCAGTACACGCTGAGGCCGTCGACCGCGATGCCCGTCGGCCCGGCCTGTCCGGTAGCGAGGGTCGTCGCCGTTCCGCCGCCGAGTCCGACCTTGAGGATGTTGCTGCTGCTCTGGCCGGTCCAGTAGACGCTCGCGGTATCGACGGCGATGTCGAAGTTGGCGCTCCCGACCGTCGAGAGCGTCGATACCGCGCCACCGGCTATCGGTACTTTCCCGACGGCACCGGGCGAGATATTGGTGAAGTACACGTACGTCGCGTCGAGCGCGATCCCCTGGGAGAACTGCCCGGTCGCGAGCGGGACGACGCATCGCCCGGAAGTACAACTCTTGCTGCACGCGAGGCCGCAGCCGCCGCAGTTGCCGTTGTCGGTCTGCAGATTGACGCAGGCGCCGTTGCACCCCGTCTGTCCGTTCGGGCAGCAGACTCCGTTCGTGACGGTATTGCCAGCCGGACAGGCGCAGGACCCTTGCACGCAGGTGGGGCTGGGCTGCGCGCAGGGCGTGCGATTCGCGCACGTCGTGCCGCAGGCGCCATTCACGAAGAGGTTCGTCTCGCAGCCGTCGTTCGTCCCGCCGCAATCACCATAGCCGGAGGAGCAGGCGCTCACGCCGCAAACGCCGGCCGTACAGGTAGGCATCGCGTTCGCCGTCGAGCACACGACGGTCGCGCAGGTCTTCCCGCAGCTGTCCGGCATGTTGACGAACTTCTCGCAGCCGGTCGACGCCTTGCCGTCGCAATCCATCTGGCCGGTGGGGCACGCCACGCAGGCGCCGCCCGCACACGTCTGCGAGTTCGCGCAGGCGACCGGAGCGCCGAACGTCCCGTCGGCGCCGCACGTCGAGACGCCGCCGGCGCCGACCGTCGAGCACTGGGTGCTGCCGGGAACGCACACGCCCGTGCACTTCCCGGTCACGCAGGCGGAGAGAGCGCAATCCGTCGAAGCCGTGCAGCCGCTCCCCACCGGGCAGTCCGCCGGGCACGACCCGCCGCAGTCGACGTCCGTCTCGTTGCCGTTCTGGACACCGTCCGCGCACGTCGGAGCGATGCATTTCCCGCCGCTGCACTTGCCGCTTCCGGGGAGCACGCAGTCCGTGTTCGACCCGCACGACTTGGTCAGGGCGCAGCCGCCGCAGCTTCCGCCGCAATCGATGTCGCTCTCGTTGCCGTTCTGAATGCCGTCGCTGCACGAGGCTGCGGCGCACTTGCCGCTCGTGCACTTGCCGCTTGCCGGCAAAGCGCAGTCCGCGTTCGCGCCGCACGACTTTCCGGGCGCGCACCCGCTACAGCTTCCGCCGCAGTCGAGGTCCGTCTCGTCGCCGTTCTTCACGTTGTCGCCGCAGCTCGCCGCGACGCAATCGCCGTCCTTGCAGAGGTACGCGCAGGCTTTCCCGTCCACCCAGGTACCGGTGGCGTCGCAGGTCTGTGGAGTCGTGGTCGTGCCCTTGCACTGCTTCGTCACGGAACCGGTGGGGTCGCACTCGCCGGTGCACGCGCCAGCCGTGCACACGTACGGACACGTCTCGGCGAGCTTGATCGTCACGAGATCGATGCCGCATTCGAGGCGATCTTTCGCGCCGCCGCAGAACGATGCGCCCGCTGTCTTGCCGACGCAGTCGGCGATGATGGGCTGGCACGAGCCGGCGTTGCCGCCCGGGGTGCTGTCGCAGTCGTTGCTGCCCGTGCACGGGTTGAGCGCCGCCCAGGTTCCCTTGCTGCAGACGAGGAGGCCCTTCTGCGAGTGGCCCGCGCAGGCGTAGGAGCCGGTGGGAGCGCACGTCTCGCCAAGCACTCCCACGGCCGTGTTGTCCGTCGGGCCCGCGTCGCCGCCGGCGTCCGGCGTCATGCCCGCGCCGCCGCTCGCGCCGGCGTCGACGCCGCCCGAGCCTGCGCTGGCGTCGGGGACCGAGCCGCCGTCACCGCTCGTCGTTCCACCGCCGCCGCGGCCTCCCGCGCCGCCCTTGCCGGGCGACCCGCCTGCACCGCCGGCAGATTCACCCCCCGACCCAAGCGCCGCGTCCGCACCGGTACAGCCGGTCGTGCACGACGTCGAGCCCGCATTTCCGGCGTCCGCTTTGACGAACGTATAGTGGCTCTCGTTGCCGAGGATACCGTTGCACGCCGCGAGCGCGAGCGTGACGACCAGAGCGATGGCAACTCTCACCGTTCGCATCAGAACGCCCCCTTCATCTGGACGCTGCCGAGACCGAGCCCGACGCTGGTCGCGGAATTCGAGGAGTGCGGCGCCGTGAACCACAGCGTCACGCCTGCCGCGACGCCCACCGCGCCGACGATCAGCGCGACGGTGGCGACGTTGCCCGTCGAGTAGGCGTCGTTGCCGGCGCTCACGCCGCGCGGATCGGAGCAGACCGAGCCGCTGCAGTACTTGGCTGCGTCGTCGTGGTGTCCCTTCGAGATGAACCCGAAGGCCGTGCCGACGCCGAGGCCGACGACGCCCACGCCGGCGGCGGCGATCGCGACGATTCGCTGGGTGCCCAGGCCGTGGCCCTTCGGAGACTCGGTGCTCTCTCCGCCGACGGCCGTGGCCGGTGCGCCGATGGCGCCGCTCGCCGGCGCCGCGACGAGCGCGGGGACGGTCGCCGTTGCCGCCGAGCCTTCGCCCTTGACGGTCACCACCGATTCCCACGTTGCGTAGCCAGGCGCCTTGGCGGA
>CAYUAW010000167.1:10460-12521 GCA_964442485.1 uncultured Polyangiaceae bacterium
CGCGCGAGATTCAGCAGCGTTCCGCTGCCCGGATCGAGCCGCTCGCTCTCCTCGAGCTTCGGGCAGGCCTCTGCCGCGTGACCCTGGGCGATCAGGGTGCGCGCTTGATCGAACAGCGCCTGTGCAGTCGCACTATCGGCTGCCGATTGCGCGGCCGCAGGCCGCACCACGCCGAATGTCAAGCCGAGCACCGTGAGCGCATTGGCGCCACGGGCGCGTAAGAGTGACGATCCCATACCTCTCGCTCACTTTCTGTCGTCGTATACGTTGGGCTTGGGCGCGGCGGGCGGCGGTGCAGCGGGGGGAGCCGCAGGCGGCGCGTGAGAAGCGGGTTGTGTTGCCGCAGTAGCGACAACCGGAGTGGTCGAGGCATGCGCGACGGGCTTGGTTGCCGCTTTTCCGGCATGCGCCGCGTGCGTCGCTGCGGCAACGGCTGCTTGCGGGGTGGTCGCCTGCGGTGCGGCGGTGGCCGGCGCGACGTCGGGTGCCGCGGGCGCGTGCGGCGCATCGGAGGCCGAGGCCGCTGGCGCGACCGGCTCCGGTGGGGGTGCCTTCGCCGTGACCGTCGCGATGGGCTGCGGCGCGGTCTCGGGCTGCGCGCCCGACACCTCCGCGGAAGGCTCCGGCTTGGACGCGCTTCCGGCGCGGAGCACGTAGCCCCCGATGCCGACGCCGACGAGCACGAGCGCCGCCGCGATGGCGACCATCGGTCCCTTGCTACGGGCCGCTCCGGCTGCTGTTTGCCCCCACGATGCGGCCGTCCCCGGCGGCGGCGCAGCCACCGACACGGGCTCGGAGGGCGGCGGTGAGCTGAGGCCCTGGGGAGCCATCCCCGCTCCCCTGAGGATCCCGGTGATGCGCTCGAGCGAGACGCGCGCGCGCTTCGGTCCGTACTCGACCAGCGCCGCAGCCAGCTCGCCGATGGACTGGTATCGCTTCGCGCGGTCGCGCTCGAGGCACCGCAGAATGACTCTCTCGAGGCCGATGGGCGCCTCGGGCTTCATGGCGCGCAGGAGGGGCGCAGGCGAGGAGATGATCTTCAGCACGAGCTCCGGCATCGTGTCCGCCACGAAGGGGGCGTCGCCGGTGAGAAGCTCGTACAGGATGATGCCGAGCGCCCAGATGTCGCTGCGAGGATCGGTGTCCTTCGACGACTGCATCTGCTCCGGCGACATGTAGAGTGGCGAGCCCATCACGGCGGACGTCCGCGTCATGCTCGAGCCGCCGGTCCCGAACCCCGTGCGCTTCGAGATGCCGAAGTCGAGGACCTTCACCGACAGACCGCCGTCCGGCCGCCGGATGACGAAGAGGTTCGCCGGCTTGAGGTCGCGATGGACGATGCCGAGCGAGTGCGCCTCGGCGATGGCCTCGCACGCCTGCAGCACGAACTCGACAGCTTGCTCCGCGGGGAGCGCGCCGCGCTTGGCGATCCACGCCGCGAGGTCGCCGCCGTCGAGGTACTCCATCACCATGAACGGAGCACCGTTCTCGAGCGTCCCCACGTCGCTGACGCGCGCGACGTGCTCGCTCTTGATCTTCACTGCCGCTTGCGCCTCGCGTGCGAAGCGAGCCACTGTCTCGCGATTCGCGAGGGCCTCCGGCAGCAGGAACTTTATGGCGACGCGATCGTCCAGCTGGATGTGATGAGCGGCCACCACGACGCCCATGCCGCCGATGCCGAGCACCTTGTCGATGCGATATTTGCCCGCGAGAACGTCCCCCTCGCGAACACCCGCTGCTAGTTGTTGGTGCTCATCCACGAAGGTCCGCCTCTCGTTTCTGCCAGGCCGAGATACACATGCACAGCATAACAGGGGTTGCCCGTCGCTGTCCGGAACGAACCCCCTTACCGTTTCGCTCAGACCTCCTCCGCCGGGCAGGCGCCAAAGCGCCGTTGTCCTACATGTCGTGGACGCCGATTCCCGGCTGGCTGGAGCTGCTCGGGTCGGGGAACCAGTCGCCGGGTACTCTTCTATCCCGTACCGCACTGGCTCGAACCGCGGGGGCTCTCTCCATCGTGAGCGGCCAGAGGATGCCACGTCGCGGCGCAGACGTCTTCGA
>CAYUAW010000167.1:12621-15061 GCA_964442485.1 uncultured Polyangiaceae bacterium
CAGTTGCCGGCGAACCCCCCGAGCTCCTGCAGAGCGACTCGTCCATTCTGGTTCGCCGGCAACGACCAGGGTCACGTCAGCTCGAGGTGACGGCGCGCGGATGTGTGTCGGCCAGCGATGTGTCCGCCTCGCGACGGCGCCGCGAAAGCAGGGCGTCGAGCGACCATCCTCCCGGGCCCACGAACGTCAGGAAGGCCGCCGTCAGCAGCTGCGCCCAGTCGGACCGTGACTCGTGCAGCACGGCCCACATGCCGACCTTCGGGAGCGCAGGTGGCAGCGGCAGGGGTGACGTCCCGAGGTAGAGTGTGATCTTCGTCGAGAGGATCGCCACGATCATCTCGACGATGAACGGGATCGCAGCAAGCCGCGTGGCGAGCCCCGCGAGCAGCAGGAGACCGCCGACGATCTCCATCGTCCCCACGAAGGTGGCGGTGAAGTCGGGGAAGGGGAAGCCGAGCTTCGTGAAACGACCGACGCCCTGGTTCGGATAGACGAACTTCAGGATGCCCTCCGACAGGAACACGCCGCCTGCCATCAACCTCGGGAGCACCGTCGCGGCGGGTCCGTCGACCGGCGGATGAAGCAGCCACTCGTAGAATGCGCTCGCTCTCGAACCTTTGGAATCTTCGATTTTCGTCATGACTTAGCCTCCGCGATGTAGAACGGGCGATGCGCCCGCTCGGTTCCGTGCGAAAGGGGGACGGGAAGCGTTCGCGGACAAAACGCGGCGACGACGAGCGCGTGAGGCCGCGTCGTCGCCGCTCCGTGTCTCGCGCCGTGCCGGCGCGCCGTGTCAGTGCCCGATTGCGATCTTGCGGGGCGCGTTGCCGACCGCGATCGTCTGCTTCACCGTATGAGTGGCGAGATCGACCACGACGAGGTCGTTGTCGCCCTCGTTGGTGACGTAGGCGAGGGCTCCGTCACTGGAGAGCCCGATCCAGTGAGGCATCTTCCCGGTGGGGACGTGTGCGACCACCGCCGCCGTCTTCGGATCGATCATCTCGAGCTCGCCCGCCGTCTGACTCACGGTCAGCACGAGCGAGCCGTCGATGCTGGGGCGGATGTCGTGCGGCGAACCGCCCGTCGTGATCGACGTCACCTTCTGCCCGCTCGTTGCGTCGAACACCTCGATATCTCCCGAGCCCGCGAGCGTCGCGTACAGCTTGCCCGACAGCTCGCAGACCGCGCGCGGTGCCAGGTCGAGAGCGATGTTGGTTCCCGCCTTCCCGGAGGGCACGTCGACGACGTCCAGCGCGGGCGCCGTGGTGACCTGCGACGCGACGAACGCGAGCGTCCCGTCGGCGCTTAGCCCGCTGTTGTGTGCCTTGCCCACCGGGCTCTTCGCGAGCACCGTATCCGTCGCCGTGTCGATGATGGCCGCCTGGCCGTCGCCCTGCACCGAGACCACGACGTACTTGCCGTCAGCGGTGATCGACAGACCAGCCGGTTGCGTGCCGACGTCGATGGACGTCCTCAGCGTCGCGGTCGCCGTGTCGATGACGTCGACGACGTTCCCGTTGTTGCTCGAGACGTAGACCTCGGCGCCGTCCGGGCGAATGACGAGCCCGTCGGGGGCCGGCACCGGTATCGTGGTCATGACCTTGCCGGCGTCGAGGTCGACCACGCCGATGGCGTTATCGCCGAACAGCCCGACGTAGGCTCGGGCCTTCGGGACCACGCCGGTTCCGCCGCCGCTTCCGGCAACCGTGCCGCCGGTGCCGCTGCTGGCTCCGCCGGTGCTGCTGGTTGCCGCGCTGCCTGTTCCGGCGTTCGTGCCTCCGTTGATGCCGTAGCCGTTGCTTCCGTTCGCGCCGTTCATTCCGCTGCTGCAACCCGCGAACGACGAAAACGCGAGCAGCATGACGATGGGTTTTGAGTGGCTCATGCAGGGACAACGACGGAGCCGTCGATTGGTTCCGCGAGGTCTTCGGGGAACCACGTGGCGACAGCGTCGTTGTACCGGGCATGAAGCACCCAGCTGCCCTCGTCGCTCTGCTCGCCTGTGAAGCCTGTGCAGCCGCTCCCGGCGCTCCGGCGGACGCCGCGCTACCGCCCGGACCAGCTCCGACGGCCACGGCGCCCGCGCCCTGCACACCCGCCGCGGGCGCCGCGCCGACCTACACCGAGCTCTTCGACCAGTATTTTGCGAAGGGCAAGCCCGGCCACTGTGCGACCGCAGGTTGCCATTCGAACCCTGGGTTCAACGAGTGGCTGTGCGGAGACACGAAGGAGTCTTGCTACCAGGGGATGGTCCAGGTGGGGCTCATCAATCCCGCTAATCCGCAGGCGTCGATGATCGGAAATCCGACGCAGTCACCCCTGTCTTGGATCAATCCGACAGGGAATATGCCGTTCGACGCGACCGGCCCATTTCCGGCGGGACGAGACGCGATCCTTGCGTGGGTCGCGGCGTGCGCGCCGAACAACTAGGGGAGCCGGG
>CAYUAW010000168.1:0-15018 GCA_964442485.1 uncultured Polyangiaceae bacterium
GCCGCTGTGCCATCTTGCGCGCCGTGTTCGACAGCTCGCGCGGTCGATTCCTGCTCGCGCTGGCCCTGATCGCTTGCTCCGGGTGCGGTCACGTCGCGGCGTACCAGCGCGGTCGGCTCGCGCATCCGACGATGCAGCTCGGGGATCTGTCGAACTCCGCCGAGGCCCACGTGCACGCGGTTCACGAGGGAGCCACGGGCGGCGCCGTGGGAGCGTCGAGCGGATGCGGTTGCAACTGAGCGCGCCGACGTGGGCGCTCGGCGCGGCCATCGCGTCGCTCGCGGGCGTCGTGATGGCGTCGCCCACCGAGTCGGCCCTGGCGTCGCATGTGGGCGCAGAGGACACCGCGACGGTAGCTGCGTCGTCAAGCGCCGGAACGGCGGCGACCCCGGTGCCGGCCAGCGACGCCGCCTCCGCGAAGGGGCCATCGCGCTTGCCCTTCATCGCGCGCGCGTCCGGCGCGACCACCTTCTACGCCGACACGGATCACGTCACCGTCGTCACGCCCGTCGCGACGGCGGAGCTCTCCGATCGTTATTCCGTCTGGAACGTACGGGCGGAGTACCTGGTCGACGTCATCTCGGCGGCCTCGGTCGATATCGTCTCGACGGCTTCGCAGCACTGGCGCGAGGTGCGGCAAGCCGGAGCGCTTCAGGCTTCGTACAAGCCTCATGATCTCGGTGTGCGTGCCTCCGGCGCTCTGTCGCGGGAGCCAGATTACTCCTCGACGGCTGCCGGACTCGACGTCCTCTGGGATTTCGCGAAGCAAGGTCACACGGCCTTTCTCGGGTACGCACGCGATCAGGACACCATCGGGCGCGAGGGAACGCCGTTCTCCGTGTTCTCGCGCTCGCTCGCGCAGGATTCCATCCAGGGCGGCGTGTCGTTGACGCTCGGGCCCGCGGCGGTGCTCTCGCTCACGAACGAGCTCATCCTCGAGCGCGGCGATCAGTCGAAGCCCTACCGTTACATCCCGATGTTCTCGGCCGCGGTCGCGCCGACCATCGCGAAGGGCGAATCGATCGACGACGTCAACGACAAGCGCCTGCAGGCGCGTCCCCTGGAGCAGCTGCCCCTGACGCGTCAGCGCTACTCGCTGACGGCGCGCTTCGGCTATCGCTTCGCTCACGCCACCCTGCGCGCCGACGAGCGGCTCTACGCGGACACCTGGAACCTGCACGCCACCACGACCGAGGTGCGCTACATCGCGGACCTGTCGCGCCGCTGGACGGCGTGGCCCTGGGTTCGCTTCCACGCGCAGACGCCCGTGTATTTCTGGAACCGCGCGTACATCGCGCGCTTCGGGCCGGACGGGATCTTCGACCTCCCACAATACCGCACCGGCGATCGCGAGCTCGGACCGCTCTACAACGTGGGTCTCGGCGCGGGGGCGAGCTACGGAATCGGTTCGAGCGAGAATCCGTCCAGCGTGACGGTGCAGCTCCACGGCGGGATGATCCACACGGAGTTCCTCGACGACCTGTACGTCACGGCGCGCACGGCAGTGCTCGCGTCGCTGACGCTCATCGGGGTGTTCGAATGACGCTGCGCACCGTGATGGCCGCGATCTGTGCGCTCGTGGCGCTCGCGTGCTCGCCGGGGTACGAAGGAGCGACGATTTCCGAGACGCTGCCGAGCGAGACCGGGTTCGACGCCGTGACGACGCCGCTGGTCTTCTTCTGCGGGTCGCTCGATTGTCACGGGGCGCCGGGGCGGAACTTGAGGCTCTACGGGAGCCCGGGGCGGAGGCTCGATGCGAGCGACGTGCCGTGCGGCACGCCGACGAGTCAGGCGGAGATCGACGCGGACTATCAATCCGTCGTCGGCCTCGAGCCGGAGGTGATGTCCGCGGTCCTTCGTGACGGCGGTAGAAATCCAGAGCGGCTCACCCTCGTTCGCAAGGCGCGAGGTGCGGAGAAGCATACGGGCGGAGTCGTGTTCGCAAAGGGTAGCGACGGTGATCTCTGTCTGATCGACTGGATTGCCGCCCAGGGGGACCAAACCACGGTGGACTGCGACAATGCGATTCCTCAAAATCCGAGGCCATTGTGCGTGAAATAGCGGCGACGCTCGCTCTGATCGTCGTCGCGGGTTGCGGTGACCCGGTGCACGACCGCGCCGTCGAGGACCTCGGTGGCGAGAAGGCAGGCGTCCCGAAAGGGCCGCTTCATCGGCCCGGGCAGCCCTGTCTCACGTGTCACGGCGGAGAGGGGCCTGCCTCCTTCGAGATGGCCTTCGGCGGCACCGTCTACGCCCGGAAGGACGACGACGCACCCGGGGCTCACGCCGACGTGCGACTCCTCGACGCAAAGAACAATACATACGACATGAAGGCCAACTGTGTCGGCAATTTCTGGGTACCGCGCGGGGCTTTCCTGGGTGAGTTTCCGATCACGGCCGTGGCCACGATGACCGATTCATCGTCGATGACGACGGTCTCCAACGTGATGACGACGGAAATGCACCGCAACGGCTCGTGTGCCGATTGCCACCTGAAACCTGCGAGTCCTTCGTCGCCAGGTCATCTATGGGCTTTGCTCGCCGGAAGCGACGCCCCTCCCGCCGCCTGCAGCGGCGATGAATCGACCAGGGGAGTGGCCGGAGTGCTCGCGGTCTGTCCGGATTCGACCACCGAGTGCGCCGCGCCATTCCCTACTTACACGAATGACGTCGCGCCGATCCTCGCGGGGAAATGCACGGGCTGCCATCAGGCGAAGGGGGAGAACCCGAGTCCGATCCTGACGAGCTACATCGACATCAGCAACAACGCCAAGAGCCGCTGCAGGTCGAAGGTGAGCTGCCCCCCTTCCAAGACGGAAACCACGATGACCTCTCTCGTGACGCAATGCCGCATGCCGCCGCCACCGCTCGATCCACTGAACGCCGCCGATCGGGCCACGTTCCTCTGCTGGGCGCAGGGCGGCTACAAGGAATGAAGCCCGTTTCGGACCACCATGCGGTCCGAAACGGGCTTGCACGCAGCCGAGAAGAACAGAGGTCAGGGCACGTCGATGTAAAAGGCGATGTGGCCGTGCGGTGAATCCTCGGGCTCGTCGCTGCAGTCCTCGAAGAAGTGGAACCGCGCGACCCACTTACCCGCCTTGTCGAACACGATCGGCCCGACCGTGTACACGCCCGGCGTGGTCTCTCGGTACGACTGCTGCACGGCCGAGCTCGAGGGCAGATCGTTCAGCGTCGCCTCCAGGTACGGATAGGCTCCCGTCACCGGCTTTCCGTCCACCGTCTTCGTGACGGTCGCGGTGAACGTCACGCCTTCCTTCTCGCAGATCGGAGGCACGGTGTAACTGACGTGGTACTTGCAGTCGTCATCGTCCCCTTCCAGCCCGTACAGCGTGTCGCCGTAGTCGCTGACGGCGGCGTCGCCGTCGGGAGGGGGAGGTGCAGCGGCGTCGACGTCCTTCACGCAGGCGCCCGTCGCTTGCTTGATGACCCCGCCGTCGTCGGCGATGCAGTGCTTCGCGTCGTTCGTGCCGGTCGCGGGCTTGCCCGTGCACTGTCCTCCGGAGTCGCCGCTCGAGCCGCCCGTGTTCGTGCTACCGCCGTTGCTGGAGCCCGACTTGCCACCGGAAGAAGCTCCCCCGGACGAGGAGCCTCCAGTGGAGGACTTGCCTCCCGTCGACGTCCCGGCGTCGGTGCTGCCCGGCGTACTGTCGCTCGAGCAAGCGCTCGCGGAGAGAAGTGCGCCGGCAGCGGCCGCGGCCAGGATGATTCTTGCCGCGAGCGGTGCGCGCAGCGGTCGAGATGCGTTCAACATTAGTCCTCCGGTTCGAGAAAGGATTCGGGGTTTATACGTTCCGCAGCGACGTTCCGGATGCGTCAAATTGCCGCTGCTGCGAGCGCTTTCGCGCCTTGCGTAACCGGTGGAGTGGGGGCACCGTACAGAGGGCGGACGGAAAAACATTGCGAGTCGAATAATGCATGGCGTTAACCGGTTCCTGGTCTCGGCTGCGACGGCCGGCGTCGTCGTCCTGGCGTTCGGTTGCAGCAGCAGCCCGGCGACGATGGGGCCCGGCCTGGACATGTTGTCGGGCACCGGAGGATCGGCTGGCAGCGTCACGACCGACGGCGGGCCGTCGTTTCCGAGCGCCGCGCTCTCCACATTCACGACTCCGGACAAGACGCTGCAGATCGAGCTGCGTACGTCGCCCGACCAGCCGATCCACGTAGGGCCCGACCACCAGGCCTTGCTGCGGGTCACCGACACTGCGAGCGGCGCTCCCGTCGACGGCATTTCCATCAGCGTGTCGACGTGGATGCCTGTGATGCGCCACAAGTGTTCGGAGGTCCCGCTGAAGGTGCAAGCGCTCGGGAACGGCGAATATCTCCTCACGCCGCTCGTCGCCAGCATGGCCGGAAAATGCGAGATATCGCTCAGCCTGACGGCGCCGTTGCCCGACGGCGGCGCGGGATCGAAGGTCAACGTGACGAGTCCCACGTTCGACGTCGCGCAGTAGCGGTGGCGGCGAAGGGTACCGCCAGGGTGCGACAGTAAGTCGCAGGCTCGGGCGTCGTCGACCCCACTATGCTCGAGGGCGTCGATGCGCTCGCCGTCCAGGGAACCGCCCGCGCTCTCGACGGCGTACGCCGCCGGCGCGCCGCGGCTCGAATCGCAGCGGGACGACGAGGTGCATCGCATCAACATGTCGTGGCTCGTGCGGCTGCGCTGGGCGACGATTCTCGGTCAGGCTCTGCTCATCGCCGGCGTGCACTTCGGGGCGCACATCCGGCTGCCGCTCGAGCCGCTCGCGGCCATTCTCGTCCTGGAGGCCGCCCTGAACGTCGCGACGACGGCGTGGCAAAGGCGCGCCCGCCGGTGCGGCGAGCCGGTCATCGCGCTGGCCCTCGCGGCCGACGTCTGCTGCTTCACGGGGCTCCTCTACTTCACCGGCGGCCCGATGAACCCGTTCAGCTTTCTCTACCTGGTGCACATCGCGCTGGCGGCGCTGGTGCTGCCGCCGAGGTGGACCTGGCCGCTGGTGCTCCTCTCCGCGGGAGGCAGCGCGTCGCTCTTCGCGAGACACGTGCCGCTGCCGATGGACGTCATGGGGCACGCGCATCATCACATGGGCGCGAATGGAGAGCCGCTCGACATGCACCTCCGCGGCATGTGGGTGGCGTTCGCCACCGCCGCGGCGTTCATCGTCTACTTCATGCACCGCGTGACACGCGCGCTCGCCGAGCGCGAGCTCGATCTGGCCCGCGCGCGCGATCGCGGCGCTCGCACGGAGAAGCTCGCGTCGATGGCGACGCTGGCCGCGGGTGCCGCGCACGAGCTCGGCACACCGCTTGCGACCATCGCGGTGGTCGCGAAGGAGCTCGAGCGTCCCGTCGAGCCGGCCGCGCTCGCCGCGGACGCGCGCCTCATCCGCGAACAGGTCGAGCGGTGTCGCGCCATCCTGAGCCAGATGGCGGGTGAGGCCGGCGAGAGCCCCGGTGAGGCGCCGTCGAGCATCGCCGTCTCGGCGCTCGTTCGCGCGGCCATCGAGCGGCTGCCGCAGCCTGCTCGCGTTCGCGTCGAGTGGGCGCGGGGACTCGCGCCGGAGGGGAGCATCCAGGTGCCGCTCCACGCAGTGACGCGCGCACTCCGTAACGTGCTCAAGAATGGCCTCGACGCTTCCGAGGTCGGCGACTCCATCGTCCTCCGAGTCTCCCGGGGCACCGACGGAGGCGTCGCCTTCGAGGTCGTCGACTTCGGTGCCGGAATGGCCCCGGAGGTGCTCTCGCGTGCGACGGAGCCCTTCTTCACGACCAAGGAGAGCGGGCGAGGAATGGGCCTCGGGCTCTACCTGACGCGCACCGTGTTCGACCTGCTCGGCGGCAAGCTCGACATCGAGTCGAAAGTCGGCCGGGGTACGCGCGTCCTGTGTACGCTTCCGGCCGCGTGCGTTGCGTTCGGTCCGGCCGTTGCCGCGCGCTAGAATCCGGAAGAGCGCCCGAGTCCCATGTCAGAGCAGCCGTCACCGATCGAAACGACGAGCCCGCGCTCCATCCTCGTCGTGGACGACGACGACACGCTGCGCTCACGGCTCGCGGCGGCCTTTCGCCAGCGCGGGTACGAAGCGTCGGAGGCCTCCACCGAGGCCGAGGCGCGTGCTCTCGCCAGCGGGGAGAGCCCGGAGTACGCGGTCGTCGATCTGCGGCTCGGTGTGGAATCCGGCCTCGACGTCGTTCGCTCGCTTCGCGCCATCGACGCGGAGACGAAGATCGTCGTGCTCACGGGATACGGAAGCATCGCCACGGCGATGGAGGCCGTGCGCCTCGGCGCCAACGGCTACATCACGAAGCCCGCGGACGTCGACGACGTGCTAGCCGCCTTCGCGCGCGGCGATGCAGCTCGGGTGGCGCCTTCGCCGGGATACGCCGCGCCATCGCTCGCGCGCGCCGAGTGGGAGCATATCAACCGGGTGCTCGCCGATTGCGAGGGCAACATCTCGGAGGCCGCGCGTCGCCTGAAGATTCACCGCCGCTCGCTGCAGCGGAAGCTCCAGAAGCACCCTCCGAGGGAGTGAACGCTAGGCATTCCGCGTCGTCGGGGTGCACGGCTGGTAAGCGTCGTCTGGCGGTGCCGGCCTTCAGAGAAAGGCGTAGCCGACGGACACCGCGACGCTCGCCGACTGGCTCGCGTTCTTGCCGATGCCGTCGATGGGCGGCGCGTACCGAACCAGAGCACCCCAGCGCAGCCGCGAAGGCTCGGCACGCAGGTAACAGAACGCCCCGATCGCCCAGACCCTCTGGCTCGAGTCGGGCACCGAGCTGCCATCGTAGGAGACGTTGCCTTCCCAGCCGTAGTCGGTCAGGAGACCGACGCCCGTCGTCGGCGTCGGCGCGTACCGCACGCCGAGCTGTCCGAAGACGCGAGGTCCCAGGTGCCGAGCTCTGCCGATGTACGAATCGGCGAAGCGATACGCCGCTTCCAGGTATCCCGACGCCTGGAAGAGCTCACCGAAGCTCCGGACCACGCCAGCGCCGAGGGAAGGCTCGAAGGCGCCGAGCCCCTCGCTCGACGCGGAGGCCCCGACGGAGCCTGTAGTACCGGAGAAGGGGTTGGCCGTGTCGCCTCGACCGGAAGGTGACGTGGGCATTCGCAGGGAAAGAAGCAGCGTCAGCGCCGGCCACGGAAAGCGCGGGTGCTCGAAGGGCATGGGCTCGTCGAGTGCGTCCCAGCGCACCCGGAGCGTCGTGTCCCCGAACGCCGTCCGCTCCGTCTGAAAATCCGGAGAGGTGAACGTCTGATGGCCGACCGCTGCTTCGACGCTCGCCTCGAGCGGGACGATGGGGCGATAGCCGACGATCGCGGTCACGTCCTCCGAGGCTTCTCGCTCCCCGGGAGCGAGCGACCCGTACAGGCCGTTTGCACGCCACGCCCCCGGAACGAAGCGCGTCGTCTCGGTGAGGCTCGCCCCGAGTCGTTCGGTGGCGCTGGTGACGCCCGCGGCGGGGCCCGACGAACCCTGGCATGGACACGCGAGCGCCTCGGGCGTCGAGAGACAGAGCGCCGCGACGAGCGACGCGGTGCGCGCGCTCATGGGACGTCGAGCGAGAACTCGACCTTGTCGGACCGGTCGGCGAGCGTCACGTCCAGGGTCACGTCCCAGATCCCTGGCATGTTGAAGATGAAGTCCGAGATGCGGTAGCCGCCGCCGTCCTCTGCGGCGATGGTCGGGGCGGCGGGGGTCCCGTGCCCGTGCACCGGCATGAACGCGGATGCCTTGTCGAGGACGGTCGTCGCGGGATCGAATTGCACCAGGAACGTGTTGCGTCCCTGTGCGTAATGATCACCGTCGGCGGAGACCTTCGTCTGGATCGCGTTCGCGTCGGACGCGACGGTCAGGGTCTGGCCCTGGCCGAGCTCGTCCTTCTGACTGCCGCTCGACCCGCAGCCGAGCGACGAAAAGCCGCCCACGACCACGATGGCCAACGCGCCGACACGCGCCGAGACACCGAGCAAGTACACGCCGATCGGTTTAGCACCGGGGTCACGAGACCGGGTGCGACAGATCGTCGCACCCGGCTCCTTCACCGAACGGGCTCGGGCGGCGTGCAGCGCAGGAACGGCTCGCTGACACCCGCTTCCTTCGGGGGCGGCGGCCCGACGGGCAGCTGCGTGCCGACCGGCAGCAAACACTGGTTTGACGCGAACTGTCCGCAAACGCCATAGGCGCTGCAGCATCCCCAGATCGGGCCGTACATGCCGATGAAGCTCGGGCACTCGCCGGTGATCGACGGATCGTCCGGGGGAACGGTCGCGGGCGGCGGACCGCCGTCGACGCCGGCCGGAGGCTTCGCGAAGCACACCCCGATGCCCAGACTGTCGACGCCGCACTCGCCGCTGGGCATGCAGCATGCCGCGACGCCGCCGGACCCCTTCGGACACTTCGCGAGCTCACAGGTGGTGGTCGTCGGCGGAAAGCAGAAGCCAAGCCCCAGTGTGTCGACACCGCACTGACCGTTCTGCAGACAGCACGTCTTGGCGCCGCCGTCGGCCATCGGACACTTCGCGAGATCGCAGAGCGCCATCGGTGGCGGAAAGCAGAGGCCGATGCCGAGGCTGTCGATGCCGCACTCGCCGCTGTTCTGGCAGCAAGCGCGTGGGCCGCCCTCGAACGTGGCCGGGCACTTCGACAGGTCGCAGTTCGGCGGCGGGGAGCACGCGCCATTGCCGAGGGTGTCGACACCGCACTGCCCGTTCAGCTGGCAGCACGGAACAGGGCCGCCGTCCGTCCTGGGGCAGCTCGCGAGATCGCAGAGGGTCGACACGCCGCCGTCGGTCGGTAGATTCACCGGGGTGTTGGCGAGACAGAGGAGCCCGCTCGCGAAAGGATCCCAGCCGCACAGGGCGGTCGGCGTACAGCACGTCTGGCCGATGATCGGCGTCGGGCAGTCCTTCAGTACGCACTTGCGCGTCGAAGCCGCGCTGTGGTTCGCCTGGCACGTCAGGCCGAGCCCCGACGGGTCGTTCCCGCAGCGGGCGTCCGGTGTGCAGCACGCGACCCCGTTCTCCGGTCTGGGACACTTCCCGAGGTCGCAGACCCCCGGGACCTGTGAAGGCAGTGCTCCGTCCACTCCGGCGTCGCCGCGCGTCCGATGTCGGACGTCGCCGTCGTCACAGGCGGCCGAGAGGAGCAGACCGAGCAACAGGATTCGCTTCACCGGGGTCTCCTTCGTGCCGCAATCACGAGTTTGCCACGAGGGTATCGCGCCATGCTCCGAGGCGGAAGTTATCGCGCTGGCGTTCGGAGGGGGAGCGCGGCTCGCACCGATCGAGTCCGTTTGCGCGTTTCACCGCACTCGGTGACGCGACGCGATGCGATGCGGCATTTCGGGTGGACGCTTTTGATGTCTGGTTTCCACCTTCTGTCAAGACCCTTGTTTGGTTTCCTGGCTCGTCCCCGGCCTCTCGTTTCGCTGCAATACGCCAGTGTCAGGCGAAAAAAACGAAAGCGTGGGGGGTGATGCGACCAACTAGTAATGCGCTCCCCTGTATCCCCACGGTGGTTTTCGACTGCTTGTGTGGCCAGTCGCATTTTTTTCGCTGCGCACTACCTACCATTGGTACGCCAATGACTACCTCGATGGATCGGAAGGTGTTCGAAGGTGGCTATCACGGGGCGCTCCGGCGCCTTCCGCCAGGCAACGGCACTCCGGTGCCCGAGTCTACCGAGCGGTCGGTACCCCCACGCAGCCGCATCCGTCTTGGGTCACCCCGTCCGCCCAAGGTCGCAGCAGTGAACGAGCTCTCGTATTCGCTTCGCGTCATCCGGCCCTTTCTACGCGCCCTCCGCGGCGTGGCGTCGATCCCTCCCGAGGTCGTTCGTTTCATGGAGGGGCTCGAGCCGGACGACAGAATCGCCATCTCCATCGCACACCAGATGCTCGATTTCGCGGTCGAGATGACGGGCGATCCCGATCTCGGTCTGAAGGCGGCGCGGGAGTGTGCTCGTGGAGAAGCCGGGGCGCTGGATTACGCCGTCATGTCGGCGTCGACCGGCCTCGACGCCATCACTGCTGCGAGCCGCTTCATCCGGCTCGTGAACGACGCGCTCGATATCCGCGTCGAGACGAAGGGCGATCGCGTCACCGCGCGCCTCGAGAACTGCGTGCCCATGTCGCGCGCAGCGGCGGACTTCCAGCTCGGCGGTCTGTTCGCCGTTCTCGCCTCTGTCTGGGGCACGCCGGATGGCCGCGTCACGGTCCTGCTCGCTCACTCGCCGCCCGCGGACGTGACCGAATACACGCGCACGTTCGACGGAACGAAGCTCGCCTTCAACGCCTCGTCCTACGGGTTCGAGTTCGACGCCGGGCTCCTGCAAGCTCCGCTGCGGAGCGCGGACGCGAACCTGCACGAGCTGATGCGCCGCCACGCCGAGCGCGTGCTGCAGGAGCTTCCGCAGGCGCTGCCCATCACTCGCCGGGTGAAAGCGCTCATCGCCGAGGAGCTCGCGGACGGGCATCCCGGCTGCGCGCACATCGCGCAGCGGTTGCAGATGAGCCCCCGTACCCTGGAACGCAGGCTCGAGCTCGAAGGCACGACGTTCACGCGGCTCCTGGAGGACGTGCGCGAAGGGCTCGCGCTTCGCTACGTCGGCGACGAAGCGCTGCCGCTTTCCCAGGTGGCGGCGCTCCTCGGGTTCTCGCAGACCACCGCGTTCCACCGCGCGTTCCGTCGATGGACCGGCCAGACGCCGCTCCAGTACAGGCGCTCGACGCGCGAAAAAGCGGACTGAAGCGCGCGCTTCGTGCACCGGACTCAGGTGAGTCCACTCATCGGTCCCGTCGTGTTCTTCGGGTCCGTCTGGGTCCCGAACGTCGTCGCGTCGACGCCGAAGGCCTGGGCGATCGAGACCAGCAGGTGATTGTTGGAAACGCCGGTGAACGTGGCGTCGCCTGCGGCGCACCACGGCGTGCCGTCGGAGCAATCGGCGCCGAGGCGAATGTGGCGGCCCATCTTGAACATCCCGCCTGCTCCCCCGCAGAGCACCGTGGGCACGTTCTGCGTGCTGTGGAGCGAGGGGTTCCCCATGTCGCTCGCGACGTAGATCAGCGTGTTGTCGAGGGCGCCGAGCGCGTCCAGCTTCTGCATCAGCCGCGCGATCTTCGAGTAGCTGTAGCGGTTGAACTTCGCCAGCGGGGTCCACGTGTTGGGGTCGCCGTCACCGGGCCGACCGTTGTCGCCGATGGGTGAGGCGTTGTAGGTGTGCGCGACGTTCGCGTGGTTGTCAGCGGGAAGCCCGAGCGGATTGTTCATGTAGCTCAGGTCATTCATGAACAGCGTTCCGAAGTGCGTGACCCCGCACGCGATCGCGCTCGCCAGTAGATCGATCTGCGCGTCGGTGATGGCGTCGAAGTAGGGCTCGCCGCCGTTGTACTGCTTGATCATGGGGAACTTCGATGCGTCGGGCATGGAAGGCACCATGCAGGAACCCGCCGAAGCCGGCGCGAGCTGCTTCTCGAGCTCGCGGATGGAGGTCAGGTGCTGATCGAGCTTCTGCTGCTCGGTCGTGCCGAGCTTCGGCCTCATGTTGCCGATCTCGCCGTTCAGGAAGTCGAGGATGCTCTGGCCGACCTTTCGCTTGTGCAGTGCGGCGGCTTGCGCTGCGGGATCGCTCGAGACGGCGATGTTGCCGAAGAGCGCGTTGAAGGCTTGCACCGGGTCGATGATCTTCGGCAGCGGCGCGCCCCCTGGGCCGAAGGAGAGCGTGACGCCGGAGTCGGTGCCGTCGTTGCCGACGCCGAGGGAGATGCTGGTCACCGGTGTCGACGAGCCGAGCCCCTTCTCCACGGCCAGGAACTGGTCGAGCGAGGAGTTCTCCGGCCGCTTGTTGGTGATGCGGCTTCCGGTGAGGATGGTGCCGGCCGAGTCGTGCCCGTTGGCGAACGACAGATGGTCGAGGCCCTCGATGACGAGCAGCTTGTCCTTGAAGCTCTTGCCGTAGGTGGCGGCGTCGTCGAAGGGCTGGAGCGAGCAGTTCTGATAGGTGACGTCGAACGAGGTCTCGCTGTCGGCCGTGCGCAGCGCCCAGAACTCCGCCGCGATCCCGTGCGGGTGATAGACGCAGATGAAGTTCTGCAAGCTGCCCGGGCCGGACGCGCGCGCGGCGCCCTCGAGGGCGCGTGCGAGCGGGATGCTCGCCGCCCCCGCAAGGGCAGCCTGGAGAAGCTGTCGACGATTGATCCGCATGGCCGTCACTCGCTCGCCTTCCGCGTCACGAACGCGTCGCTCTTCACGAACGCCGAGAGCAGCGCGAGCAGCTTCCCTTGCGCGTCGGGGGCCAGCGCGTTCGCCGCGGTCATGAACGCCTCCTCCGCGGCCGTGGCCTCGTCGTCGCTCCGCGTCGCCGCGTAGCGGAAGAAGTGCCGCGCGAAGCACGCGCTCACGTCGGGGCTCGCGCCCAGGGCCACCGCGAGCGCCGAGCTGTCTGCGTAGTTGCCGTCGAACGAGAGGCCCGTCTGCAACGTGGTCGAGCTGTCGACGGCGAGGCCGTTGTCGTGGTCGCGCCAACTACCCATACCGTCGAGGTCCTCGAAGCTGAAGCCGACGGCGTCGATGTTCGTGTGGCACTGAGCGCACACCGGGTCCTTCTGGTGTATGTCGAAGCGCTGGCGCGTCGTCTTCGTGTTGTCCGGCAGCGGCGGTACGACGTTGAGATTCAGCGTGGTCGGCGAGGGAATGTTGAAGCACGCGAGGCGCCGGAGCACCGCGACGCCGCGCAGCACCGGGGCCGTCTCGTTCGCGTGCGCGTAGACGGAGAGGAACGCCCCCTGGTCTAGGATCCCGTGGCGGGTCGCGGGGAGCATGACGTGCGTGCCCGTGCGCGGAACGGCGTCTCCGTCGTGGAGATTCAGGTACATCCGTGCGAGCGGGTCGTCCGCGATCGTCCAGTTCGCGGACACCAGGTCGCCCACGCTCCCGGCCGCCTTCCACATCACCTCGGTGGTGAAGTCGTCCGCTTCCTTCTTCATCGAGTCGCGGAGGCCCGCGAAACTCGGGTAGGTGTTGGAGTCCTTCGCCGTCTGCGTGATGGCGTCGATCCCGAGCCATTCCTCGACGAGCCGCACGACCTGGGCCGACGCGGGATTGGTCGCGAGGAGACGCTCGAGGTGCGACTCGCGCTTGGTGGCGTCGGTGAGGTCGCCGGCCTTCGCCGCCGCGAGCAGCGCGTCGTCCGGAGGGCCGCCGGTGACGAGGTAGGAGAGCGAGCTCGCGAGCTCGTACTGGGTGAGCTTGCTGCCGTCAGTGAGCGGCGTATCACCGAGCTCGGTGACGTAGAGGAACCCGGGCGACTCGAGCACCGCCTGGATCGTCGTCTGGATGCCGTCTTCGTACGTCGCGCTGTCGGCGCCGGCCCGATACACCGTGAGGAGCGCGCTGACCTCCGCGTCGGTCGCAGGCCGCCGATACGCGCGCGTGGCGAAGCTCGTGAGGAATGTCTGCGCGCACGCCTCGCTGCCCGCGGGGTCGGAGCACGGGGCGAGCTGGGTGACGTTGCTCCGCGCCGTCGCAGCAAGCTTTTCGGCGGCGTCCTGCAGCTGGGAGATGAAGACCGGGTCGACGCGCTGCGCGTCGTTGCGCGAGAAGCCGTCCTGACGCGTGTCCGGCGTGAAGTTCGCTCCGAAGGTGGAATCCACGCCGAGGAGCGCCTTCACGGAGGTGTCGAACTCGGCGTTCGTGAGCCTCCTGATCCGCGCCGGCAGGAGCGGCACGGTCGAGTCGCTCGACGCTCCCGCAGCCCCAGCTGCGCCGCCGCCACCGGGCACCATCCCGGCCGGGGTGCCCGCCCCCGCGCCGCCGCCGCCCGGGACGCCGCCGGTCGTGCCGCCTGACTCCGCTGCCGCACCGGGCATCCCGGCGCTGGCCGAATGATCAGCATTTCCGATACTTCCCTGGCACGCGAGGAGACCCAGAGACGAGACGGAAAGCACGGCCGAGAGGCGGATAACGGTTCGTGTCATCGATGTTCCCGGAGCCGTTCGGAGTAGTTGCGCACCCGATGGCGCGCGGCTCACCAAAGGGCGCTCGGGAAGGCGAGAGGAACGGAGCTCGCAGGCGCCGATTGCGATCGTGCGGCGCGGTGCTTCCCCCGCGGCGCGCGCGCCGCTACCGGGCGCAGCCGACGCGCATCGTGTCCACGACCACAGCGTCGTACCAAACGTCCACGGGCGTATCTGCGTTCCAGGACTGGTAACCGATGCGCAGGCGCGCGTACGCGGGTGACCACGCCGGCGTCGGCTGATGTCCGAACTGCCCCCAGTCCGTCACATGCAGCCGGTCGAGCTCGGCATCGTCCATGAAGACCCGCAGCTCGTCCGTTGCGCCGTCGAACTCGACTTCCAGGCACGTCCAGGTGCGCACCGGCAGCCGCGCGCCGTCATCGTAGAAGCCGTCGCGCGACGAGCTGATCTGCAGCGCGTCGTTCGGCGAGTAGTTGGCGACCAGGATGTCGAACTGCCCGCCGAACCGCACCTCCACATCCTGCGAGGAGCTCGCCTCGCGACCGACTCCGACGAAAGCTCCCCAGTGGCCTCGCGTGCGGGCACCGGGGTCGACGTCGAAGTAAGCGAACGCGCGCACGAAGAAGTGATTGCCGGTGCCGGGAAGAGACTTCGTCTCGATGTAGACGGGGTCGCCGGTCGCGGTGTGCACGTGGAGCGAGCGCGCACCGTTCGCGTGCTGGGCCGTGTCCACCACGACGGAGTTCACCGTAGATGGCTGCCCGCTGTAGCTCGTCAGCACGTTCCACTTCGCGGTGTCGGGGGCGCCGCTCGTCACGGTCTCGAAATCGTCGCAGAGCGCCGCGCCGCTCTGGCATCGCGCAGCGAGCGTCGCGAGGCTGGCGCCTCCGCCGCCCGCGTCCATGCCCGTGTGCGTCGCGCCTCCGCTGCTTGGCGCCGAACCGGCGCTGCCCGCGGCCCCGCTCGCACCCGCGGTGCCGCCCGCTGGCGGCGAACTTACCGCGCCGCCGGTCGCGTCGTGCAGCGCGCCTCCGCTGCCCGTCGAAG
>CAYUAW010000169.1:0-5183 GCA_964442485.1 uncultured Polyangiaceae bacterium
GGGATCGGCGGGAGCGTCGAAGTCCCGGTCGTCTTCGGAGCTCGTCGTGGAGGCAGCGCGGAGGGCATCGGTGGCAGTGTCCGCTCCGTAGCCTGCGGGACTGAGGGTAACGGGACGACCGTCGGCGCGGGCGACGGCGCCGACGCGGCCGCGCGCGCTGCCTGCACGGGCGCGGCGAGATCGCCCGCCGGATCGAGGCGCTTTGCGTCGTCGAGATCGCGGAGGCACGGGGCGAACTCGCGACGCTCGCAGAGTTCGAGCCCCGACCGGCGGAGCGCCTCCGCTCGCCGCTCGGGGAGCACCGGGGGCTCCTTCGTGATCGCGAGCTCGACGTGGGACGCACGGAAATGGTGCCAGGCGAGCACGGCGAGAGCAGCCGCGAGCGCCAGAAGAGAAACGATCGCCGCGACCTGCGCTGCCCAGCGCTCGCGGAAGTGACGACGCAGCCGCGCGACGCGCTGACGGATGGTCGGCGCAGGAACTCGCTCGGCACGCGCGATGCTCTCGAGCTTCTCGCCGTCGCCCTCGGCGAGCATCCACCCGAGCGTGCGGGCCGAGTGCTCACCGGGCGGCAGCTCCTTCTCGGCCCAGCCGAGGAGCTCGCGCGCCGAGGCGTCGGACCCGCCGGCGAGCGTGTGGAGCCCATCCGGGTCGAGCGGGGCCTCGCGCCTCCGGCCACGGTAATGGTCGGACACCTTGTTGCGCAGGATTCCGTACACCCACTTCTCGAGCTCGACGCCGTCGGACGGCGCCCCCTCTGCCGCCAGCGCGTCGAGCAGCGTGGCCTGGACGAGATCGTCGACCTCAGCGGGCGGTACCCGCTTCGCGAGGGACCGCGCGAGGCCCCGCCGGAGCCGTTCGTCACCGAGCAGCGCGGACCTCCGGGGGTCAAGGTGCATGCACGTCTCGCACGCTTTCATCATCGCGGGAGGGGCCGAAAACGTGACAGCGGCCACGACATTCCCCGGTGATACTGCGTAACACTGCGGATCCTTCCCTCGATCCTCGGGGGCCACCACGGTCCTCTGCCGTGATTCGAGGACGGGCCAGGATGATACGGTGCCGGCCCCCGATGGCCGTCCTCGTGTTCGTCACCGCGCTCGTGACCCTGGCCGTGGAGGTGTTCTACACGCGCCTCTTCGCCGCGCTGTTCTGGAAGAACACGGCGTTCGCGATCCTTTCGCTAGCGATGCTCGGCATCGGCGCATCGGGGATCCTCGTCTACATGAAGCCGTCCTGGTTTCCACGCGAGCGACGGGGGTCACAGCTGGCGTGGCAGTCCATCGCCTTCGGGCTCTCCATAGTTGGCTCGTACCTGTGGATCCTCGCGCTCTCGAAGCGGAGCTACAACGCGATGGAGCCGCTCTCGAGCTACGCTTCGCTCGTCGCGGCCGGCATCGTGCCCTTCTTCTTCGGAGGGCTCGTGCTGTCCGTCGTGTTCACGCACGCCGTCGATCGCATCGCGGCGCTGTACCGTCTGGATCTCGTCGGTGCCTCGGCGGGCGCCGTGGTCGTGCTCCCGGCGCTGCGTATCTTCAACGGGCCGGCCCTGGTTCCGGTGCTCGCGTTCGCCGCGATCGCCGCGGGCACGTGGTACGCGCGTCGACAGGCGGCACGCGCTGCGTTCCTCGGGGGCGCCTTCGGCGCTGGGCTCATGGTCGCGCTCGCGTTCGCGGAAGCGCGCTACGACGTGCTCGCCGTCACACACTCGCATGGCCACGCCGAGACCGACATCGAGCTCGAGCGCTGGGATCCGCTGGCTCGTCTCACGGTTCAGGGGTTCAAATCGGACTTCAAGTGGCTCAACATCGACTCGCAGGTCGTCACGCCGATCCTGCGCTACACGGGCGACCCGCGCGACGTCGAGTACCTGAAACACAACGTCCTCCAGCTCGCGTATCACCTGCGACGTTACCCGAAGGTGCTCATCATCGGCCCTGGCGGAGGCAGCGACGTGCTCAGCGCCGTGACCTTCGGCAATCCATCGATCGAGGCCGTGGAGGTGAACCGGAGCACCATCCGGCTCATGCGGCACGAGCTCCGTGGCTTCACGGGCGGGCTGTACGACCTGCCCGCGGTCGACATCCACATCGCCGACGGCCGCGCCTACGTCGCGGCGATGGCGCACAAGGTCGACCTCATCCAGGCGACCTTCGTCGACACCTTCACCGCGTCGGCGTCCGGCTCCCACACCCTGAGCGAGAACTACCTCTACACGACCGACGGCTTCCGCGATTTCCTCGACCACCTGAACGAGGGCGGCGTCCTCTCCATGTCGCGCTGGGGCGGCGCGGAGTTCTCGTTCGCCGAGACCCACCGCGCCATCGCCATCGCCGTACGCGCGCTCACGGAGCGCCACGTCGCTCACCCGGAAGATTGCGTCGTGGTCGTCCAGGGAGCGCCGCCAGAGCGCCTGACGGTCGGAGCGGGGTACCAGAACCCGGGTAACCTCGCGGAGTCGATGTCGACGCTGCTCGTGAAGACGTCGCCCTTCACCGACGACGAGCTCGACCGGGTCACCACGAGCGTTCAGGAATCGAGCTTCCGGCCGCTCTGGCTCGGCAAGCGCGGCGGGCCCGACCCGATGGTGCGCGACCTCTTTCTCTCCGCCGACCGCGACCGCGTGTTCAGGGATTATCTCTCCGCGACCGGTCTGGACATCGCACCGGTCACCGACGACCGACCCTTCTTCTTCGACATGATCGACCCGCTGAAGTCGCTCGTGTCGACGCCCCGGCCCGAGTGGCGGCAGCACATCTATTATTTCGCTCGCACGCTCGACATTCGGATGCTTCACCAGCTGCTAGGCGCGACGCTGCTGTTCGCGCTCGCGCTGCTCGTGGTGCCGCTGCTCGTGCGCTTCCGGGATCTGCGCGGCGTGGCGCGCCCCGGCAGCTCGCTCGGCTACTTCGTCTGTCTCGGCGTAGGGTACATCGGCATCGAGCTCACCCTGATGCAGCGCTTCTCGCTGTTCCTCGAGCACCCCGTTTACTCCATGGTCGTGCTGCTCGCGTCCATCCTGTTCGCGAGCGGGCTCGGCAGCGCGAGCATCGAGCGGATTGAATCGGAACACGGCAAGCACGCCGTGCGGCGGCTTTCCGCGCTCGTCCTCGTGCTCGCCGTCTATGGCGTGCTCTTGCCTCGCCTGACCCGCGCGCTGATCGGGCTACCCCTGCTGCTCAAGATGCTCGTCGCTGTGGCCGCTGCGTTCCCGCCCTCGTATCTGATGGGCATGATGCTTCCTCTCGGCATCGCCGCCCTCCGTGGCAGGGCCGTGCGGCTGGTGCCCTGGGCCTGGGGGCTCTCCTCCGCGTTCTCGGTCCTGGGCGGCGTCGCGTCGCTGCTCGTCGCAATGAGCTTCGGTTACACCGCGACATGGTACCTGTTCGCGGCGATGTACACGCTCGCGCTCCTTGCTGCGTCGCGCCTCGCGAACGCCTGAGCCGGCTCCCGGGTCGTGCGCGGCTCCGCGCCTTGACAGCCCCTCTGGCGCAATTATATCGTAATCCGATATTATCGTGACAGAGCGACCCGAGGACGACGAAGGAAGCATCGACTATCGCGCTCTCGCCGAGCTGCGACATCAGATCCGCTGCTTCCTTACATTCAGCGAGCAGGAGGCGCGTACGGCCGGGCTCGAGCCACAGCAGCACCAGCTGCTGCTCGCGGTGAAGGGTTTGCCCGAAGGGGCTCGCCCCACCGTCTCCACGCTCGCGGAGCGGCTCCGCTTGCGGCACCACACGGTCGTCGGCCTCGTGGATCGCCTCGTGACGGCGAAGCTCGCTGCGCGTCGTCAGAGCAAGCAGGACCGCCGCGAGATCCTGGTGGAGCTTACGCCGAAGGGCGAACGGGTGCTGCGCGGTCTCTCGGTGCTCCACCAGGCCGAGCTTCGCAGCGCCGCTCCCGCACTCCTGGACGCGCTCGAGGCGCTCATCGGTCAGCATTCTCCAGTCGAGCGAAACAAAACTTCATGATCCGCGCGTTCGAGCAGTCACCGATCACCCGGCCGTTCACAATTGCGGAGACGCGCGCCCTTTGCCACCAATCGCCGCGACTACCACCCCCAGCTGGCCGAACGGCAGGCGCACATTCTGCCGACCGCCAGCCCTCGTGAGACGCACATGGACTCCACAGCCAGCAACGAACCGAACGTCGACAGCGAATCGAACGTGACCAGCGAATCCACCCTCGGCGGAGAGCTCGTGTCGGGGCTGCTCGGCGCCGGGGTCGCCATCGTGTGCGTCATGCTGCCGCTACTTCATCTCGTGACCGCCCCGCTCGGACCCTTCATCGGCGGGTTCGTCGCGGCCAATCGCGGCAAGCCTGGCCCGCGCGGTCGCGTCGTCATCGCCGTGACGATCGGCACTGCCGTCGCGACGCTCATCGCCGTTGCAGCCCTGGTCTTCACGAGCCTCGTGGGCAAGAGTCAGCTGCCGACCTGGTTCCCCGCGGGAAGCACGCTCGCGGCGATCGTCGCCGGCGTATGGATCTACGCGACGACTCTCGGTGGCGTTGGCGCTGCCGTGAGCGGCGCGCTGTCGCACAAAGAGCGACCATCTTGACTGCACTGCGTGAGCCCCGATGCTAGCATGCATCTCATGCTGTCGAGAAGGTCCCTCCTGGTCGGAGGGCTTGCTGCTCTAACGCTCGGTCGCGCACGCCCTGCCCACGCAACGCTGGTCCTGCCCATCACCCTGAGGGAGCTCGTAAGCGAGAGCCAGCACGCGGTCGTGGGTACCCCCGGCGCATCCACGTCCCGCTGGGAGAGCATCGGCGGCAACGAGCGCATCGTGACGTACACGCCGCTCCACGTCGAGCATGCGCTCGACGGCACCTCCCCGGACAGCGAGCTCATGGTGCGCACGCTCGGCGGGCGGGTCGGAGACATCGGGCAGGTCGTCGCGGGCGAGGCACCGCTGCTGAAGAACGTGACGGCGGCCTTCTTCGTGGAGCCCGTCGCATCCGACGTCTTCGGCGTTACCGCGATGGCGCAGGGGCACTATCCCATCCTCGCCGACGTGCAGGGGGCTCGGCGCTTGCGGGCGCACCCCATCGCCTTCACCCGGCCGACTCCAGATGCGGCGGTCCTTCGGCTCGACGGGCGCACCGTCAGCGAGGTCGAAGGGCTCGTCTATCAGGAGGTCGCGCGTGGCGCTCGCTAAGGCATCGCTCGCCGCGGGGCT
>CAYUAW010000169.1:5283-14835 GCA_964442485.1 uncultured Polyangiaceae bacterium
TCACGCACGCTCGAAGACGCTGCGCACGCTCTCCGCCACTTGCTCGAACGCCCACGGTGCGGAGCCTTCGCTCTGTCGCCCGGTGAGCAGCGAGTCCGCGGCGAGCACCCCTGAGCGCGTCGCGCCCTCCATGCAGACGCCCCACGGCTGGCGCGTATAGTCGCCTGCGAGCACGAGCCTGCGGAGCCCGACGTACTGCGGCGGCCTCAGCGGCCAGACGCCGGGACGGCAAGCGATGATGCCCTCGCGGGTGTGCAGAAAGCGCCGCGTGACCGGGTTGCCCCGGATCTGCCCCGGGTAGAGCCGCTCGAGATCCGCGAGCACGCGCTCCTCGACGGGGCGATTGCCGTCCCTCTCGACGACGAGGCGCTCGTGGTCGTAGCCGAGCTCGGGCAGGTGTGTGGTGACGTTGTCCACCAGCGCGTCGATGAGCGAGATCCCGCGCGCGTCGCTCGCCGCGCGCGTCGGTCTGAGGACGTCGAACACCGTCCCCGACGCCAGGATGTAGGCCGGCTCTGCTCCCTCGATCGCACGCTCGAACCAGAGCCTCACCGTGAAGGGATGCAGGTTCTCGAGCGCGCGCATCCCCCTCCAGGCGTCGAGTGCACCGAGCGTCTCGTCCGCGGCAGAGACCTGGAGCACGCGCTCCCAGGGCAGCGTGCACACCACGGCGTCGAAGAGAGCCGGATTCGGTGGGATCGCAGGGCGAAACCCCTGCACGAGAACGTGGCGAACGCCGGTGCGATCGGGGGCCTGCGCGAGGTCGAGCAGCACGCGCCCGCCGTCGCCGATGCCGAGCTTCCGCACCTCCACGCCAAAGCGAAAATCCACGCCGCGGCCGCGCAGGTAGTCCGCGATCGGCGCGCACATCGAGGCGGTGCCGCCCCCCTCGAGGCAGCGGATGCGCGGGTCGGGCAGGATGAGTGACATCCAGCGCAGGAGCTCCAGCGCGCTGAGCTCCTCGAACGGCAGCGAGGTGAGCGAGAACAGGCAACGGCGAAAGACGTGGTCGATGGCGGGCTCGGGCACTCCCATCCGCCGCAGGAGGTGGATGGCAGACTCGCGATCCGTCTGGATGGGATCGCGGAGCGCGGGGTCCAGGTACGCGATGAGCCGGGAGAACGCCGCGAGCGCCGCTCTCCGCGGACCCCGCATTTCCTCGGGCAGCTTGAGCGCATTCCAGAACCACTCCCCGGGCCCGCCCTCGATGACGTAGTGACCGCGCTCCGGCGCCCAGAAGTGGATGCCGCGGCCGGCGAAGAGCGGCTTCGGGACACCCGCGCGCCGCATCAAACCGAAGAGCGCGTGGTAGTGCTGGAACCAGGCGTGGAGACCGTGCTCGACGACGTCGCCGGGCAAGAGCCCCGCCACCGGCACGCCGACGTCGAAGCTTGCGACCCGGCCGCCCGGCACCGGAAACGAATCGACGACCACGACGCGGGCTCCGTGATCGACGAGGCGCTCCGCCGCCGAGAGACCGGCGAGCCCGGCGCCAAGGACGAGAACACGCATGGCGGGGACGAGGCTACCTCAGTATCCGGCCTCTATACCCACGTTCGGCAGTACCAAGGGCCCCACGCCGGCCTCGGTGCAGCGGATGATGCTGCACGTCCTGCTGATTACCTCGCGCGTCGCGGTGGCGTTCACGACCTCCGCGAGGAGACCCCAGTACCCCTTCTCGCCGAGCCGGAACCGCTTCTCGATGCGCAGGTCCAGGCGAAAGTACCAGGGGCCGCGGTCACCGTCGAAGATGGGCCCGTTCGCGGTGACCCGGCTCGTGGGCACGCCGCTGACGAGCAGCCCGCGCGCGCCGATCTGGAAACGATGACCGAGATCGTAGCCGAGCGCCGCGCTCGCGACGTGCGTGTGATCGAACGCGGAGAGCGAGGTGATGTTCTCGTGACTGCGGACCGAGCGCGAGAGCGTGTACGAGAGGATGCCGCCGAGCTTGCGCGTCAGTGGTCGCTTCACCATAAGCTCGGCGCCGTAGGCGTAGCCCATGCCGCGCAGGCTCGCGACGTCCGCGTTGAAAGTCGCCTGACGGGAGAAGCCGAGCGGGTCGCTCAGGTTGAAGAAATCCTGCTGGAAGAGCGTGACGGAGGTGGTCACGTCCGCGGGAAGCTCCACTTCCACGCCGGCGCTCTCCTGGAGGCTCTGCTGAAGGCCGCCCCGCAGTCCGCCGATCTCCACCCCAGGCACGTTCGGCAGGTAGTTCGGTGTCTGGTGCGAGAGCCCGAGCGAGTGAATGATCCTCACCTTCGGCGAGACATCGAACGACGCGCCGATGCGCGGGTCGACGCCGACCGCGGTGAGCCCCTGAGAGTTCCAGACGTCGACGCGCACGCCGGGGCGAACGAGGATGCTCTTCGTCGGATGCAGCTCGAGCTCGGTGTACGCGCCCGTGGTGAGCTGACCTCGCGACGGAAAGAGGAACGTCGCATCGCGAAAATTCAGCGTCGGGTCGGGGTCGAGCCTCAGCTTGTAGTCGTCGAGACCGACGTCCGCTCCGATGCGCAGGGTGTCAAGCGTGCCGAGCCGTTCGAGCAACTCGAACCGCGCCGCACCGGAGAGATCCGAGATGGTGCCGCCCGTGAGGGCGCTCCGGTCGTAACCGAACGTGCTCGCGACGCGAAAGTGGCTGCCCGAGGAGAAGGCGTGATCGTAGCGCAGATCGACGCGATGAAACTGCGTCGTCCCCGTCTCTGGCGGAGAGTTCGCGCCGAGGATGCCCGAGCCGCTCTTGTCTCCCGCGAAGTCGAGCGCGCCGAACGCGAACACGCCGATGACGTCATGCGACGTGAGATCGTAGCTCGCGTGGAGCTGATAGTCCCAGTAGCCCACGTCGAGGTTCGTGAGCTTCGACACGGTGAGCTGCGTGTACGAGAGCCGGCCTGCTGCCGTCACGTGCGCGCGGCCTTCGTCGAGCGGCGTCGTGGCGACGCCGGAGAGGTCGAGCACGGTGAGCGCTGCGTCTCCGTGGAGCGTGTCGCCCGAAGGCGCCGTCTCGGCGGCGATGATGCCGCCCGCGTAGCGACCGTAGCGAGCGGGCGCGCCGCTGGGATAGACGTCCACACGCTCGATGAGCGCCGGCTGGATGACGGGGGGACCGGCGAGCGCGTGGAACAGCACCGGCACGCGAATGCCGTCGATGAAGTAACCGACGTTGCCGGGCGGCGCGCCGCGCAGGAAGAACAGCGGCACCAGGGTGACGACCGGCGTCACGCCGGGCAGGGCGCCCACGGCCCGGAACGGATCGCCGAATGCGCCCGGCAGGAGCCGGGCCTCGGTGCGCGAAAGAGTCACGCCGCCCGGTGCCGCGCGCTGCCCGCGCACCGTCACGCTGTACGCGGGCTCGGGCGCGGCCTTCTTGCCCGGTGACGCAGGGGCCGCTGGCGTCGCGGCGGCGGCCGGCGCGTTCTCCTCGGGATTCGCGGCCTCCGGCGGAGCCCCGTCCTTCGAGCTCAACAAATGTTCGCCGATGAACCGAGCCTCGAACCGAATACGTGCGCGCACGGGCTTGCCGTCCCGCTCGGCGGGGACAAACTTCCAGCTCACGGCGGCCTTGCGCGCCGCATCCGCGAACGGCTCCGGGCCGTCGGCTTTTCCGACTTCGCCCACCGTTCCGTCCTCGTCCACCAGGAGCTCCAGGATCACGCTCGCGTCACCGCCCGCACCGTCCGGATAGGTCACGGTCGTGTCGACGGGCTTGGGCGGCGTGACGGCAAGTGATGTGCTCGCCGCAGGCGTTTTGGGCTGCGCCGATGCGCTACCCGACCCAAGAGCGAGCACCCCGGTGAGCGCCGTGACGAAGCACGCGCGAGCACGAATGCGAAGTCGCGAGCGTCTGCGAGTCGAAGAAAGCATGCGTGGCGCGAAGGTGTATACTGCCGCGGAGTGACGGGTCGGTCGCAGATGGCTTCACTGCTCGCGCCGGCGAGCCTTGCGGTGCTGCTCGTCGGCTGCCACGTGGACCTGAGTGGATTAAACCAACTCTTCAGCTCGGATCCAACCTACCTGAGCCTTCCCGGACAGAGAATCGGCGGCGGCAAGTTCAGCGGGGCGAGCATCGTCGGCACGAACGTCTCGGGCGCCCACGTGATCGCCTTCGATTCCCGGGCCGCGCCGACGGTTCTGACGATCTTTCCCATCGGTGGCGGCAAAGGTTGCAGCACGGGCCCCGCGCGCGGTTACCAGCCGCTCGATTTCGGCGTCCGCAGCACCGTTCCCGCCATCGTCGGCTATCACGAGGTCTCCGGCAGCGACACGCTGCTCCACTTGATCACGCTCGACTGCAAGGAAGGGCTTCCCCCGATCAAGGACAAGGGCTTCCCGCTGGACGTCACCTTCGACGATCCGCCCGGGTACCTGGCAGTGGATACCACCGGCAACCTCACGTTCATGGAGCCGTGGAACAAGAAGCAGACGATCGTCGCAGAGGGCGTGAGCGGCACCCGGGTCGTTCAGAACAAGCTGTGGTCGATAGAGAGCGGCGCGCTGGTCGTCCGTGACATGAAGCGGAGCGAGCTCGCGCGCTTCGGCACGAACGTGACGGAGTTCGACATCGCGCAGAACTCCGTGGTCCACGTCGCGTACATCGACGCGACCTGCGCGGCGGACGCCTCCCCCTGCGAGGGCGATCTCTACGAGGTCACCGACGCCCTCGACACACCCGAGAAGGTCGACTCGAACGCCTGCGACGTCGTCTTTCCGACCCGCTGGGGCGGCCTCGGCGTGAGCTACCGGTCTCCCTGCGCGGACCGGACGTCGGTCGTCTACGGAAGCACCACGATGGACGACACGCCGGCAGAGAAGATCACCGTCGGCCCGTCGATTCTGGGAACCCCCGACGTCGACTTCATGGGGAAGACTCCCTACGTCTTCTACGCGAGGGCCGACGATCCGAAGGGGACGCCCACGCTCTACGGCGGAGTACTCGGGCAGGACCTGGAGTCGATCGCCGACAACGTGACGCGTGACTCGAACCGCGGCGCCCCCATCGTCGACAAGGTCGGCTCCTCCTTCCGCATGACCGTCGAGTTCGACGGGACCCTGCACGCCGGTCGGCTCGTCACCTGGTCGAAGGGCCAGCCGCTGACCGACGTCGCGGCGAACGTCGCGCAGATCAACGGCAGTGTCGCGATCGTCGACTTCGACGGGTCGACGGGCAACCTCGTGGCGCTCCAGGGAGCGACGGTCTCGACGCCGCTCGCGCACGCCGTTCCGCGCCAGCACGTGCTCATCGACGACCCCGGCATCGCCCTCGTGGCGAACTACGACGGCGACCGCGGCACCGGCGACCTGCTGGTCGCGCCCGCGGGCACGACGGATTTCGAGAAGATCGCGAAGGGCATCACCCTCGACGAGATGTCGAACGGCGACGTCCTGTTCCTCCAAAGCTTCGGCGGAATCGGATACCTCCACGATTTCGACGGCAACACTGGCGTGTTCGGTGCGCGCATCATCGAGACCGGCGACTCCTTCGACGTCGGGGTCCGTGCGTCGGAGTGGGTTGAAGCCGGCTGGCCCGAACCGGGGATCCTTTATCTCTCGCCCGAAGGCGACGGCGCCGGGATCTGGTTCGCGCGCCTGCGCTGAGTGGTCCAACGTAGGACTCCTGGGTCGAGGTGCGACGCGCGACCACGTCGCGCGGCACACCTCGGGAAGCACTCGAGCGCGAGAGCAAGCGTGGAGGGGCTCATCGCGGAGAGCGAGCAATGCTAGAGTTCGAGGTTCCGAGGCGCGCGCTCCGCCAGAGGGGATGCGTCGCGCTCGTCCGTATACATGCGAAGTTCCGCGCCCCCCGAGCGCCACTCACGCCGTTCACTGCTCCGCGCTGCGCGCCCCGTCGTCTCGCTCGAGCGCTACACCGTCGAGGCGGAGCTCGCATCCGGCGGCGTGGGAACGGTCTATCGCGTTGTCGACCGCGCGACCGGTGAGAGCCGCGCGTTGAAGCGTCTGCGCCCGGCCGCGCTCGACGACCCCCTGACCGTCGAGGCCTTCGAGCGCGAGTACCAGGTGCTCGCGGGGATCTTGCACCCGCGCATCATCCGCGTCCACGACTACGGCGTCGACGCGCGGGGCCCGTACTACACGATGGAGCTCCTCGAGGGCGACGACGTCGGCAAGGCGGCGCCGCTCGATGTGCGCGAAGCGTGCGGGTACCTGCGTGACGTCGCGACGTCGCTCTCGCTGCTCCACGCGCGCCGCCTCGTCCATCGGGATCTGAGCCCGACCAATGTCCGCAAGACGCCCGACGGGCACTGCAAGCTTCTCGACTTCGGCGCGCTCGCGGAGTTCGGTCCGTCGCGTCACGTCGTCGGGACCGCGCCCGCCGTCCCGCGCGAGGCCATCGACGGGTCGCCCCTGGACGGGCGTTCGGATCTCTACTCGCTCGGCGCGCTCGGATATTTCCTGCTCACTGGCAGGCATGCCTACCCCGCCGCCCGCTTCGAGGACCTTCTCGAGCTCTGGCAGCACGCGCCCATTCCTCCCTCTGCGTTCGCACCCGAGGTGCCGAGGGAGCTCGATGCGTTGATCCTCGGTATGCTGAGCCGTGATCCGCTCGCGCGACCGGCGAGCGCGGTCGAGGTGATCGCGAGGCTCGGCGCGCTCGGCCTGCTGGACGCCGACGCCGACGATCCGCCGGAGGCCTTCGCCGAGCGCCTGCTGTCGCGGCCCGCGTTCATCGGGCGCACCTCCGAGCTCGAGGACGTGCGCGCACGCGCCCAGGCCGCCGTCCTGGGGCGCGGTGGCGCCGTCCGCATCGAGGCCACTCTCGGCACGGGAAGAACGCGCTTTCTCGTCGAGGCCGGAGTGCGCGCCCAGGTATGCGGTGCGACCGTCGTCACGGTGGATGCGACGATGCACCAGGGCGCCCTCGGCACGGCGCGGGCGCTGGTCCTTCGCCTATTCGACGCCCTTCCCGACGTGGCGGCAGACGCCGCGTCGCGCCACACGGACGCTCTGCGCGGGCTCGGCAGGGAGATCTCTCAGCGCATGGGGACTCGCGGGAGCCTGGCTGCGGCTCCGGGCGACGAATCCGCCGTCGGTCTCGACGAATGGTTCTGCGACGTCGCGCGCGCCAAGCCGCTAGTCGTCATCGTCGACGACGTCGAGCAAGCCGATCCACACAGCCTGGCCGTGCTCACGACGCTGGCGAAGGTCGCTCCCGAGCACCCGCTGCTCGTGCTCGTCGCGGAGGGCCTCCGCGACGGTAAGGAACGTCCTGACGCACTTCGCGCCCTCGCCACGGCGAGCATCCCGATCGCCCTCGACGGGCTCGACGCCGGCGAGACGCGCGCCCTCGTGCACTCGCTCTTCGGCGACGCACCGGGCCTCGAGCGCTTCGCCCCCTGGCTCCACGAGTGGACCGCCGGCAACCCGCTGCACGCCTTCGAGGTCGCCCGAAAGCTCGTGCGCGACGGCGTCATCCGTTACGTGGACGGCGTGTGGGTGCTGCCCATCGACCGTCCTCGGGCGCAGATCCCGGCGAAGCTCGAGGGCGCGCTGTCGCTCCGCGTCGCTCTGCTCGGCGAGCGGGCGCGCGGGCTCGCCGAGTGCCTGTGCCTCGGGCGCAAGCCCGCGACCGTCGCGCTGTGCCGCGCGGTGCTGCCGGACGCCGACGAGCGCGACGTCCTCACGCTCGTCGACGAGCTCGTGCGCAACGAGATCCTCGACGCGGGCCTGGACGGGCATCGTTTCACGAGCATGGCCGTTCGCAACGCAGTCCTGGCGGGGCTCGACGATCTGCGTCTCGAGGCGGCGCACCTCCGGCTCGGCGAGGCCTTCGCGCGGCTGTCGAACGACACGGACGTCGCTCTCTCCATCGAGGCCGGCTTTCATCTCATCGAGGGCGGCGACGATCTGCGCGGCGCCGACCGGATCGCCGCCGCCACGACGGACAGCGTGGCCGTCCGCACGCTCAACGCGAACCTCCACCACCTGGGGAAGCCGATCGAGGCGGCGCTTCTCGTCTACAAGCGGCACCGGCGCTCGATCTACGAGCGCATGCCTCTGCTCGCCGCCCTCGCCCAGGCCGGGTTCTACGAGGCTCGCGTCTGGGGCGAGCGCTACGGCGACGAGGCGCTGGACGCGCTGGAGGAGATCTCCGGGCTCCGGGTCGCGAACCGAGCACGGCGCTTTCTCGGCAGGACGCTCGGGCTCGTCTTCGGCGTGCTCGTCGCGCTCGTCCGCTTCCATCTCACGCCGAGATCGGAGCGGCGCTATTCGTTCGCGCAGCTCATGGTGCAGCTCTTCGCGACGGTGACGACGCTCGCGGGCAACGCCGCTCAGTCGTTCGACGCAGAGCGAGGCGAGCGGGTCGCCGACGTGCTCGTGCCGTTCTCGGGCTTGCCGGCGCGGCTGACGCCGGTCGGCATCCACGCATACTGCCGCGCGCTCGCCTCCGTTGCCCGCGAGCACGAGGCGGAGACGTCGCGGACGTTCGAGACGCTCCTCGCGCGGTTCGCGAACCCCCGCTACTACCCGACCCTCCCGGCCGAGGCGCGGCGCCTGTATGTCGCCGCCGCTCATTTCGCCCGTGGCTCGCTCGCGGTGATGCGCGCCGACGGGCGCTCCGCGCTCGCGTGCGCCGACGGGCTCGACGCGACGGGCCTCGCTCTCTACGCGATGATCGCGAGCCAGCTCCGGTACCTCTATCACATGAACCGGGGCGAGCACACGCTAGCCGCGCCTCATCGTGAACGAGTGGAACGCCATGCCGCGCACACCGGGTCGGCGTGGCAGGTCGAGGCCTGGGAGGCGTCCGCACTCGTGCCGGTGAGCATCGCGACGTCCGATGTCGTCACGCTCACGCGCATCACAGATCGCCTCGAGGAGCTCAGTCGCACGCTGCCATCTTTGAAACTCCACAGCCGGCTGGCACGGCTCGCGCTGGTGCTCGAACAGGAGAACTCGACCACATCGGCAACGAGGGCCGCGCTCGGAGAGCTCGAGAAGCGCCCGGCTCGGGGCTTCATCGGCTGGGCGGCTGCCTACGGCTTCGTCGCGCGCAGCTACAACGAAGCCGGTGAGCACGAAAAGGCCCGCGCACTCTGCGAGCAGGTCCTCGCGTCGATGACGGACGACGACCGCGAGTACGTCACCCTGTTTCTCATCGTCGACATCGAGATGGCCATGGCCGAGGCAGGGCTCGGCCAGACGGACGCCGCGTTCGCACGGATCGATCGGCTGCTCGCTCGTTTCGAAAGCACCGGTCACCCCTGGGTGCTCGGACGGCTGCACGAGACTCGTGCGCGCATCGCGTGGCAGCTCGGCGATCGCGCGGGCTACGAGGACAGCCGCAGGGCAATGGAGGCGCGCTACCGGCCCACCGGAACGCCGATCCTCATCGCTCGGTGCCAGCGTGTCGCGGAGCTCGCGCTCCCCACGTCGATGGTGCGCGCATCCCTCGCCCCGGTTGCTTCGACCGAGCGCGACGCGATGATGACGATGCGAGCGGATGTTTCCGGGAACCGCAGCGCGTCGTAGATGGTCACCGACGCCGACGTCGTCCCCGAGGCATCAAAGATGCGGAGCTTTGCAAACCGCACC
>CAYUAW010000170.1:0-14830 GCA_964442485.1 uncultured Polyangiaceae bacterium
ATTCTCTGAAACGGCGCGCTGGCGCGGGCCAGGGTCGTGACGCGGAGCGAGAGAGACGTAGAATTGAGCCGTCTGCGTGCGACCGCGTCCGCGGGATGGTGGCACCCCGAAAGACACGCCACCCGCGGTGGGGACCCTGCCGACCGAACCTACGTGCCGCCGGAGTCCGTCGGATCCTCGACGTGGCCGAGGAACAGCACCGCGCCCGTCGGCGCGTCCACGATGGAGACGAGGTAGGGACGGTCGACGATCACGGACTCCACCTCTATAGATCCGCCGCAGTTGTTGCAGCTCACGACCGCCGTCGCGGCGGCGGCTTCCACCCCGGTCTCCTTCATCTCGAGCATCGTCTTCTGGATGACGTCCTTCACCGAGAGACGTCCGCCGTCAGGAGGCGTCCCGCACATGCCGGAGAAGTCGGCCAGGTCGCCGTCGAAGGCGTCGTGCATGCCCATGCCTTCCAGCGAGGCCGCGAGCGAGAAGGACTTTGACGTGAAGCCTATCTTCGGCAGCGAGACCTGCACTTCGTTCGGATGGGCGGGAACTGTCAGGGCCGGCGAGCTCGCGCTCAATGTGGCCTCGTAGGTTGCCAGATCTACGCCCACGTGCGGCAAGGTGACGACGATGGAGATCTCGTTGCCGGAGAAGGGCAACGCGATGGTCTGGGCCATCCCGTCGTCCGAATACGGGAAGGTGCCCTCGACGTTCATGAACGGCGTCTGCACCTTGCTCCCGTCGGCACGGGTGAACGACCGAGGAGCCGTCATCGCTGGATCGAACGCCGTGGCCCACGGAAGCTTCACGTGGATCGCGTTCGCCAGGACCATGCGCGTCTTGTCGTCAATCGAACCCGGGGGGAGAAGGCCCTCGATGCTGCCGCCCGTCTCCGCGCTCACCCAGCTGTTGATGGTTCGAAGAGCTTGCCCTGGGGCGCCGACGAAGTCTTCCAGCGCCACTCCGGTGCCGTAACCGCGCGCGAGCGTCTCCAGAAACGGCTGCTCCCACGGGTACGTTCGCTCGCCCCAGACCGAGTCGACGAGCTGCAGCTGATACGCGGCCGGCGAGCTGCACTTGCCGGCCTTCTTCGCGGCCGCGAGCGCGCTCGCTGCGCGGGACGAAAGGGCGCGACCGAGCGCGCCCTGACCTTCGGCGACGCTCGCGGCGTCACCGTCGAAGTGCAGCGCCGTCGCCATCTCGGAAGCGGTTCGACCCGCCGCCCCCGCGTACAGCATGCCGAGGCCGAGCGACGCGCTCAGCGGTGACGTGAGCAGGTTCGCGGTTCCAGCGCTCGCACGGAGCTGCGCGTAGAGCGCGACGGTGAAGGCGTTATCCGCGGACACCGCGGCGTCGAGCGTCGTCTTCGACGTCGCCATGGGATCGACGGAAACGTCGCTCGCCTGCGCATAGTCGGGTGTCACCGCTTCGGCCATCGGGAGAACGGCGGGGCAATCGCCGCCGGCATCGTCGTTCGAACAAGCCGGCAACGCCGTGAGCACCGTGAGCGTGCAGGCGGCGAATGTCGCGTGCCACTTCGAGTCCGGTGCGTCGGCTCGCGTCGGAAACTCGCCACGTGGGTTCAGGTGAGTCATGGCGTCCCTGACGAGCCGCCACTTCCACTGCCGGCGGTGGACGGCGCCGGGAACGTCGCGCGGTCGCCCGGCACGTTGCCGGCAATCAACTGAAGCGACCCGGACAGGTCGACGGAGCCGTCCCCGCTCCGCAGCAAGGCACCAGATACGCTGGCGCCCGCGCCCCTGAACGTCAATGTCGCGAAGTACAGCGTGCCCGCATGACCAATGAGGGTCGCCGGGCCGCTCTCGTGCACCAGGCCGTCGCTGGTGGTGATCGTGACGAGCACGCCGACCTCGAGATCTCCGCAGCCGGCGCCGTCGCCGCCCTCGTAGACGACGTCGACCGTGATCACGGCGTCGGCGATCGGAGCCCCCGCATCCCCCGGCGTTGCTCCGGACCATCTCAGCGTCGCGGTGTGCTCGCCCTCGAACTGCCGCGCGAACTCCGCCGGTGTGACGCCGTCCGCAACCGGCTGATTCGCGGGGAACCTGGGGGGCGGTTCACAGGACGGTGTCGACGCTGTGCCGTCCGCAGTTCCCGTCTGTCCCCCGAGGAAGCACCCGGCGACAACGGAAGCGCTCGCCACGCAGATCGCCAGCCTGCTTCCGAACCACCTCGCCATCTGGTCCTCGGTCATGGCGCCCCTGGCGAGCCGCCGGTTCCGGTGGCTGTTGCTCTGATCTGAAATGTCGCCGACGGGCCTGGCAGACTGCTGTCGAGCGACCTGAGCGAGCCCGATAGCTCGATCATCCCGTTCGAACGCTGCAGGAACACGGTCACATTGACCCGCTGACCGCTGAACTCGAGCCGCACGAAGTCGAGGACGCCCGATGAAAAGAGGGTCCCGGTCCCGGTCTCGTGGATCCCGGTGTCTCTCGTGGTGATTGTGACGGTCACCGGGACCGAAAGCGGGCAAGTGGTCCCTGCCAAACCCGCGTCGACCACGTCGATGGTGATCTCGTCGTCCGTGACGGGCGGTCCCGCGTCTGGACTCGCTCTGAGCCAGCTCAGCGCCGCGCTGTGCTGCCCCTCGAAGGCTCGAGCAAGCGCGTCAGGCGAAACTCCGCTGGTGTCGCAGCCTGATGTCGGTGCCTCCTCGCCGGGTTGCCCCGTCTGTCCCCCGAGGAAGCACCCGGCGACAACGGAGGCGCTCGCCACGCAGATCGCCAACCTGCTTCCCGACCACCTCGCCATCTGGTCTCAAGCTGCGCGATCGTCATTCGACGGTCAATACGCGCATCGCACAATTTGTCCTCCAGCTAGCTCATCGATGTGCGCATCATGTGTACATGGACTTCAGCCGTCTCGCGGCCGACTGGCTCCGCTTCATCCGCGGAAGGCGCTCCCAGAGGGGCTTCAGCAAACGGCTCGGATACCGGAGCAACATCGCGTATCGATGGGAATCCGAGCTGTGCTTTCCGACCGCCGCCGAGACGTTCGCGCTCGCCCGCAAGAGCGGCGCGCGCGACAGGCAAGCGCTCGAGGCGTTCCACGGTGCCGGGTCGGGGCGCGGCAGCAACCTCGATCTCATACGACGTGAAGACGTCGCTGCCTTGCTGAGCGACCTCCGCGGCAAGACCTCGCTCGTCGAGCTGGCGAGACGCTCGGGGCACAGCCGCTTCTCCATCTCGCGCTGGCTCAACGGCGGCGCCGAACCGCGGCTTCCGGAGTTTCTCGCCGTCGTGGAGGCGGCGACCTTCCGCGTCCTGGATTTTCTGTCCGGGTTCGTCGATCCCGAGAAGCTGCCTTCCGTGGCCGAGGAGTGGCGCGTGCTTCAGGCCGCACGCAAGTCCGCGTACGACGTGCCGTGGTCACACGCGGTGCTCCGCGCCCTGGAGCTGACGGACTACGCGAAGCTCGGCAAGCACCGTCCGGGGTGGATCGCCGCTCGGCTCGGGATCTCGCGCGACGAGGAGGAGCGTTGCCTCGAGACCTTGTCGGCTGCGCGTCAGATTCGGATGGACGAGCATCGCTGGGTGATCGACCAGACCCAGACGGTCGATACCCGTGTCGACCGCGCCCGGAGCCGAAGGCTGAAGACCGAATGGCTGCGAGTCGCGCTCTCACGACTCGAGAGCGGTGTGAGCGGTACGTTCGGGTACAACCTCATGGCCGTGTCGCGCGCGGATCTGGCCAGGTTGAAGGAGCTTCATCGCGACTATTTCCGCAACATGCAGGCGCTGGTGGCCGACTCGGCTCCGAGCGAATGCGTCGTGCTGTTCAATACGGAGCTGTTCGCGCTGGACGCGCACGTGCACGATGACGGACAGGTGGCCACTCGATGAGCCGGATGCACTGGGCCCTGCTCGTGGCTGGCCTCTCGACGACGGGGTGCCTCTTCTACGACTCGCGGTGGGGGCAGGCAACGGCGGAGCAGAAGCACAACGCCGCGCACCTTCGGCCCGCCTCGCTCGACGCACCACGGGAGCAGAGCGAGAACGTACGCCGCACGGCCAGCATCAGGGCGTGCGTCACGCAGGCGTACGCCGCGGAGACCCTTGGCTGGTCGGAGCGCTTCGACGAACTCGTTCGCAACGCGAGCTCCGTTCTCGAGCCGAGCGTCGGGCTGAAGCTACAGAGCGCAGGAGCCACCCTCTGGAAGCCGGAGCACGGCGAGGCAAGTTTGATCACAGCCATCGACGACCTGCCCTCCTGCGCTGGCCGCGAATCGGACTGGGTCGTCGCGCTCGTGGAGTCCACTGCAAGCGTCGTCTCGGATTTTCACGTCCTCGGCCGTGGCCAGGCTTACTCGCCGTACCTCGCCATGCGCGCTTCGAACGACCCCGCCGAGCTCGAGGCGCTCACTCGCGCCTTTCCCGACCTCGATGAAACCGCCCGCCAGAAGCTCTATTCCGATCGCAAGCGCCACAAGACCCTCGCGCTGTTCCTCCACGAGTTCGCGCACACCCTCGGCGCCGTTCACCGCACCGCGAAGGACACCTTGATGTCCCCGGCGTACGACTCCGCCGAGCGCGGGTTCGACGAGCCCACCCTCGTGCTGCTGCGCATCGGCCTCGAGATCCGTCTCGACGGAGCGAGGCGCCATGGAGTGGCGTGGAAGTACCTGGACGAGAACCCCAACGGTTTCGTCGAGAACGATCGCGCCGAGCGGGTCGCGTACCTGGCACAGTGGGAGCACGCCGCGCCGGCACCGACGGTGTCGGCCACCGCCGCGACGATCGCCCCGGCCGTCACTGCGCCCGCGGCTCACGTCGCGGCGGCCCCCTTCGAGAGTATGTCGAAGCAGGACCGCCAGGCCTTCAACGAGGCCGTCGAGCTCGAGCCGAAGAGCGCACGCGACGCCTGGGACGTCGCCGCCCCTCTGTTCGAAGCGCATCGCGACGTCCGCGAAGTCCAGGAGCTCCGCTGTCGCCTCGCCAGGGCGCGCAAGTTCTTCCCGGCCGTCATCGAGGCTCACTGCGCGCGGCTCGAGTCCCTCGGTCTCCCACCCTGACCGGACCGCTCCTCAGTACCCGAACACCTTGAGCGCCGAAGCCGTATCCACATCGAAGATCGCCTGTGTCGGCGGCCGACGTTCACGCAACGCGAGCGCGGCCACCTCGGCGTGGAACGTCCGTCGCCAGAGCGCCTCGGCGGCGACGGGGCTCTGCGAGAAGGCGTCCGTCGCGCAGGACGGATCCACGTCGATCTGGCAGAGGGACGGCCGGCGTCCCACGTCGCCGGTGAGCAGCCACTGACCGAAGCGCGTCGCGTAGCGCGTTCCGAGCGTCGCCACCGCGGGGTGGCCGTCGACCGGGAGCTCGCCGCGCGCGAGGCGTGACAGGTCCACGCCGTCGATGCCCTCCGTCCCGACGCCGAGGGCGCGCAGCAGCGTCGCGCTCACGTCCATCGTGGTGGTCATGGCGCTCGCCTGCGTGCCGGCGAGGGCGCCGTTCGGGAACTTCACGATGAGCGGCGTCAAGAGCACGTCCTCCCGGAGCGGCGGCAGCGGCGCGAAAGGGATGGTCGGCGGATCTCCGGCGGCCACGTCGCCCATCACCACGACGAGCGAGCGCGCGTAGAGCCCCTCGCGATCGAGCACCTCGACGATGCGTCGGAGACCCGCGTCCTGCTTCCGCAGCGCGGTGTCTGCGAGCGCGCGGAGCCGCCGCCAGTCGTCGGCGTTGAGCCGCTGCTCGACGGGACTCTTCCTCATCGCGCGCAGATTCGACAGCACGATGGCGCCCGCGCGCGGCTCGAGCGCGCCGCCGTACTCTTCGGGCGGCATGGCGGCCACCTCGTCACGCGTGACGTCCCAGGGCGGATGCGCGCCCCGCACGTGCACGACCAGGAGGAGCTTCGCGTCGCGGTCCGCCTCGAATTGCTCCTTGAGCCAGTCCGCGCCGCGGAGGAGCGGCTCGGCCGCCGGGAGGTCCTTCACCGGGGAGATGCCCTCGTACCGGTCCCAGCCGCGCTCGAAGCCGAACGCCGAGAAGCTCAGCGGCACGCCCGTGAAGAGCGCCGAGTGCACGCTCGCCTCCTTCGCCCGCTCCCCGATGAGCCGCACGTCGTCGGTCAGACGCGACACCGGATCTTCGAGGCCGTGGGCGCGCGGCGGAAGCCCCGTCAGGAGAGACGCGAACACCGCCGGTACGACGCTCGAGGAGGCGCGGTAGCGATCGAACGCGACGCCGTCGCGGACCAGCCGGCCCAGGGTCGGCAATCCGGACGACGGGCCCCACGGCGGGATCGAGCGTCGGTCGAGGCCCGATGCGACGATGACCACGACGGCCGCGGCATTTCCGCTCTCGAGCGGCGCGGGCGGATGGCCCGCCACGGTCGACGGCTCTCCGAAGGCGACGCGCCCGCTGCCCGTCGCCTCGACCGCGGAGAGCTCGACGCCGATGACGCGCCCTGCATACGGCTCCAGGTCCACGGAGAGCGGCGTCCACACCGCGCCGGTTCCGCCCGTCACCTTCCGCTCGGCGACGACCTTCGGCAGTTCGCCGTCCTCGACCACGCGGATGCGCGCGAGCCCGCGGCCGTTCCCCCAGAACCCCGCCTTCGTCCGCAGCTTCATCCCCGGTGCCACGCGCAGCGTGCAGCGCACCGTCGACGGAGAGCGCAAAACGACGGACCGCTCCGGCACCCCGTCGAGCACGACGTCCGTCACGATGTCGCGCAGCGTCGGCGGCGCGTAGCTCTCGGTCGACTCGAGCGGCGGCCCGATGCGGACGTAATCGACCTCGGCGAAGGGATCGTCCGCGCCCTCGCGCCCACCGCTGAAGCGCAGCGTGACGGTGTGAGTCCCGGCGGAGAGCTCCTCCACCGGCAGCGACGCGATCTTCGGCTCGTCGCGAGAAAGCGCGATCACACCGAGCCGTCGCTCGTCCACGTAGACGTTCACGGAGCGGGACGCGACGCCGAGTGCACGCAAGCTCACGTCGACGTGGGTCATCGCCTCGAGCACGACGAACTCGAACGCGAGCCTCCGGCTGTGAACGCGCGCGAACGAAGCCCCCGCGCGCTCGTGCACCTCGGAAGAATCGAAAGGGCCGACGCTGTGGTCGCGGCGCGGATCGGTGGCCGGCGAGCCAACGTCGAGGAACACGCCCTGGTGCTCGACGTCGCAATCGGAGAGATCGTCGATCCAGAGGAGCGCGCTCGCGGGCTCCGTGGCGCGCGGGGCCGGCGCCGCCGAAGGGGCCGCCTTCGGTGCTTCCCCCGCGCCTGGATCGCGGCTCGCGCAGCGGCTCGCGAGCGCGATCAGCAGCAGTGCCGACGCCGGTTTCACGGCCCCCGCGACACCTCGACGTGAGTGCGCCGCCCGCGTCGCACGTCGATCGGCTGTGCAACGTCGAGATCGTCCGCCTGGATACGGATCTCGTGCGCGCCCTCGCGGAGTGGAACCTGCCGGAGCGGCCCCTTGCCGATGAACACGCCGTCCACGTACACGGACTCCGTCGCGTCGACGCCGACCTCGAGCAGCCCTCTGTCCTGGGACACGGCGAGGCCCGCTGGCAGCTCCAGATCTTGCGCGCGCAGGGTCGCCTGCTTCAGCACGCCGGGCGCGGCCGAAGCCGGCGGAGGCACGACGCTGGGCGCCGCCGACGGCACTTCCGCAGGCTGCTCCGCCGACACCGCGAGCGGCGGCGTGCTGAGCCCGTTGCGCACCATCGTGACGATCTTGAACGTCGCGAACGCCGCCACTGCCATGACTGCCACGATGACGAGGAAGTTCGTCGCTTCCGGAGCGCCGCCCCGCGGCGGCACCGCGGGCGTCTTCGGATGCGGGCCCGCCTTCGCGCTGCTGCCGCGCGCGGGGAGGCTTCGCGATGGAGGCGTCGTGCGAGCGCCACGTGGGCCGGCGGCGCCGAGCGGCGTCACGTGCGCCGGGCGCGGCTCGACGGAGGGCTGCGTCGAGGGCGCGTCGCCGATGGCGCTGGCGACGGCATCCCCGAGCTCGAGCTCCGGCGCGGAGGACCTGAACGGGCTGGCCACATCCGACGGCTCCGGCGCGCTCGGCGGAGTGGAGTGATCTCTTTGCTCCTCGGTGTCCATCGACGCTCCATCTCCTCCGTCCGCTGCTCCAGTGAGCTCCGCGACCGCGGGCGTACCGGCGGGCGGCGTCGGGGGGCGTTCGTGGGCGGTGGCCTCCACGGGCTCCGCCGAAGGCTGCGCGAGCGGCGCGACGGGTTCGGACGCGTCCGCTGCTGGAAGCTCCGCGACACGGGACACCACCGTCCTGGTGCCGACGACCTCTGCGGAAGCCTGCTGCGCGGCGTCCGCTCCTCCGTCCACTGCACTGGTCGCGGGCGCGACCGGCTCGGAAGCGGCGGCGACGAAGGCGTCCCCTGATTCGCGCTCGCCAGCCGCGGGCATCGTCTTCGGCGAGTCGATCCGCGATTCCGTCGCTGGCTCCACGACGGGGAGCGCTTCAGCGGGCGCAGGGGGCTCCACGGCGCGTGCCGCGGGCGCCGCGGGTTCCGGCCCGGCGGCGGGCGCGGCATCCCCTCCGTCGCTCGCCGCCTCGTCTTCCTTCCACGCGGGGACGTGCGGCCGCGACGGCAGGGAACGGAGCGCCATCTCGAGCGGCGACGGTTCGGCGGGCATCGACGTCGGCGGCGCGAGCCCCTTCATGGAGATGCGCCCCGACTCGACGCGCTCCTCCACCATGCTCGCGGGCGGAACGATGCTGTCGGTCAGCATCGCGAAGAGCTCCTCGGCCTTCCCCGGCTCCTCGGAGACGGGCGTCGGGCGCGCGCCCACCTCCCAGTCGTCGAAGTCGCCATGCGCTTCGGGTTTCGCCGACGCGATCACCGGCGCCTGCGCGGCCGTCGACGCGACCAGGTTCGGGAAGGCCGCGGCGAGCCGCGCACTCGGAGGCCCCGGAGTCCGGAACTCCTTCACCGCCGGGAGCTCGAGGCTCGCGCGCTTCTCCTCGAGCGACGTCAGAGCGTCGCCGAGCAGATCTTCTCCGTCGAACCCGACGATGCGCGAGATGGCGCCGTGCAACACGAGATCGACGAGCACCGACTCGAGCAGGCGCGGCGAGGCACCGGCCGCGACGATGTCGCCCGGAGGCACCCCCTCGGCGAGCCGTCGCACGACGGCTGCGGCCGACAGCGGCGTGGCGGCGAGGTACGGCTCGAGCGCGCCCTCCTCGATCTCCACCTGCGCGACTCGCGCGGGGCTCGAGAGCGCGCGCTGAGCAGCGCGGGCGCGCGCGACGTGCTCGGCGATGAGCTCGGGAAGCTCCGCGTCCCAGATCTGCACGCACGGCGATTCGTCGTGGGTGACCGTGAAGCGACCCGCGCGCACGCCGAGCAGCGCGGAGAGCGCGCGGCTGCCCCTGTCGAAGCGACCGTCCGCGGACGTTCGGGTTGCGGTGCGTACCCGCCCACGTCGCACGTCGACCTCGTAGAGGTACGCGGCGTCGCGAAGCGTGAGGCGAGCGTCGATGCTCTTCTTGCACACGAGCTCCAGGATGAGCCGCGGCGTGAGACCGTCGAGACGACCGCGCGCGGCCCCGCCCTCCGAGAGACGCGCCTCGATGCGGGCGCGCGGCAAGAGCACTTCCCGCACGCGCTGCACGACGGTCGACGCCGTCGCTTCCTTGCGCAGATAGCCCTCCGCGTCCGCGCCGAGCTCCCGGACCCGCTGGAGCAGGTCTTCCTTCCACGAGAGCAGGATCACCGGCACGTCGCTGAGCGCGACGTCGCGCTTGATCTCGCGGCACAGCGCGAAGCCGTCGAGGCCCGGCATCAGGATGTCGCTGACGACCACGTCGGGCGAGCACTGGCGTGCGACGTCGAGCGCGTAGGCGCCGTCGTGGGCCTCGATGACCTCCGCGCCGGCCGCTCGCAGGAGCCCGCTGATGAACCAGACGACGGCAGGGTCGTCGTCGACGACCACCACGGTGCGGCCTTCGAGGCTCACGCCCTCGGCCGAGCGGCTCTCACCACCGCCGGGCGTTCGCGTGCGCTCGTCGCTCATCCACGGCGCGAGCGGGACCGCGCCCTCCGGTCCGCTCGGATCGAATCGAACGAAGCCGCCGGAGCGGAGCGTGACGAGCTCGCGGATCCGCGCGACCGCCGACCACACCGCGGCGAGCACGTCCGTGCCCGGCCCGAACGGGACGTGCGCGGCGCGCCCCTGTGCCTTCACGGCGTCGACGAGCCCACGGCGCACCTCGTGAGCGATGCGCTCGCCGAGCGCCTCCACGGTGATGTCGCCGATGGGGTCGATGCGCTCCACGGGAGCAGAGCGCTCGCGGGCGACCTCGAGCACCGAGCGGCGCAGGGTGTCGGGGCTCACGGGCTTCGGCAGCACGCGCGCGACGCCGAGCGCGACGAGGCTGGCGGCGGCCTCGGGCCGATCGAAGCTCCCGACGGCGATGATCCGCACCGGGTCGAGCAGGGGGTCGTACACGAGCGTCTCCATCAGCTCGCGCGCGCCCTTCAGATCGGCGTCCACGACCGCGACGTCGGGGGCGGTGAGACGGACGATCGACTCCGCCTGCTCGCTGTCCTCGGCGCGCTCGAACTCGAGCCCCGCCGTGTCGCTCCCCGACTGACCGCGCTCGAGCGGCTCCGCGAGCGCGGCGCTGCCGAAGACGAGCACGCTCGTCGGCCAGCCGCCCCCGCGCCGCTCGAGGCCGGCGGGCGTCCCGCCGTCACGCGGCCGTGGAACCTGTGCCGCCGCGCCGAGGACGAGCGACGGCACGAGATCCACCGTCCGGGCGACGAGCCCGAGCTCCGTCGGTCCGAGCGACGTCGAGGAGGTCCGGCCGAGGACGGCCTCCGCCTCGCGGAAGGCGTCGAAGACGCGGTCGAACCCGAGCACCCCCGCGGCGGCCCCGAAGGCGTGGATGCGCCGGCGCAGGTGGTCGCGGAGCGCGGCGGACTTCGGCGCCTGCTCCAGAGCGAAGAGCGCCTGCCGGAGCGCCTCGAGCCTCCGACCGAGGCTAGAGACGAATTGTGCCCGGGAGTCGGCGAGGCTGGTCTCAGCTTCGCTGGGCGGAGCCCCGGCTTGCTCGACCATGTGCCGGCCCTACCACGAGCGGGCTCTGTTTCGCATCTTCCTCGAGCGCCGGAGGCGCACGAAACGTCGGTCCCGAGGTCTAGACCCCCGGCAGCTCGCCGGCGAAGACCCAGCGAGCAGGTCCGCGGAGGCGCACCTCGAGACTCTGCGCCTCCACCCAGACCTCGAGTGTGCCTCCGGGCAGACGGATTTCGATGGGCTCGCCGAACGGCGCCTGCCCCGCGAGGGCCAGCGCCGCCGCCGTCGCTCCGGCGCCCGTTCCGCACGCGAGGGTACGTCCCACGCCGCGCTCCCAGACGACGACGTCCGCGGCGCGTGGCCCGCGCTGAGCCACGAACTCCACGTTGCTGCCCCCCTTGATCTGCCCCGACACGGCGGAGCCGACGCGATCGGCGTCCTCGCCCTCGATGAGCCCGCCGAGCCACACTGCGTGGGGGTTGCCCATGGAGATGCGCGCGAAGCAGTACTCCTTGCCGCCCTGCTCGGTGCGGAGCTCGCCCTGCGCCTCCGCCCGCCCGAGATCGATGAGCACCTGAGCGCGGTCGCCGTCGCGCACGACGACCGAGCGCCGTGGCCCCGCGTCCGTGTCGATCGTGTATTCGGCGTGGTCCACGCCATCCAGCCGCGAGAGGTGCAGTGCGACGCAGCGCAGGCCGTTGCCGCACATCTCCGGCCGGGAACCGTCGGCGTTGTGAACGACCATCGACGCGCGAGCGCCCGCGCTGCGCGCTTCGGTGACCGCGAGCACACCGTCGGCGCCGATCCCGAAGTGACGGTCCGAGAGCGCGACGGCCCGCTCGGCGAGCCCCGCGCTCCGCCCGCTGACCACGATGAAGTCGTTGCCCAGCCCCTCGTACTTGTGAAACTGAAAGCCGGACATCGCGGTTTCTTCTGCGCTCGGGCGCCCCCGAAGCCTAGCGTCCGAAGGTCACCTTCGCCAGAACGTCGGCCGTGCTGAGCCCCGCGAGCTCCACCTTCTTGTGTCGGCTCGCGTCTCCGCCGACGATCGTCACGCGCCGCCGCGGAATGTCGAAGTAGTCCGCGAGCGCGCGCACGAGCTCCTCGTTGGCCGCACCGTCGACCGGCGGCGCGGCGATGGCGACCGCAAGCACGCCGTTCTCCGCGCCGAGGACGCGCGTCTTCGAGGCCCGCGGCTTCGCGAACACCGAGACCACGACACCGGAAGGTGCATCGCGCACCGCTACCGACGCCTCCGCGGGTATTCCTGAATTATTTTGATTGGTTGTTGGTGCGGCGCGGGGGTCGCGCGGGGTCTGTCCGGCACCCGGAGGCGCGCCCCGGCGAAGGCCTGCTCCGCGCTCGGCGTCCTTGATGGTAGAGCCGCCGGACATGGAGCGTCCTCTTCTCCTGGGTGGGTTCATGGCGACGGGCAAATCCACCGTCGGTCGTTCGATCGCCGAGCAGTGCGGCAGAGCGTACGTCGACATCGATACCGAGATCGAGCGCTCCGCGGGCAGGACCGTCGCGGAGCTCTTCGCCGAGCGCGGCGAGGCGGCGTTCCGGGCCCTCGAGCGCGCGGAGCTCCACCGCGTGCTCGACGCCGGCGGCCCCGTCGTGGTGTCGCTCGGCGGCGGCGCGCTCGTCGACCGCGGCGCGCGCCTTTCCGCCCTCGAGCGCGGCGTGGTCGTCACACTGGAGGCGACTCCGGACGAGATCGTGCGGCGCGCGGGCGACACCGCGTCACGGCCGCTCCTGCAAGGCGCTGACGCGCGCACCCGCGTGGACGAGCTCCTCCGCCTCAGGAAGCTCGCGTACACGGAGAGCCACGCCCGCATCCCCACGACGGGAAGAAGTCCGGACGACGTCGCGCGCGACGTGATCGCCGTATGGCGTCGCGATCCCATCGCCGTCGCCGCCGGCGCAGATTCGTACGTCGTCGAGGTCGGCGCCGAAATCGCCGCGGAGCGCCTGCCCTCGCTCCTTTCGGGCGCGTCGCTCGGTCTGCTCGTCACCGATCGCACCGTCCGGGGCCTGCACGGCGACGGCATCGAGAACGGCATGGAGCAAGCGGGAGTCCGCACCGCGACCGTCGTGCTCGACCCCGGCGAGGAGCACAAGAACATCGCATCGCTCGAGCGGATCTGGAGCGCCGCCCTCGTCGCGAGCGCCGACAGGAAGTCGCTCTTCGTCGCCCTCGGCGGCGGCGTCGTCTCCGACGTCGCGGGCTTCGCCGCCGCGACGTGGATGCGCGGCGTCCCGTGGCTCTGCTTGCCGACGACGTTGCTCTCCATGGTGGACGCCTCCGTCGGCGGCAAGACGGCCATCGACCTGAAGACGGCGAAGAACGCCGTCGGCGCATTCTGGCAGCCGTCGTCCGTGCTGTGCGACGTGCGTCATCTCTCCACCGAGCCGTCGCGCGGCTACGTCAGCGGCCTCGCCGAGGTCGTCAAGACTGCGCTCATCGGCGACGCGGACCTGCTCGGCTTCATCGAGGCGCACGCCGCGGCGCTCCTCGCGAAGGACGCGGCCGTCGTGACGGAGGTCGTGAAGCGCTGTGTGCGCGTGAAGGCGCGCGTCGTGAGCCTCGACCCTCGCGAGGAGAACATCCGGGCGTGGCTGAACCTCGGGCACACCGTCGGGCACGCGCTCGAGGCGTACGGCGGTTACGGAAAGCTCCGCCACGGCGAGGCCATCAGCCTGGGCCTGGTCGCGGCGCTCCGGATCGGCGAGCGGCTCGGGATCACGGAGCAAGTGCTCAGCGAACGCTGCATCCTGCTACTGCGGGTGCTCGGCCTCCCGGTGGATCTCCACTCCCAGCCGCTGGCGCGCGCCGTGGATCTCATCGGGCACGACAAGAAGCGCGGCGGAACCCGGCTGAAATTCATCGCGGCGAGGGCTGCCGGCCGCGTCGACATCGTCGATCTCGACATCCAGGAGCTCCGGGAACACGTGCTCGCGCTCGCCGGATAGCGCATCTGCGTGGGTGGGCTTATATGAGTGGATAGGGCACGATTCACCGACTTTTGGCACTCGCGGAGCGGGCCGCATAGAATTGAATCTCGACCCGGCACGCGTTCGTCGCCGGGCGTCGTTTTCGCGAAGGTCCCCCCGCATGAACCGGATGTCCCGCTCCCTGGTCGTAGGCGCGTTTGCCGCAACCTTCTCCGCGGCCCTCGCGCCCGCCTGCTCGGACAACAACAGCAGCCTGTTCATCACCGCGGTGCTCTACCGCAAGGCGCCCGTCTGCACGATCCTCGCCGACCCCACCGCGGAGACGCTCGGCGGCGGCGTGCTCGATCTCGCCTTCACGAAGTCCTACGACGCGGCGCTCCTCGTCGGAAACCAGCTGACGTCACGAGGCTCGAAGGAGACGCTGCGCACCGAGACGTCGCGGGTGACGCTCCGCGGAGCGGAGATCAACATCACCGACTCGACCGGGAAGACCCTCTACAGTTTCTCAGTGAACGGCACCGGCTTCGTCGATGTGAGCCGCGGTGAGGACTCCGGGTTCGGCATCTTCGATGCCGAGCTCATCCCCGCGTCGGTCGGCGAAAAGCTCCTCGCCAGGCTCAAGACGTTGAAGATGACGACCGGCGCCACATCGCAGCAGACGTCCGATCAGATCGTCGCACTCGTACGCGTCTTCGGCAACACGCTCGGCAACGAGGACATCACCTCGAGCGAGCTCAGCTTTCCCATCACCTACTGCGAGGGCTGCCTGATCGACTATCCGCTCGCGGCCGTGACCGCCCCGGCGATGGGCTCCACGGTCTTCACCTGCCAGAGCGACCTGGCCGACGTCCCCATCCCCGGG
>CAYUAW010000171.1:0-14725 GCA_964442485.1 uncultured Polyangiaceae bacterium
GACAGCTTCCTAGTGGGCGCAGCAGGGATCGAACCTGCGACTTCGACCGTGTGAATACGGCTCCGCGTGTCGATGTAGCGGAAACTACACCACCTTCGACGTCAGTACCGGGCGAGGCAACGCGCGGCGTTCATGCAGGTTCCGAACGGCGCTGCCTGAACTCGCTGCCTTTTTGGAACGCGCGGGATCTTGCCGGGTTGATCTCGGCTGGAATGCCCGACGACTGGAACTAGAATCCGAAAGAACGCCCCGCGACGCTGCAACACGTCCGGGGCGAATGGGACAGGGTGAATGTCCGAGAAGAAGAGTAAGGGCCAGGCCCCGAAACGCAAGACACGTCGACAGACGATCCAGGGGCGGGGCCTCGAGATCGTTCGCGGGGCCAGATTGCTCCACGCTGAGCTTGAGCGCCTCCTCACGGCGCTCGGCGAGCGCAGCACAGCGAAGACGACCGACTTCCGGCACGTGCCATTGCCGGTCCTTACGGCAGCTCTCTGGCCCCACGGCGCGCCAATCTACAAGACCATCGACCACTACATGAGCCAGCGCGGCGCACGCGAGGAGATTGCGTGCCGGCTGGTGATCATCGCCACGCAGCTGGCGGCCGATGGAGCCGATCTCGACGCCGGAATAGCTGCAGCGATAGCTGTTCGAGCTGACGGAGAGACGCTCCCGAAGCACCTGATTCGAGCGGCGCAGGAGCGGGACTACTCGACCGACTACGGCAAGGCGTTCGCCATCTTCAAGATCATCGCCGCCGATGTTCCGTGCAAGCCCGCGATCGGCGCGAGGGAGGCCGAAGCGCTGCGCGCTGGCTCCCCGCTCCACCGGCTGTTCGTCTACGCCCGCGAGAACCTCCGCACCTGACACTCGGCGCAGCAACCGTCAGATTCGGTTTCTGACGGTCGACGCGCGGACCGTCAGGAATACGTGAATCGACCACGGCGATAGCCGCTTGGCGGCGTGTTCTCGATCGCTAGAGTGAATGCACCTCGCTGCAAGTGATTGACCCCTTCCGGTCAGCCACGGCGGGGCGAGAAAGGTGCGTTCGATGGTCACTCGAGCCAAAGAGGTCCGTGTAGCTGCAGGGCTTTCGATTACTGCCGCTGCCGCGCTCGCCGGCGTGAGCCCACACACGTGGAAACTCCGCGAGGCGGGCGGCGCGGTGTCCCCGCCGAAGGAGCGCCAGTGTGAAGCCGCCGAAGAGCAGATGACGAAGATGGCTGAGCTCCGCAAGGCGAGCTGATGGCCTCGTCGCGAAACGAACGCAAGAAACGCGCGCGGCAACGCTGGGCGGCAGCCGTCGAGGAGACGGAGGAGTCGAAGCCGATTGGGTTCGGTGTATTAGGCGCTCGCGCTCTTGTTGTTGCGTGGGGGCACCGACCGCCGTGCGATCCGACGATCGGATCCTATCGGCGCATGCACTGGATCGATCCGCACTCCTACAAGGAGAAGCGGGCCAAAACGCAGCAAGAGGCGGAATCGCCGTGAGTCTGAACGACGACATCGCGGCGATCGTGCGCGCGACGATGCTCGACGTACTCGAGCAGCAGGCGCCGCACCAGGATGTCGAGCCCCTCTGGGATACGGCGAAAGTCGCGACGTACCTCGGCGTGACCGATCGCACGATCGCGAACCTGCGAGCGAAGGGTCTGCCTTTCCGCCGCATCGGCGACGTCGTGCGATTCGACAGGTTCGAGGTGGATGCGTGGACGCGCGCGCAGGCGATGAAGGATTCCACGTGACCTGGACGGTTGATCGACGCGGCGTCGTCACGCTCGTTCGGAGGGCGCGCTGATGCCGCACGAAGAATTTCCACGCCGCGACCTCCGTACGCGCGCGGGCAGAATGCTCCGCGTGCTGGATGCCGTCTGGTGTCCGGAGTGCACGCTCCCGAGTCGAGCTCGCTTGATGGTCTGGTGCCTCGCGTTCGCGGCGCACGGGCGGGAGCCCGCCACGATGGAGAGCCTGTGCCACAGGATGAGTCTCCGCACGCCTCGCGCGGTCCGTAGGCACATCGGCATCGTGTCTTCTGCCTGCGGCGAGAACGCGGTGCAGTTCATCCGCGACGTCATCGACGGACGCCGGCCCGCGGATGAATGGTTCCGGGCTCTGGAGCTCCACGGGGGCCGTCATGGCGCGTAAGCCCTACACCATGCTCATCATCGACGCCGTCGGGGGAAGCGCGCTGCCGCCCGATATGCGGCACCTCCTCATCCGGATGGCGTACGAGGCGAACAGCAGGACGGGCGCCGGCTGGAAGGGCCAGGAGACGCTCGCCGCCCTCATGGGGTGCACGTCGCGTCACGTGCGCGCGATGATGGCGACGCTCTCAGCCCCCGACGCTGCACCAGTCCGGCTCGAGCGGACCCCGCGATTTCGAGCCGACGGCCGCGGCAGAACCTCCGATTCCTGGCGGCTAGTTCTTGCTGACCAACCGGAACGTGGTTCCGGTAAGTCGCCGGGACTAACCGGAACGCCACGCACGACTAACCGGAACGCCACGCCGGACCAACCGGAACGTGGTTCCGGGGATCCTCTGAGTGATCCACGGAGTGGACCTCGGAGTAGTTCCGCTTCGGCAAGCGAAGCGGGTTCTTTCGCCCTGTCTTCGCCTTCGAAGAAGCAGGCGGCCAAGCGCAAGCCACCGAAGAAGACCAAGCCGGCAGATCCGGATCAGGGCGCCAAGCACGCGCGCGTAGTGGCGCACTACCATGAGCTGTTCGAGCGGAAGCGCGGCGTGAAGCCGCCCTTCGATGGCGCAGACGGCACGGCCGTAAAGAACCTGCTGAAGAAGCTCGACGGAGACGCGGACCGCGCATGCGCCGCCATCGCCGGCGCCTTCGCCGATGACTGGTGGGCGCAGCGCGCGACGATCCGGAGCATCGCGACGGACCCCGCGAAGTTTCTTAACGCGCAGCAGCGGAAGACGAACGGGCGCACGCCGACGCAGCGCAACCACCCCGGCACGAAGATCGAGATGGAGGAATACACATGAGCAGCAAAATCTACGGCGTAGGCGACGACCTCTCCGAGATACGAGACGAGATCAACACGCTGCGCTGGCGATACGACCAGGCGAAGCTCAGGGGCGACGACGCAAAGGCGAAAGAGATCATCGCCGAGGTGCGCCCGCTGCAGGCAAGGGAACGGGAGATCGATCTGCAGCGACGCTTCGCCGGCATGTGCCCCGTCACCTGGACGCACACGGCCACTGACGAAGCCATCGAAGAGAAGCTCGATCCAGTGCTGAAGCGCTTCGCGAGCGAACCGGACCTCACAACGCGAACGGCGCTCGTGCTGGGTCCTACGGGGGTTGGCAAGAGCGCCTCGATGGCTCTCGCGCTGAAGCGCGCGGTGTGGCGACCGAAGCCCTACTGCTCGGCGACCTGGTTCTACGCACGAGCACTCGCGCATGCGCAGCGCCAGTACCCTCTAGGCAAGGGCGATTGCCCCGAAGTGGAAACGGCAACCGATTGCGCGTTGCTCATCCTCGATGACCTTGGCCTCGAGCGCGACCCGGCAGAGCTCGTCGACGTGGTGCACGCGCGCTACGAGAAGAAGCGCCCGACGTGGACCAGCAGCGGGCTCACCATGCCGGAGCTGCGCGAGCGATACGGCGATGCATTCTCCAGGCGCCTCGTCGAGGGGCGCGACCAGCCGGGGCGGGTTGTGTCGGTGTTCCCGAAGGCGGCCGCGGCGGCGCGCTAATCGACCCCGGAACTGACGCGGCGAGACAACACCTCCCCGGGCAACGTCTCCCAAACGACCACGCCGCTGGTCGCGCCAGTAACCGCCGGCTGGACAAGCCGGCATTCATCACACCGATTCAGCAGCTTTCCTGCTGATTCCCGCCTCGACGCCCGCCGAAAAGGCAGCGGCGAAAAGGCCGCAACGCGATCCCGCATGTTTTCTGCGGGTTCGTGAAAGGCATCGAACCAATGGCCCTCCAGCCCGAGCTCCACACGATCGAGCTCTCGCACGACAAGCCGCGGCTCACCGGCCCGCGTCTCTCCGACGTCGGAACCGTTCCTTCCGCCACTGAACCGTCACCCGACCGCGTCGAGCAAGGCCGGTTCGCCCCCGGTAATCAGGTAGCGGCGGGCCGGAGCGCGAAGCAAGCGATACGCCGTCCGCTCAAGGATGCCCTTCGCCGCGTCGAGGATGCGATTAGAGACGCCGTCGAGCCGTCGGAGGCAGACGTGCTCGTCGCCGACGCGGAGGCCGTCTGTCGCGAAGCCATGCGCTCCGTCGGCGCTCCGTCGATCCTGGTCCTCGCGCCCGCGGTCAGGTTTGCGACCAATTCGGTGCTCGCCGGTCACCTGACGAACAAGGCGGCCGAGGCGGGCTTCACGACAGAGGAGGGCGAGCGGCTTCTCGGGATGGCGCACCAGTGCGAGCAGCAGGCGCTCCGAGCGTCGACCGCGATGCTGGCCAACGCGAAGGCGCTCGGCTCGGCCAAGCCCCCCATCGACCCGCACAAGGCCGCCTTCGAAGCCTTCGGCGCCCCACCGCCCGCGAAAGGAAAGTGATGCTGAACCCAGGTGACACGAACCGCTCCCTCTTCCTGGCCGAGCTCACGACGGACGGTGACGCCCGCGCGCACCTCGTCGAAGCCCTGAGACACGCCGCGGCGACGCTCGACGGGACCGGCCCGGCCTTCGACGAACTCACCGTGGCTCGCGTCGGACCCAAGGTCGCGGCCGTCCTCCGCGACGCAGCGCAGCGCCTCTGCGACCACGCCCGCACCTCGAACAGTGGCCGGTGCCGCTACTGCGAGACGCTGATGGACACCGTTGAGGGCGGCTGATGGACCTCGAGACCATCTTCACGAGCCCCGCTGGCTTCGGTGTCGAGGGCGCGACGCCCGTGCAACGCGCCGTCTGCCGAGTCGCACAGGGCCGCCCGGTCGCCGAGCTCGCCTCGCACCCCGACGTGCTCGTGGCGTTCGGCGGTGCCGATGCCGTGGCAGCGCTCCCCGTGGGCGCCCCGCCGACGGACATGCATGTGGTCGGGCCGTCCCGTTCGGGCAAGTCGCGGCTCATGGCAGCTGACGCGGTGTGTGCCGGTCAGACGATCGACCCCTCAGGCTCGGACGTCGGCGACATCATCAGGATCTCGATCCTCGGCCTGACGCTCCGGACGAACGCGATCTGGACGCACCTCTGCGAGGTCATCTCGGCCCGCCCGCTGCTTCGTTCGCTCCTGATCGGCGACATGAAGGACACCGTCTTCGCGATGCGCCATCCGAGCGGGAGGCCCATTGAATTCATGAACATCCCCATCGACCGATGGGGCGGGTCGGTGACGAGCGTCTATTCTGCCGGCGTCTACGTCGACGAGGAGCCCAGGCAGATCGGCGCCGAAGACGGCGTCAAGGCATGGGACGGCGTGCACGACGCAAGCGCCGGCCGGCTCCTACCCCGCGCGAAGTTCTTCGGAGGCGGGGCACCCTGGGCACCGAGCGGCCCGATCTATCAGCTCGTCGGCGACCGTTTCGGCAAGCCGGGCCCGGACCTCGTCATCGTCCGCGGCACCGGCCCGACGTGGAACCCGAGCTGGTGGACGCCAGAGCGCTGCGCCGACCTCGAGCGGCGAAACCCGGTCGCCTACCGCTCGGACGTGCTGGCGGAGTTCATCGACCGGGTGAGCGGGCTCGTACCGGCGCACCTCGTCCAGCGGCAGACCGGCACCTTCACGGAGATCCCGCCGAGTGAGTGCCACCCGATGCGCGGCGCGGGTATCGACCCGAGCGACGCGCAGGGCGGCAACGGCTTCGCGCTCGTCATCACGGACGCCGAGGTCGTGAAGAGCGAAGAGACCGGCGACGAGAAGCTCGTTTATCGCGTCGTCTGTTACCGCGAGTGGCAGACGGGCGGCGTCGAGAATGCGATCCGGGAATGCGCGAAGGTGTGCGCGTCGTATGGCATCCATTACGCACTGAGCGACCGCTACGCTGGCCCGCAGAACGTTGCGCTGGCGAAGCGGTACGACCTCGATATCGAGGCCCGTCGCTCGACGACGGAAGAGACGACGAACGAATACCTCGACCTTTCGACGAGGTTCGCGGTCGGCGACGTGTGGCTTGCGAATAACCCCGTGCTCGCTCGCGACATCGTCGGTATTCGCAGGTTCGCCACGCCGACGGGCTTTCGGATTGACCTGCCCCTCACAGCCGACGGACGCCACGCGGACAGCGCCCCGGCGCTCGTCGCGTCCCTCAAAGTGACGTCCGTCGTGCCCCGCCCGATCATGTGCGGGCGCTGGTCTTATGAAGACTACGTTGAGGCCAAACAGGCATACTGGGACGGCGCCGGATTCTGGTTTGGGTCTCCCCATCCGGTGTTCAATCTGGATCCGTCTGGCGGACGTCCGGGGCAATGCCTGAGCTATCCCGAGATGAAACGACGATGGGCGGCCAAAACCTATCCGTTCGACATGGCAACACTATGCGTACCGCGTCGCCGATACGCTGCCTGAATTCACCCCCAGATAAGGAACATGCAAATCATGGCAAACCCGAAGAATCCACAGATTGCAAGGAACGTCGACGCGCTGAACAGATCAGCGCAGGCGAAGAACAACAAGAGCATCAACAGGAACCCGAGCCCGAACGTCCCGCCTCCCGATGCGGCGATGCAAGTCCCGCCGGCGACAATTCCCAACATGCAACATGGTCGGGCATCGAAGGACAGCAAGTGATGGCCACCACGTTCATCGAAAACCTGACGACGCTCCTCGAGGCAGCCGGCGCCGGCGCGACGCCGGAGACTGTGTCGGAGCTCACGAAGATGGCCAAGCGCATGGAGGAGCTCGGAGTCAACGCGCCGAAGCCGACGGCTCAGCCGAAGGCGGACCCGAAAGAATCAGCGCGCGTGAAGCTCGCTGCGCTTCCTTCCGAGTTGCCTAGCGGTAGCTCGGACGCTGCGCGGCTGCAGAACGCGAAGGCGCGCGCCGCCGCGCTCGCGGAGATCTACCCACACTTGAGGAGCGCCGATCTCGAAGCGAATGGCTCGACGTTCAACTTCACGCCGCGCGGTGGCGGAAGCGGTGAAGCGGCATGATGCTTCAAAAAGAGCTCCGGAGCGCGATCGAGCAGCGCGACGGCGCGATCGCGAAGCTCCATACCGTCCTGGCAGCGGTGCAGGATAGCGCCGCCCGCGCGCAAGTGGCGGAGGCCGAATGTCTAGCAGCGGAGGCCGCCCTAGAGGACGTGGGGGGCAACCTCATCGTGGATGGCGGCTCTGATGCCCCCGTCATCGCCGCGCAAGAGCGGTTCGACGCAGCGGAGCGTGCGTATAAGGCGGCGGCCGCCATGGCGCGAGGAGCGACCAAGCGGCTGCCGGCACTGAATACCGAGGTGGAGCGCGCCGCGGAGCGTGTCGCCCACGTCGCGACGCGGATCGCCGTCATCGTCGCGCATGACGTCGAAAAAGAGTCGCTCGCTCTTGCCGCGAAGCTCGGTCGACTCCTCGCTCATCGTCAGCAACTCGCGCGCTTCGCGCAGAGGCATTCCGACACAGATCCGCTGGGAGCCAACAATGAATGGTCTCCCTTCCGGCGCAATCTGCTCGCCGCGCTCGGCGAACAGGTTCCAGGATCGCCATTGCAGCCCGTCGAGGTTGCTCCTGTGACGGTCGAGTCGCTGCTCCTGTCCACTCCGGTGGCCACTGACGAGGCAATGGCCGCCGAATGAAAGATTTTGGCTCAGGCGCGACTGTGTGCCTTCAGCGCCCGCGCGGATCGTCGCCCGCGCGGCGGGGTTGCACCCCTGCGAGCCAAGCGCCGTGGCCAGCCGTTCGATCGCATGCACATTCCCTGCGGTCGAGCGGCGTGGCCGCAAATCTTGAGGTCGACCGCTCCTGCTCCGGAGCAGCACGCAAACTCGCGCGTGCTCGACGATGCGAAGGTCGTTTCACCCTTCGCACCGTCGCGACCGAGCGCATTCACGAGCCGTCCCGTCCACGAAATCAGGAGTTCCCGAAAGGTGAGCTTAGAATCGTGGCGGGGCGGCGAGTGTCTAATTAGGAGTCACATGAACAGCAAAACTCCCCAAATATGCCAGGCGTGCCAGCTGGAGATTCGCCAGGGTCAGATCGCAACCGTGATCTCGACCCGCATTACGCACTACGTCTGCCGCAACAAGCTGCGACCTCCTAAGGGGAAGCGCGCAACCGGCCACAATGGCCAGAAGTGAATTGAGATGTCTAATAATTCAGCCAGCATCACGACAATCCCGACGGGTCGCCCCGCGTGGAGCCGCACGGCGCGCATCGGGTACTACGACGGCGCGCTAGACAAGACGGACACGCGCTCGGAGCGCACCCCGTTTGCGTGGACCTGGTACAACGAATACGGCGGCGCACTCGGCACGGCGTTCGGTGATTCCGGATTCGTTCATGCGCGGAAGCTCGCACTCGCCAGGCTCGAGGCGGCGATTCAGCGCGGCGCCGAGAAGATCGACGCGAAGGCAGAGCTGGCCTTCAGCGTGGGGTCATGAACACTTCCGCCAGCACGTCGCTCCCGAGAAACCGGCGCGAGGCCCGAGCTCAATCGCGCATGCAGGCCCGAGCAGCGAAGAAGCAGCACGCCACGATCGCTCGAGCAAAGCAGAACGCCGAAGCTCGCGGACGCCGCACCTGGCTCGCTCAGCGGGCCGCAGACGATCTGCCTCAGCGCCATCATGAAGGAGGACGACCCGGCCGTCGTCGAACGATGCCTGGTGAGCGTCCGCCCGTTCATCCGCGCGTGGCGCATCGCGGACAGCGGATGCTCCGACGAGGTTCGAGCAACGATCCTGCGCGTGCTCGAGGGCATTCCAGGCGAGATCATCCCGATTGAGTGGAGCGGCTTCGCCGATGCGCGAAACGCGGCGCTCGATGCTGCTCGGGAGACGGGTTGCGACTACGCCTTGGTCGGCGTCGATGCCGACGATTTTCTCGAACCTCGCGTCCTTCGGATGAGCGGCGGTCGCGTAGTGCTGTCGCCCATATCGAGGCTCGACCGCGACTTCTACGCCTTCGAAAACGTCGCCGAGCTCCCGTACTTCCGTATCGCATTCTCGCGACTCTCTGCGCCTGCGCGGTGGCGCGGCAAGGTACACGAGCAGTTGCCACCCGACGGAGTTTGGGCCGAGAGGCTCGGAGAGTACCGCGTGCGATGCACCAGAGACGGTCGCGCGAGCCAGAATGACGAGGCGAAAAGCAGACACTACTACGAGCTGAGCGTCGCCGAGACGACCGAAGATCCGACCAACCAGATGGCCTGGTATCACCTCGCGACGGCGGAGGTTTCGCTCGAGGACTACCCGGCTGCGCTCGAGAACTACCCGGCTGCGCTCCGCGCCTTCGATCGCGTACTTGCGCTCGAGCCGGGTCCGGATCTCGCCTACGCCTGCCTGTGCCAAAGCGCCGATCTCATGCGCGCAATCGGCCATGCCACGGAGAGCGTTGTCGCGGTGTTCGATCGCGCGATGGCCGTATGCCCCGAGCGCGCCGAGGCACCGCGGTGGCTCGCCAATCTGTTGACGGAGCGCGGCGAGCAACCCGACCGAGCCCGTGAGCTGCAGCATCACGCCGACACGCTCCCGTTCCCCACGTCGTCCGGGTGGGTGGACTTCAGCGCCTACAAGGAGCACAGCAAATGATGTTGATTCGCGTTCCCGTCGCGCCCGTCGTGGCTCTCCCATCGGACGGGCCGGCGCTCGAGCCCGTCACGGTGCGCCACGCGGGGCCGGCGGTTGCGGGCTGGTTCGAGGCGCTGAAGAGGCCGGCGGCGGCCGAGAGAGTACGGAATTCCGTACAACGGATCGAGGTGCACGAGGTGCGGCTTCCGAAGAGGCGGCGGTGAAAGGCCTCGCGTATTTGTGCGCCCGCTGCGGGATGACCATAGGAGAGCCCCACGACGATCCAGAAGTCGCACTTCGTCGCGCCATTACTGCCGGGCAGCTCGTGACTGTTCACCGATGCCGAGATTCAGCGCTCGGTTGCTGCAATCTCATCGGCACCACGAGCACGTTCGCGACGGCGGCCGACCAGCTCGTCGCAATGAAGGCCGCCGATGGCCGCTGAACGCCTCCCCGGCAGTGGCACGCCCGCTGCGGTCTACGTCGTCGGCGTCGTGGAAGGCGTGATGCGCGGCGATTGGGCGCTGGCGAAATGGTGCGCGAAGGAGGCCGTCCTCGCCCGCGTGAGCACGCTCTGGGACGAGGGGCGGGCCGTGGTGCAGCCGGTTCCGGAGGGCGGGATGGTCGGGTGAGCGGGTCATTCCTTCGCCTTCCTTGCGGCATCGAGGAACTTGGTCAGCAGCTCGATCATCTGCTCCGCCTGCTTGGCGCTCAGGAGGTCGCCGAGATTCGTTGGACCTGCGGCGATGACCTGAGTGTCATCACGTCCAAACGAGCGATCCGCGATTTTCTCTCGGAGCTCGACTCGCTTTTCGTCGGGCAACGACTCGAGGAAAGGGCCGAGAGCTTGCAGATCGAGCTCAAGCTTTCGGTTTCGACTCTCGACCTGTTGATATCGAGCAACCTGGCTAGCCCCGAAGGCTGCAAGCAGGCCGGTCGCGAGAGAAAAGTAGATGCGCCCCGCCAGGGCGCTCCAGTTGAAGCGCTGCTCGCTGACTGCGGTCGGAGCCTGAGCATTCGGAGCCTGCGCGGTCGTAACCATAGGCGGTTGCGCTTGCGATGTTTTCTGGGCCGCGGCCGCCGCCTCGTACGCGAAGTAGATGAAGAATCCCAACGCACCGACGGTGATGGTTTGCCAGACCCATACTTGCCTACGAGCGCTATCGGCCTGCTTTTTGTGTCCAGACGTCACGCCCAGCTCGCCAATGACGCCGACGAGCTTTTCAACGTTCACTTTGTGGTTACGGATTTCATCCAGGATGTTCTTCCCTTGACGCTCGTAGGCGTAACGCAACGACTCCATCGCTTCCGCGTTGCCCTTGACGAGATCAGCATCCTCACGCTCGAACTCAATCTTCCTATCCGCGAGCGTCGTGGTCTGGTCCGCGAGCAGCGCATCGAATCGTTTCTGACGCTCTTGCTCAGCCGCGTTGTGGGTCTGATTTCTCGCTTCCTGCGCTTGCGAAAACGACTCCTGCAACCCGGTGATCAGCGTATCCGAACGTTGCTTCCATGCTGCTTGCTCCGTTTCGTGCGCTTGCTCCCGCGCAGTTTGAGCTGTTACGAAGTTTCCCTGCTGCTCGGTTCCAATGGCCGCCGTCCGCTGCAGCTCATCAGCCACGGCCTTTTTCAGCCCGTTGATTTCCGTGGCGAGCGCGGCGAGCTCGGTCGTTCGAGCAGCAGCTTGTTCCTGAAGCTTCTGCAAGCCCTGCGACATTGCGCCGCGGTATGCGTCGGCGGCCTCACGCAAACCTTTGATGTCCTCGGGCGCGAGCGGAATGGGGAAGGTCGCGAGTGCGTCGAACACGCCGTCGACCGTGTCGTTGGCCTCTTTCAGATAGTCCGGCTTGCCTTCGGCCGCGTAGGAGCGGACACGATCACGGACTACCGTGAGCGGATTGACGAATTGCTCTGCGAAACGCGCGCGCAGCAGGTACGAATCCGCGCGATCGAGACGTTTGCCGAAGAACGTCAATACGGTGCGCATGCGCTCGAGACTCTCAACGTCCTCCGCCGGCACATCGTCGCGCTCCCTGGCAGCGTCAATGGCCTCGCCCCATTCGGTCAGGAGGTGAAAGACGAGATGCCCTTTGAGATGATCGCCGTAGACGCCCACGAGCTGTGCTCCCTCGGTCGCCGAAGGAGCGACCTAAACCGGCCATCCTCCACGTCGCGCCGGCGACCGTCACTCGAAATCGAGCGCGTAGTCACATCTTCGGGCAACTCGGTCCACGTCGGCCGTCGGCTCGGGATGGAATCTTTCCGCGCACTTGCGAGCCTCCGCAAAAAGGGAGTGGCGCCGACCGATGCGATTGTCTATACAAGAAAAGTACATGGTCCGAGAGCAACTCAGCAAGCTTCTCACCCTGCGGATCTCGCCAACCGAGATGGATATGCTGTCGCGCCTAGCCGACGACACCGGGCTTCCGATGTCGGCGTTCGTGCGCCAGCTTGTCCGTCGCGAACACGAGAGCCGCTACGGCGCGGAGCCAGCGAGGCGCGCACGGCCCAAGCCGAAGAAGTAACCCCAACAAGTGGGTCCCGCGCTGTTTGCACCAGCCGGGACCCTGGCCACAACGGAGTAACCCGTCATGACGACCCGAAAAGTACAAGGAAAACGCAGTTCACGCCACGGTGGGGTGAAATCGAAGCGCATCACTTCAAGTGATGTACAGCCGAAAAAGGCTCGATCCGTGTTGAGCACGGAGCAGCCCGCCACGCCGGCAATCCCGACGATCCCGCCCGCCGAAGCCGAGAAGCCCGAGGTGCTCCCGTTCGACCTCGGCGAGGTCAACAGGAAGGCGCCGCTCCTGACGCTCATCCACGCCATGTTCGAAGCTCCGGACGTACCCGCGAAGTTCAAGGACCCGGGCGCGGACTTCATGGCCAACGTGCTGCACAGCGTCGCCGACGACGCGGAGCTCTACAGCGCGACGGACGGCCAGCTCGACCGCACCGAGATCATCGACCGCGCGATGATGCGTCTCGAGTGGCGCAGCAGGATTGCCGTCGAGATCGCACGGCGCATGCAGACGGGCGAGGTGTCATCGTGAAGCGCTCCTACTACAACCAGGCCGTCGACAACCTCGAGACGGCGCGAGCGCACGTCACCTTTGCGTGGTCAGAGCGTGACGATTCCCACGCACTGGCAGAGCATCTCCTCCGTGCGCTCGTCGACCTGGAGCTGATTCGGGACGCGCTGACGCAGTTCGGTGGCGAGCTGCCCGAAGAGCCGAAGGGTGCGGAGGTGCAATCATGAACCGCCTCGACACCGAGAGCATGCTCGTCGGCCTTCGGAACGCCCGCCACGAGACCATCCTGGCGTGGAGCCCGGAGCCTGAGAGCGAAGCGGCGGTACACCTGCTCAACGCCTTGCTGGACGTGGAGCTCGCCATCACTGCGCTCGAAAACGCCAACGGTTCCGGAGTTCGCCCCACGGCGGGGAGAACTGACGACGACGAGCCTTCCACCGCCAACGAAACCCATACTACGGGCGACGACGACGAGCCCGCCAGCGACGGCATCGAGGCGGACGGATCCATCGACATCAGGGGCATGGTCTCGGCGCTCGCCTCGAAGGCGAGGCCGCGGTGAACGCCGCCCAACGCGCCGCAACCTGGAAGCGGATCAACGAGCTTCTCATCGAGCACGAACGCGCCCAGGAAGACGCGGTCCGGCTCGCGATTGCTGAGTCGTACGACTCGCTTCGACAGAAGCTCTGCGTCGTGGCGCTCTCAGAAGGCGAACCGGCGAACGAGGGCGAGAAGACGTGAACACGGTCCCCCGGGGCTTCGGCCTCGGGGGTTTTCCGCTGAAGGACTACATCATGAACGACACGAAGCACGCCGGCGGACGCAAGCGCACTGGCCAGCTCATCTGGCGCAAGTCAGGGTGGTACGCGCGGTTCTGGACGGTCGTCGATGGCGAGGAGGTGCGCGTCTCGCGTCCGCTCGGCACCGAGAACAAGGCCGTGGCGCGGCGCAAGATGGCGCGGCTGATGGCGGGGGAGGACCCGGCAGCGGCGAAGCGCGAGGAGACGGTGACGGAGTACGCCACGGTGTGGCTCGCCGGCCGCGAAGCGAAGGGGCTCAGGTCGCACGAGTACGAGCACCGGCACTGGGAACGGATCTGGAAGCCGGAGATCGGGATGATGCCGCTCGGCGCCATCAAGGCGCAGCACGTTCGCGACGTGCTCGACGCCGTCGCCGAGGGCCGCATCGCCGGCCCGCGGAGCAACCGGTACTCGCGCGCGACGCTGACTCACATCCGCGACACCGTGCTGCGGCTCTTCGACTCGGCGTGGCGTGACGAGATCATTCCCGATAACCCGGTGAAGCGCGTGAAGCTGCCCGATGTGGCCGACGAGCGCCCCGAGAAGGCACGGAGCATCCTCACGGACCAAGAGTTCGGGATGCTCATGCAGTGCGCGGACGCGGACCACGAGGTGAAGCTGATGGCACTCATGGCGCGCACCATCGGCGGTATGAGGGCAGGGGACTTGACCGCGATGACCTGGGAGAACTTCGACCCGAACTTCACGACGTGCACCTTCGTCCGGCGCAAGACGCGGAAGAAGAACAGGCGCGCACAGCCGCTCGAGGTTCCGGAGCCGGTTCGCCCGTTCATCACCGCGTGGTGGAAGAGGAACGGCTCACCGACGGTTGGCCCGCTCTTCCCGGTCCGCAGGGGCCCGCGCGTCGGTCAGGCCAAGAAGGCGTCGAACGTCTTCGCGGCTCGGCTCAGGCGCGCCCTGAAGAAGGCAGGCGTCACCCGCCACGAGCTCCACCACGAGACGGCGACGACGCTGAAGGCGGACTTCCACAGCTGCAGGAGGGCCTACGCGACGGCCCTGGCCCGGGTCGGCGTGAACGAGCAGACGGCCATGGTGCTCACGGGGCACTCGGACGCGAAGGTCCACCGGCGCTACCTGAACGACATCACCTTGAAGTCGATGCCCGAGGCGGCCGTCCCCTTGCTCGATGCAGATTGGGCAGCGTCGCTGCCTGAACTCCCGGAGCCTGCGAACGAAACCGGGGATATTCCTGGTGGGCGCAGCAGGGATCGAACCTGCGACTTCGACCGTGTGAAGGTCGCACTCTA
>CAYUAW010000172.1:0-8920 GCA_964442485.1 uncultured Polyangiaceae bacterium
GCAGCGGCGCCGACGTACAGGTGATGTGAGGGTCGGCTATCTCGTCGTCGCCGCCGCCGCTTCGTCGATCAGTTTCACCAGCGCATCCGGATGAGAGATCATCACGACGTGCGATGCGCCCTTGACCTCGACCGCTTTCCGCGCATGCGCTCGCTGGGCCATGAACGCGTGCACGGCGGGCGGGATGTTCTTGTCGAGGCTGCCGTAGAGGAACCACGAAGGGACGGTCTTCCACGCTGGCACGCCAGAGGGCTCGTTCAGCGCAGCATCGGTGATGGGGCCCTGCGTGGCGGCCATCCACTGGGAATCAGTGTCGGAGACGTCTGCGGCGAACTGAGCGTGGTACTTGTCCTGCAGGATGTAGATATCCTTGCCGCCGCCGGGCAAGAGGACGGGCGGCGCCAGCGTTCCTCCGAGCGTGCTACCGGGGAACTTCGCCACGAGCGACGAAGCGCTCTCGCCAACATCGGGCGCCACGCCCGATACGAAGACCAGGGCCTTCACGCTCTTCCGCCCCGTCGCCGCATTGCTGATGACGTTGCCGCCGTAGGAGTGGCCGACGAGCACCACGGAGCCGTGCACCGAGTCGATCACACTCCCGACGTAATCTGCGTCGCTCTTCACGCCGCGCAGCGGGTTCGCCACGGCAATGACCGGGTATCCCTTGGCTAGCAGCCTCGTAATGACGCCGTTCCAGCTCGAGGATTCGGCGAATGCGCCGTGAACCAGAACCACGGTCGGCTGTCTCGACGGCGCTTCCTCCGCGAAGACGTGTGACGGCAGAATGATCGCAGCTGCCGCGAGCAAGGCGACAAGCACTGAGACGACCGTCGAAGCCTTGAAGGTGCGAGTGACTCCTGCGGCAATGGCTTTCATGAAATCCTCCTCGATGGGTTGCGAGCGGGACAGAGCACCAGGCGTGCCATCGGACCGCGGCCCCTGCGGCAACGCGACGCGCCTCCGGGTGGACCGTGAGTGGCACCCCGGTTGCACCGCACGGTTCACCATTGTTGACGGTCGACTCCGAAGGCCGGCGCACCCGAGGCGAGCGCGGCTCGCGACCTGTCGCCGACGGTGTTCGCTCAATCTTTGGTCGCGCTGACCAATCCCTGTTCGCCTCCCATGCAAGACACATCCCCCTCGGAGCTTCCGCCGCCACCTGGTGGCCTGGCGGGCCGGCTCTCGCGTCTCTCGTTCGTCGGCGTGACCGTGGTCGGCACGGGAGCCCTGTTCCTCTTCACGGGTGGGTGGCTCTCACCTCGTGCGCTGACACCGGCTCGCGTCGTGGATGAGCTCGAGAGCGTCAACGGACGGCATGCGGGCTTCCGGCGCAACCACGCGAAGGGCGTCGGCGTCAGCGGTTACTTCGAATCGAACGGCCAGGGCGTGCGGCTCTCGAGAGCCACCGTGTTCCGGCCCGGGCGAGTTTCCCGTGATCGGTCGCTTCGCGCTCGCCGGCGGGTTGCCCCAGGTCGCTGATTCGGAGCGAACGACGCGCAGCATGGCGCTTCTGTTCCTGTTGCCGGGCGGAGCGGAGTGGCGCACGGGCTCCAGGATGGCCTGCTCCTTCGGATGCTTCCGCGGCGCGCCGCTCCGTCGCATCGCCGGACGCCGCAAGAGTGAGCGCGTTGCGGCTCCGGGATGAACCCGCTCGCGTCTCATCCCGCGTGACGTCGTCGCCGCGCTCCGGCAAGTGCCCCGAGCACGAGCGCCCAGCCGATCCTCGCGTCGCCTGCACTCCTGTCTTCGGCCGTGCCGATCCGACAGCTGCAGCTCGCGGAGCTCACCGGGTTCGCCTCGGCGCCGCCGTCGTGTAACGACGCGCCTCCCGCGGAAGCCGTGTCCCCGGACATGCCGCTCTGAGACGACGTCCCTGCGGACGCGCCCGAGGCGCCGCCCTGCGACGTGCCACCTTGCGATGCGCCGCCCTGCGCTCCCCCACCCTGCGACGCGCCGCCCTGTCCGGCCCCACCGGGCGACGACGATGCATCGGGCGCACCGGCGTCGGCCTCGGGGTGTGACGGCGGCACGACGATGCCGTTCGTGCCGTCTTCTCCGATGACAACGGTGCTATCGGCGGCGATGCCATTCTTTCGAACGACGGTGCCCGACGGATAGAACGTCACGGTGACGTCGACCTGGTCTCGACCACCGAGACCGAAGTGACGTTCCAGGGCGTCGAAGGCGTAATAGTTCTGCTGAGCCTGCTTGGAGTACTGGAGCGCCTCTTCGAACCAGAGCAGCCGATCGGTGCCGGACTCGTAGACTCGGATCTTCGAGCTGATCCCCGACCGGTTCCCGGCCAGGCCGACGGGGCGCACGTTCAGCCAGTGCTGCGTGGGCAGATCGTTGCGGTAGAGGGCCACCTGCCGATCGGGATCGCCGGACGTGAAGGCGATGAGATCCAGATCGCCGTCTGCGTCGAGGTCGCCGAACGCGAAGCCGCCGTCGACACTCGCCTCGGCGGTGTGGGAAATGTTGCCCCAGGTATCGTTCTGGTATGCGAAGTGACCACTGCCGGTGCCACGGAGGACGTGAAAGAAGTACCTGCCGTCGATGAGAATGTCCGCGATGCCGTCGTTGTCGAGGTCGGTCACGGTGGCGAGACCCCAGAGCGCGTATTCGGCCGAGCCGCTGACGCCGGTGACGGCGCCGGACAGCAGCGTGAACGCTCCGTGCCCGTCGTTGACGTAGACGACCTCTGGGAACTTGCGATCGTCGAGGCCTATGAGATCGACGTCGCCGTCCTGATCCACGTCTCCCGCGCCGAGGATCGCCAGATGATCCGTGGGAAGACCGAGCGCGGCGGTCTTCTCCACCAGGTTCATCTTGCCGTCGTTGATGAGGACGCGAACGCGCCCGTAGTCGTCGCCGCCTGGCGAGGAATATCCGCCCCAGTTGACGATCATGTCCTCGTCGCCGTCACCGTCGAGATCGGCGAAGATCATCCCCGCATCGAGCGCGTCGCCCATCGGCTGTGAGATGAGCAGGCTGTCGGCGGCGAAGTTGCCCTTGCCGTCGCCGTAGTCGACCTTGAAGTTCTGGCCCTGGGCGCCGCGAACCCAGTCGAGCTTGCCGTCTCGATTCAGGTCGACCATCGCCTCGGAGCGCGACTCGTTTCCGCCCCGCGTGTCGCCGTCGCCCGCGTCGACGAGCTTCAGCATGCTGCTGCCGGTGGCCGTCTCGTTCAACCACCACTTGGCGCCCCCGTCCTCGTACGTCAGGTCGGCGTCGACCTTTCCGTCCTCGTTCACGTCGAGGCACTGGTGCACCTCGCTCGTCGGGTAGCTGCCGCCGGCCAGCGTGAATTTCCCCTTGCCGTCGTTCAGCGCGGCGAGCCCCTCACCGTGGTGATCGGCGAGGAACAGGTCGAGATCGCCGTCGTGGTCGAGGTCGACGAAGGTCGTACCACTGAGCCACCAGTCCGACGACTTGCCGTCTCTCAGCCCCTGAATGCCGCTCGCTCCCGTGACGACGGTGAACCCCGGAGCGGCACGAGCGCCGGGAGCGGCGCACACGAGCAGCGCTCCAGCCTGAAGGCAGGACATCAATATTGAAGATGACCAGCGCCGCCTCTTGTCGATCCCGGGTTCGGCCACCCTCAGTGATGGGGAATGCTAGCCTCCGGGATCAGAGTTTCTCGACCCCGGACGCACGCGGTCAACGCGGCGCGCCGTCGGCCATGAGCGCGCGGAGGCGCGCGGCGTAGGGACTCTTCGGGTTTCGCGTCAGGAACGCGTCGGCGAGGGCCGTCGCGCGGTCGCGCTGGCCACTCCGGAGCAGCGCGTCCACTCGAAGCACGGTGGCCTCGACGCGCAGGCTGCCGTTCTTCCCGAACTCCGCGCCGTATCGGTCGAGCGCCGCGAGAGCCTCCGAAGATCGCCCTCCACGGAGCGCCGCGCGTGCGTCGTCGAGCGCGGCGATCTCGAGCGAGATGTCCGGCTGCGAGCGAGGCGTAGCTCGTCGCCCCGGGAGGTTCGAAGGGTTCACGGAGCTCGCGGGCGGCCCTTCGCGCGACTCGGTATCGACGGCGCCGCTCGCCGCCGGCTCGGGCGCTGGCGTCGCGATGAGCGCCTCATGCGAAGTGCCGCGTGGCTCCGCCTTCGTCGTCACCGCACTCGATTCTCGGTGCTCGGCCCGTTCTCGCTGCTGGGCCCGTCGCGAGAGAACGACCGTCCCGGTGACCAGCGTGCCGCCGAGCATGACGACACCGACCCACTTCGACGCGGCGAGAAACGTCGTCCACTTCGCCGTCGCCGAGCCCACGCCGGCAGCGACCGAGGCGCCCTTCGCGGCTGCCGCGCCCGAAGCGAGTGCGCCGCCGACTCCCGCTGCGGTGAGCGTTGCCGGGAGCGACCGCCCGGGCGGTCTGTCGTCGTCGGCGGAGCGCAGGAGCGCGAGCTCCTCGCCCGTCCATTCCGGCAACCCGTCTTCGGAGAGATCCGTCATGGTCTTGCTTTCGTCACGCCCCGGGTGTGCCGCCTTGCGCACGCCTTGAATTCCTCGCGCGCCCGCCGGAGCCGCGACACGGCGGTGCCCACCGGGATCCCGAGCAGCTCGCTGACCTCGAGCTTGGTCATCTGCTCGAGCTCGAACAGGATGATCACGGCACGCAGCTCCATGGGCATCGACTCCAGGATCTCCTGCAAGATGACGCGTCGCTGGCGCGTCTCGGCGAGCTCCTCGGGATTCGGGGCGGGGTCCATCTCTTCCCCCGCCTGCTCGACCGGCGGATCCCTGAATTCGCGGCTTCGCCGGCGGTCGGAAGCGACGCGGACGGCTGCACCGAACAGGAACGAGCGCTCGCTCCCTGGCTTGATGTCGTCGACACGACGCGCCGCGACGCAGAACACCTGCTGAGTCGCGTCGTCGACGCTTGCCGCCGGGATACCCAGGCGTCGCAACAGGCGCCAGATGAAGTCGTGCTCTGCGCGGACAATCGCCGTGATCCGGACATCGCGCTCCCGCGCGAAGGGGGCGACCCCCGCGTCCGGCACACGGGCCATCGCGAGCTCGGGGGCGTCCATCAACGCGTGATGGGGAGAAGCGGGCTCGCGGATCACGGATATCGCACTCCGAGCCCCACGGTCGCGCCGCCCACGATGGCCGCGGCACGGCCGAGGGTTTCACCGGAGCCGATGAAGAACCGGTCGCGCACCAGGGGGACGAACCCCTCGCCTGCCGCTTCGAGCTCGAGAAGATGGGTGATCTCGTATTCTAGGCGCAGCACGGCGCCGGGGGCGACCCAGGGACGCTCGACCCGCTCGGCGGGTGTGACACCGACACCGGCCCCCTCCAGCCTTCCAGCGTCGAGCGCAGCACACACCGAGATGTCCACGTCTTTCGACGCACGAAGGCGCGGACAGCCCTCGAGCCGACCCGACACCAGGGAAAATTCTGCGGCCCCGGAGCGGCCGGTGATCGTTCTGCTGCCGAAGCCCGCCCCGAGCCGGAACGCCATGCTCCACCGTCCCTGACCAGCGTTTCCGAGCTCGACCGAGGGACGCCCCAGGAAGAACGCCGACGGCACGACGCCGGCGAGCACTTCGAAGGCACCACCGAGCTGCAAGCGCCAGCGACGCTTGCGCACGGTGGAAGGCGCAGGGCTCGCTGTCACGGGCGTCGGCTTCGCAGGCGCGGGTTCCGGCTCGGGCGCGGGCGTCGGCTCCTTCTTCACGGCCGCCGTCGACGCGTTCGGATCGAGCGCCAGCGCCGTCATCAAGGCGAGCGCCGAGACGACCTGTTCGCAGCTGGCGGCAGAAACGTTGCGCGCCGCGGCGGCGCCCGTCGCCGTCTCGATCGCAAGCGACCCCTTGTAGCCCCCCTCGATCGAGCTGACGACGACGTCGAGCGCCGTCGCTCGCTCACCGGGCTCGGCGAGCCGCGGCAACGACGTGCGCGCGGCGATCTCCGCGAGAAAGCCCTCCGCGTCCGGGCAGCCCGGCGGCGCGACATACTCGAGCGCCACGGGCACGCGCTCGTCGGCGTGCGCACTCACCGGATCGAGCCACGCGACCAGGACAAAAAAAACAGAGCTGGATGTCTTGAGGAACGAACTCGTGGACAGATGAGACAAGTTTGCAGCTCGGCGGAGGCGGGGTCAGTGGCCCCGCCGACCCAGATCCTCAAGACTGGTCCGAGCTTGCATCATTCCCGTGCCCGGCGGCAGACTTCACTGATGCGGCGTCGCGGCCTGCGCCCAGTCTGGGCCGTGATGGCGACATTCGGCGTCGTCGGCGCCTGCGGCGGTGACTATTACCTCGGCGGCGCCCGCGGGCGTTCCACGGTGGCGCGCGACGGGGGCGCGACGACCGCATCGCGCGATGGCGGCGTCGGGACCGCACCAGGTGACGGCGGCGCGAACGCCCGCGTGCTCACGGGCGACATCGTCCTCCACGGTGACGACTCTCTCGCGCTGCCGGCAGAAGACGCGGGCCCCTGCCGGCTCGTCGGTAACGGCCACAGCATCCGTTCGGACGACACCTGGGTCGGGCGGCTGACGATACGCGGCTGTCTCATCGAGGGCCTCGGTGGAGCCACGACTCCGGCCATAGACGTACGCTCGTCGGGCAGCGGCGTGACGACGATCGAAGGCAACACATTCAGCAAGAGCGGAGCGGTCGACGTCGACAACAGCGGCGACTCGACGACCACCTTCAACGACAACGTCATCCTCTCCGACTCGACGGTGACGCTCGGCGCCTACTCGTACACCACCACCCCGGCGTTCAGCGCGACCGGGTCGAGCACGGCGAGCAAGCTGTTCCAGGGGAACCACGTCTATCGGTCGAGCGTCGCCTTCGGCTCGCCGAACTGGCTCGTCGGTGGCAGCCAGGATTCCGAGAGCAACATCCTGGTGGGGCTCCGCGCAGGGATCTCTCTCGATGCGAGCGGCCTGGTGCTCCGCGGTAACTACGTTCACGTGCTCTATCTCGACGGCGCTGGCGACGAGACGGCCGTGGAGGCCACCTACACCACGACGGACACGCTGGCCGAGCACAACGTGTTCCGCGGCGGGGAGTGGGTGTTCCGCGGTTTCGGCGGCGAGCTTCGCTACAACGAGGTCCTCGACATCCGCAGCATCGCGTGGGTCTATCAGCCGTTCGAGAACACGAAGATCCACCACAACGTGTTTCTCATGTGCCGCCCGCCCGAGCAGGAACTCCAGGCCGGCATCTTCCTCGTCAACGACCGCGCGGCGGGGATCGAGATCTACAACAACACCCTCCACGCCGGCGGCGCCGCGATGATGCTCACCGGCGCGGCCGTCGCGATCGACGACGGCTGCTCGCTCGACAGCTTCCGCAGCAATCTCGTCTTCGACTTCCCCTTCGTCCGCAATGACGGAGGGGCAGCCGCCGTGCGGCCAGGCATCACGGAATCCGTCGTCCCGCCGCCGGTCCGTCTCGGCTACGCGGACTACAATCTCTTCTACAACCCCGCGCTGAACCCACCACGCAACTACGCCGTCGCGGTCTCCGGTCACACCCTGCGCGCCGATGCGGGCTTCGGCAAGCACGACGCGCACGTCGGAGGCCCCGTCGACGAGCAGGTGAATCCCGGCCCCCTCGGCTTCTCCGGCGATTGCTTTCCGTGGAGCGACGACGACATCGAAGCGTCGCGCGTGACGGTCTCCAGGATCCTGGGCGCGACGCGTGCGTCGTACACCCCTGCAGCGAGCAGCGCGGCGCTCACAGGCGGCGACCCTGCGGACGGCACACCGAACTTCATGGGAGCCGTGGGCGACGGGACGACCGCGCGGGATCTCTTCGGAACGTTCGGACGCTGACCACGAGCGCGGTGCACGTGACGGCAGCGCGATTCGCGATCGACGCCTCCAGTCAGGCTGGAGCGTGAGGAAGCGACGATGAAGCGGCGTCGACGTGGCGTGGCGCTCCGGGCTTCGTGGATCGCGATGAAGTGATTCCGGATCCTGCTGCTCGACGAAAAGTTACGATGGTTTTGCCTTCCGGGGCGTGCACGGGCGCGGGGTGAGCGCCTTCATCCCCATTGCGCGGGCACTCCGCTTCTGAACAGAATCCGAAATCGAGCGAGCGATGGAGAGGAACGCAGTGACGAACGGAAGCTTTTTCTTGCGGGCGGTGGTTCTGTCGACGTGTGTCGTCGCGACGGCGTGCAGCGACCACACCACCTTCATCGGGGCCGACTCGGGCCCCACGGAGGGCGCGGGTGGCTCATCGACGGGCGGCAAGTCGAGCGCCGGAGGCGCGAAGAGCTCGGCAGGTGGATTCATGAGCCACCTGCGCGACGGCGGGTTCGACGCGACCGGCTCGGGAGGGACACTGAGCGGCGCGGACTCCGGCGCGGGAGGCAAGGCGGCGGTGCGCGACAGCGGCCTCGACGCGAGCGATGGCTCGCGCGGCGACGCCGAGAGCCGCGGCGGCACTGCCGGAAACGGCGATCATGCGGGAGCCGGCGGTCGCGGCGGAGCTGCCGGCGGCGGGGGATCGGGAGCCGGCGGAGCGCCCGCGATGTGCGGCAACATCATGTGCGACTGCACGTTCAACGGCATTCCGCTTCACGGGAAGGTGAAGTTCGGTGACAGCTTCCCCGACTTCACCATCAACATCGTCGACTCCTTCGAGGACCTCGATGTCGAGCTGACGGACTTCCCCGACAACTGCGGACAGTGGCAGATGGAAAACGACTTCCCCGATTTCAAGATCGCGATAGACCCGGACTTCCCCGACTTCACGATCAAGTACAGCGACTTCCCCGGCATCCCTGGGCAATAGCAGCGACGGCGCCAGCGGCGAACGCAGCACGCCGCACGTGACGTGCTCTCGTCAGTCGCCCCCGAACTTCACGCACCGCCCGTCGAGGCAGACGAGGTCTGCCGCGCACTCGACATTGAGGACGCACTCCGCGATGGGACGCCGATCGGGGAAGCACAGGTGAT
>CAYUAW010000172.1:9020-14593 GCA_964442485.1 uncultured Polyangiaceae bacterium
TCGACATTGAGGACGCACTCCGCGATGGGACGCCGATCGGGGAAGCACAGGTGATTGTCGCAGCGGTCCTCCAGGTTCGCGCAGTTCGCGTCCGAGCTGCAGGGGTCGTGACAGGAGCCGTTGACACAGGTCTGCTCCGGGCGGCACACGGCGGATTCGTCGCAGCGGACCGCAGGGTTCGGGTCTGGCATGCAGATGCGTCGACCGGTCTCGACGGAGCATCTGTCGCCGGTGCCGCAATCGGTGTCGCTCTCGCACGCCATGTAGCAGAGGCCAGCGCTGCACTCGCCAGCCCCGCATTGAGTGTCCCGCGTGCAAGCGAAGTCTAGGCGATGGATGCGGTCGGTCGCGGCGTTTCCGGCGCCGGAGCTGCCCGCGGCACCACCCGACGAGCTCGCCGCCGCACCGCCCGATGAGACTCCGGTGCCTCCCGCGTTCGGGGACACCCCGCCGGCCGCGCTGGACGTTCCGCCGGCTCCGCCCTTCGCCGACGACGTCGAACCGCCGCTCGCCGACGTCGTCGCACCGCCCTTCGCCGACGACGTCGCACCGCCGCTCGATGACGACGTCGCACCGCCGTTCGCCGACGCCGCGCCGCCATTCCCGGCGCCTCCCGACGCGCCCGCGCTCGCGTCGGGCTCCGAAGGAGCCCCTGCGTCCAGTGCCGCGGCGCCGCCTGCGCCGGTGCGCGCGCCGCCTCCCCGAGCACTGCCGGAGTCGGGTGCGGACGGCCGCGTGCTCACGCAGGTCCCCCACGCGCTGCAGAGCTCGTCCGACGCGCAATCGGTGTCCATGCGGCACGAGCAATTGCCACCCGTGCAGCTTCGCGGATGCCGGTCCTCGCATCGGTTTCGAACGAGGTGACAGTCGTTGTAATAGCCGTAGTAAGGATCGTAGCGCACGACGCAGTCGTAGTGGTCGCCGTCCGCGCAATCGACGCAGCCGCCGACGATCAGCGCGGCGAGACCGGAGACGAGAAATCGCGACATGATTTCCTCCGAGGAGTTCTCGGGAGCGCGAGCACCCGAAGAACTCCGATTCTTGTCTCCTATGCGAACGGTGGTCGGCGTCAATCGAGGGAAATGGGATTTCTTTTCGCGCGGACCCACGTAACCGAGCTGCGTGTTCAGTCGCCTTGCAGTGAACCGTCGCCGACGAAATCCACGCGCGTGAGACTTCACGCTGACGATGACGGATCGTTCACGTTCAGCCGGGCGTTCGGGGCATCTCGACCCAGAGTGCAGCGAGTGTGTCGCCTGTCACGGATATGGAGACGCTTCGCCGCGAGAATGACGCGCGGTGACGGCAGCAATAGCATCGCGACCGTGACCCTCGAATGGCTCACCCCCAGCGTCGAAGATAACCTTCGGCGATGGCGCGAAGACGCTCCGCGCCGAAGCTCGGGTCGTGCCCGGCGTGAACGACTGCAACGTCGAGGGTGAGCAAGCGGCGGAGCGAGCGCACGTAGTCCGGCAGACTCGAGCCAGGAAGGTCCGAGAGCAGCGGCCCGTCATAGATGGCGTCACCCGAGAAGAGCGTCCTCGTCGCGCGCTCCCAGAGGGCGATGCTGCCCGGTGAGTGTCCCGGCAAGTGCAGCACCTCGAAGGCACGATCGCCGAGGTCCACGATGTCACCGTCGCGCACGGTGCCGGAGAGCGGCGCGCTGCGGACGGAGTAGTCCGCGACGTCGAACCCCTCGGCGGGCAGGGCCGTGAGAAAATTCGTGGGCACGTCGTAACCCGCGGCGGTCAAGCGTCGGACCAGATCGTCGCCCAGGGCTTCCGCGGTGAGGCCGCGAAATCCGCGCGGGTCCGCGAGCTCATGGAGCTCGTCCACGTGTGCGATCCGGTCGGGGAACTCATGGGCGCCACCGATGTGATCGTAGTGACTGTGCGTGAGCACCGCCGTGACGGGACGCTCGAGCAGGTCTGCCGCGGCCTCGCGCAAGCTTCTGACCCCGAGCCCCGTGTCGATCAAGAGATCTCGCGCGCGGCCGCGAACGTGCCAGATATTGCAGCGCGCGAACGGGTCGACGTGCAGCTCGGACAGCAGGGTGATCCCGTCGGAGAACGTCTGGCGGCGAAACCACTCGCTGGCGACGAGCAAACCCATGGCCCGGGAAGTAGCCCAGGCGCCGGCCCTCCGATAGGCGCGCGGCAAACCGACGCATCTCGTGGATCGCTGGGCGCAACGGGACGGAAACGTCCGAAGGCGATGCTCCGAATCCGGGAGCGCTGCGGCGCACCTCGCTTGGGTGGAACTTCGAAGATGGCGCTCCTCGCCCGGGATGACATTTCGGTGACGTCGGAAGCGGCGCCAGCCGACGGCTCCCTGGACCCCGCGCCACCCGAGAACCGACGGCGCGCGCCCTGGTTCGAGCTTCGACGGGACATTCCTGCCTGGCGCTACCGGATGCTGGCGGCGACCGGGTTCGTGACCCTGCTCGGCCTGTGGGCGTGGCTCAGCCACCGCGACTTCGTCAATCCCGTCTTCGTTCCGACACCAACCGCGGTCTGGGAAGCGATGCGTGACGTGCTCGCGGACGATTACCTGTGGCTCGACGTGAAGACGAGCTTCATCCGCGTCACCGCGGGGTTCTTGCTCGCCGCGGCCGCGGGGATCCCTGTCGGCATCGCCATGGGTTCCTTCAAGACGCTCGAGGGGCTGCTGCAGCCGCTGACCGAATTCGTCCGCTACATCCCCGTGCCGGCGCTCATTCCCATCCTGATGGTGTTCTTCGGGATCGACGAGCTGTCGAAGGTGATGCTCATCTGGGTGGGCACGTTCTTCCAGCTCGTGCTCATGGTCGCCGACGAGACTCGCCGCGTTCCCTACGAGCTGCTGCAGGTGAGCTACACGCTCGGGGCGCGCCGGCGCGAGGTGATCCGCCTGGTGATGTGGCGCGCGGCGATGCCCGGAGTGTTCGATGCCCTGCGGCTCTGCAACGGGTGGGCATGGACGTACTTGGTCGTCGCGGAGCTGGTCGCCGCGAACGAGGGGCTCGGCTATCGCGTGCTGAAGTTCTCCCGCTTCGTGCAGACGCCGAAGATCTGGGTGTACCTGGTGATTCTCGGCGTCATCGGGCTCGGGCTCGACATCGTGTTCCGCGGGATCAACCGCAAGCTCTTTCACTGGGCGGAGACGGCAAAGCGATGAAGCTCGAGGTCAGGCAGCTGGCAAAGACTTACTTCGGGCAGAAGCTCCCGATCCCCGCGCTGTCGCCCACGTCGTTCCGCGTCGACGGCGGCGCGTTCGTGACACTGCTCGGCCCGTCGGGCTGCGGGAAATCGACGGCGCTCCAGCTCATCGCCGGCCTCGATGAGGCGACCTCCGGCGACGTGTTGCTCGACGGCGCGAAGGTGACGGGGCCGGGCCCGGAACGCGGCATGGTCTTCCAGAGCTACACGCTCTTTCCCTGGCTCACCGTCTTCGAAAATGCGCGGTTCTCGACGCGCCTCTCGAAGAACCGGAGCCCGAAGGACAGGGGCTCGGCGGAGGCGCTCGACCGCGCGCGTTCGTTGCTCGAGCTCATGGGGCTCCGGGATTTTCACGACGCCTTCCCGCGCGAGCTCAGCGGCGGCATGAAGCAGCGGGTCGCCATCGCTCGTGCGCTCGTCAATCGACCGAAGGTGCTGCTCATGGACGAGCCGTTCGGCGCTCTCGACGCGCAGACGCGCGAGGAGATGCAAGGTCTCATGCTGCGGCTCCACGCGCACGAACGCACCACGGTGCTATTCGTCACCCACGACGTGGAAGAGGCGATCTACCTGTCGACCCGCGTCCTCGTCTTCTCGTCGCGCCCCGGGCGAATCATCCGCGACGTCGTCGTCCCCTTCGGCGCGAGCGCGGAGCGTCGCACCGAGCTCAAGCTATCGTCCGAGTTCATCGAGCTCAAGCGGGAGCTCTTCCATCTGCTGCACCCGGGAGCCCGGTCGCACGAAGGCCGCGCTGCCCTGCTCGACAAGCTCGTAAACCCATCACTTCAGAGTAACCCACCATGAAGAAGAGCCTCCCGATCCAAGCAGCCCTGTTCCTTCTGGCCGCGGCACTGGTCGTCCTCGCGAGACCCGCAGAGGCGGCCACACCGCTCAAACCGTACAAGGTCGGCTTCAACGCCTGGATCGGCTCGATCGGGTTCTTCGTCGCGAAGGAGAAGGGGTTCTTCAAGGACGAAGGGCTCGACCTCCAGACCAAGAGCTTCAGCTCGCCGGGCGACGGATTGAAGCCTCTCCTGAGCGGTGATCTCGACGCCGTGCTCACCACCGCGGACACCGTGCTCACGATTCTCGACAAGGCTCCTGGTCAGATGAAGATCGTCTACCTGACGGATACGTCGGCGGGCGCCGACGCGATCCTCGCCAAGAAGGAGATCGCCGACATCAAGGCCATCAAGGGGAAGAAGGTCGCGGCGACCCTCGGGCAGTGCAATCAGCTCCTCCTCGACAAGGCCCTCGAGAAGGCGGGGCTCACCGAGAAGGACATCCAGCTCGTGAACATGAACCCCGACGATGCGGGTGCGGCGTTCGCCGCCGGTCAGATCGACGTCGCCGTCACCTGGGAGCCGTGGATCACGAAGGTCGCCGGCGAGAAGAAAGGGCACGTCATCTGGAGCTCGAAGGAGACGCCGAACCTCATCCTGGACGTGCTGGCGGTGAGCACCAAGGGCGTCGCGAAGAAGAGCGCCGAGACGAAGGCGTTCCTGAAGGGCCTGAACAAGGGATACGACTTCGTCCAGGCGCATCCCGACGAGGCCGCGGTCATCGCCGGCAAGGTCCTCGAGCAGAAGCCGGACGAGGTGAAAGCGATGCTTCCCAAGGTGAACCTGTACGGTGCCGCGAAGAACGCCGAGCTGATGGCGGGCCCGGCCGCGGAGGCGACGAAGGCCGTCGCGAAGTTCTTCAAGGACCACAAGGTGAACGACACCATCGTCGACACGAGCACGCTCTACGACGCCACTTACCTGAAATGAGCGCGGCAACGCCGAGCAGCGCGCCGGGCAACGTCGCGCTGATGATGATCGACTTCCAGCGCGACTTCTGCGCCGAGGGGGGCTACTCGGACCGTTTCGCGGGGCTCGAGTGGGTGAAGCCGATCATCGGTCCCGCGCGCCGGCTGCTCGACGGCGCGCGGCGCGCGGGGCACCTCGTCGTGCACACGCGGGAGGGCTACGCGCCGGATCTCTCCGATTGCTCCCCGGCGAAGCTCGCACGGAGCCGCAACGCCGGAAGCGAGATCGGCTCGCTGGGCCCCATGGGGCGCCTCTTGATTCGTGGCGAGCACGGCCACGACATCATCGACGCACTGAAGCCCATCCCGGGAGAGCTCGTCGTCGACAAGGCGAGCTACGGCGCCTTCTGCGGCACGAACTGCGAGCGGCTGCTGCGCGCGCGGGGCATCGACACGCTCGTCTTCGCAGGAGTGACGGCGGATGTCTGCGTGCACACCACCCTGAGAGAAGCGTACGATCGCTGGTTTTCCTGCTTCTACGTGAAGGACGCCATCTCCTGCTTCGACGCGGAGATCCGCCGGGCGTGCGAGAAGATGATCGAGGAGGAGGGTGGGATCTGGGGAAC
>CAYUAW010000173.1:0-14447 GCA_964442485.1 uncultured Polyangiaceae bacterium
ACGCCACACTGCCCCTGGAAGACGCTGATGCAGCAGGCGGTGAAGGTACTGTCGGGCGGCGTGCAGACCTTGCTGCCGCAGGCCGCGCTACCCGCGGGAATGCCGCCCGCACCAGTGGCGGGGCCGGCGTCCGGAGTGCCCGTGCTTCCTCCACTACCGCCGGTACCAGACGTGGACTTGCTGCCGCTGTCGCTGCCGCAACCGGCCACGGGAAATGCCGCGGACCCGAGAGCCAGTAAGAACAGAGCGCCACCGACCCGAACTGCCGTCTTCATGAATTCGTCTCCCTAAGCGCGAGTTTCGCTGAAGCTGCTGATACGAAAACGGCCAGCGCTCTCCTCGCAAGGAACGCACGCCGCGACGCGTTGCGCACCGACGAGCGGAGTACCGCCCGGCGCGCACGCATCATTGATGCTCGATTGGCGCCGCTTGCTCCGGATTATGATGAAATCGGCAGTAGCGGTGCGAAATGCGATTCACGGCGACGCAAATGCGCGGGTTTCTGCTCAGCGCATCTCGTAGGAATTGTAAATCTCGAGGTCGGCAGGATGCGGCGCAGGGACGCGGACCATGCCGACACGATCGATGTCGACCGGCGCAAGCGCGATCGTGCAGTCCGGCCTGCAGCGCAGCGCCTCGTGCCAGTGATAGGAGAGGATGATGTCCGTGGCCGGGTCGCTGCCGCTGATGGTAATCAGGTTCTCGGTCGCCTTCGCGGTGCCGCCGCCGGAAAGGACACGGTTCATCGCCTCCCGTGAGCGGTACACGTTCCAGCCGGCCACGGTGGCGACGTGCTCGACGACGTCGGGGTAGCTCGCGAACTCCGGGCGGTCGCTGACGATCCATCCGACGGCGAAGACGTGCAGATAGCGGGCGAGGTCCTGCTCCTCCGGCACACGCCCCTTGTACTGTCGAAAGTAGTTCGCGTAAGCGTGCGCGACGTTGCGCTCGACGAAGCCGCCGATCACCTCGAAGCGTCCTTGCCACGCCAGCCGCTCTCCCATCGTGGCGCCCTCTGCAAGGACACGCGCGCCTTCGGGGACGTGCCGGTCGAGCCAGTCGACGACTCCGGGGATGCCCTGCTCGAGATACGCCTCGTGGGGCACGCCGTAGTGCACGTGGCTGGGCATCGGCGATTCCCAGAAGTACCCGTACTTGGAGAGCGGGGAGGGCGAGCCGTCGAGGAGCTTCTTCGGCTCCGGGATGAGCCGCGGCAGGAAGTAGAGGACGTCACCCGCGACGAGGCGCTGCAGCAGTGCGAACCCGAGGACGGATAGCAGCGCGGTCGTTCCCGGGCCGAGCCCCGCGAGGCGCCTTTCGCGGAAGAAGGACGCGACGAACGCCGCTGCGGGAAGCGTCGTGAGGAACGCGGCCGGCGTGATCTGACGGTACGGCTGCGTCTGCTGCAGCCCGGGCACCGCGCCACCCAGATACGCACAGAAGTACAGCGCGGCGAGGCCGACGACGAGGGGCAAGAAGCGCGCGTCGCGCTGTCGGAACAGGTGCACGAGCCCCGCGACGCCGAGCGCCAGGTAGAGGAATCGAAAGCCGGTGCGCGTTCCGATGACGCCCGAGTCCGCGCCGCTGCACAGCACGTCGAAGAAGTCGCAGAGCAGGAAACGGGGTCCGGCCTGCGCGTAGAACGCCGAGTCGAGGACGTAGTGCCAGTGGAGCGCCGCGTTCCGGAGCCAGTACGCGTTCATGGCGAGCGCCGCGAACGCGATGCCGAGCACTGCGAGGTGCCCGCGCCGCGGCAGTGCCCGGAGCGCGCGCGCGTACAGCGCGACCATGGGCGGACCCACCGCGAAGAAGGTGTACGGATGTACGAGAAGCCCGACGCCGAGACACGCCCCGCACGGCACGGCGAGCGTGAAGCGAGCGGTCGTCAAGAGCCGGTAGAAGAGCGCGATGGTGAGCGGAGCCAGGCACGCCGCGCCCGCCCAGGAGATCATCCCCACGAACCAGAGCCAGTGAATGTGCGAATCGAAGAACCACAGCGTGGTCAGCATCGCGGCGGCGAGGAGCGCCGCCGCGGGTGGCAGCTCGAACATGCGCGCCGCCGCATACAGCAGCTTCGGCGCCGCGAGCATCACGAGGAGCACGAAGAGGTTGAACGCGAGTGCTCGGTCGACGCCGAGGAAGTGATGGAGCGCGTAGGTGAAGAGCTCCCACCCCTTGCTGCCCGAATCCAGGATGGTGCCCTCGGGCTGGCCGGCGAGGAGCTGCACGTCGTAGACCCAGCTCCTGCCCCAGCCTTCGAGGCCCGTGACGACGCGGTAGACCTGCCCGATGTGCAGGTCGTAGTCGTCGCCGGTGAGCGGCACGTGCGACAGCACGCGCCGGAAGGGCATGAAGTAATTCACGAGGCAGACGTGAACGGCGGCGAGCGTCACCGCGGCGACCCAGAAGCCCCGCCCTTTTCCTGAGGCGGAGAGCGCGCCGCGCCCCGCGACGGCGGCCTCGCGCCGAACGGCGTGGCTGTCAGGCGGCGCTGTCATGGCTCGGCGAGAGCTTCGGCCAGAGGAGCGCGACGCACACGTACAGCGCGACGCCTCCGGCGAGCAGCGCGGAGATCCCGGCGTGCATCGAGCCCAGCGTGGCGAGCACCGAGCCCAGCACGGACGCCGCGCCGTTGACGCCCCACAGCCACGGCACGCGGCTCGGGTCGCGTGCGCGCACGGCGGAGAGGCCACTCGGCAAGGGCACGCCCATCAATGCGCCGAGCGGGGCCAGGAACAGCGCGACGATCACCCCGCGCGCGCCGAGCGGCAACCCGACCGTGGCGTGAGCGACATAAGGAAACCCGAGGGCGAGCAGCGCAGCGTAGGCGGCGAGCGCCACGAAGAGCCGCTGCTTCACGGCCGGGGCGGCCGGGCCGAAAATCCGCGCGCCGATGCCGCCGAAGAGCAGCATCACCAGCAGCACCGCGGTGAGGGCGTGAGTCGGGGTCCCCAGGTACGGCAGAAACCGCTGGATGAGCCCGATCTCGATGAACATGTAGCCAAGGCCGAGGCATCCGACGAAGGGCAGGTCCCAGCGGAGGACACGGTGCCCGCCCGCGCTGCCCGCCCGGCGCTGCATCCAGAGCAGCGGCGCCAGGATACACGCTGCGACCATCAGGATGGACGCAAGAAGCACCTTGAGCAGCACGGCGAGGCCGTTGCCGAAGAGATGCGGGTCCCCGGGGGAGAGCAGCGCGTGATAGCCGTCGCGAAAACGGTTCTGGTAGAAGAAGTAGGGGCGGTCGTCGTCGACGGGGGAGACATCCAGAGGCCAGGTGTCGCGCTCCCTCGCGAGGGCCCGGTCGTCCTTCTCCGAGAGGATGCGGCCGATCCACGCTTGCTCCGGCGTCGCATCGGGCGGCGTCGGGCGGCCCGGCAGGTAGCCGATCCCGAAGCCGAGATCGTCCGTGGCGCGCTCGACGGCCCGCCGCTCGTCCGGCGAGAACCCCGAGGGCTTGATGACGACGTTGTTCATCGTCGCGTGCGGCGCGGTGAGCCACGGCGTCTGGACGACCGCGACACTGGTCGACGCCTCGATGCCCCTGGCCTTCAGCGCTGCGCGCGCCACCGACGAGAGCCGGGCCCCGACGGCGAGGCCCTCCAGGCTCACCGACGACACCGTGAGCATGCCGCCGGGCGCGAGGTGCTCGAGGAAATCGGAGAAGGCGTCCACGGTGTAGAGCGTGTTCTCCGCGAGGGCGTACGCGCCCGCCGCGGTGGCGGCCGACGTGTCCACCATGCTGATGAGGATGACGTCGTAGCGCCCCGACGAGCGGCGCAGGAAGCTGCGGCCGTCCTCCACGTGGAGATCCACGTCCGAGCGGCCGTAGAGCGACCCGGTGAAGCCCTTGTACTGGCCCTGCATCACGTCCGTCGCGATGAGCGGGTTCACCTCGACGGCGGTGACGTGGCGCGCGCCCGCCGCGAGGCTCGCGAGGACGTCCTTGCCGCCGCCGGCCCCGACGATGCACGTCCGCTCGAGCGCCGGATGCAGCACGAACGCGAGCGCGCTCAGGTCGAACCGCGTGAACTCGACCTTCGCGAGATCGCCGTCGAACGCGAGCAGCGGCGTGAAGGCGTTCATGTCGATGACGAGAGCCTTCTGCTGCGGGATCGGCGCCGCGTACTTCGGGCTCGTGCCCCAGCCGCGGAAGTTCCAGGAGGGGAACACGCTGACCAGCGAGAAGGAGTTCCAGCGACTGTACTCGGGCACCATGGCCCGCAGATCGAGCCCCTTCGCGATGCGCACCTCGAAGGCGCCGTTCGCCGAGGCCGCCACGCCGGAGCCGACGACCAGTGCGCCGGCGACCGCCCACGGCGCGAGCCGACGCGCGAGCCCACCGGCCCGGACGTCCGCCGCGGCGAATGCCAGCGCGCCGAGCGACGCGCACGCCGCCGAGACGATGAGCGCCTTCGGCCCGCCGAGGGCGTCCAGCACCGGGATCACGATGGCGCACGCGAGCGCGGCGCCGCAAAGGTCGTAGGCGTAGTTCTCGTGAATCGCCTCCGCCCAGCGGCTGAGCGCGAGGCTCACCGCGAAGCCGCCGAGAAAGAACGGCGTCATCGTGGCGCAGAAGACCGCGACGAGCTTGGGCGTGAACGTCGTGAAGGACGCGGCGACCCCCGCGCCGAACCAGTCCGGCGTGGCGTGGAGCACGAGCACCCCGAGGACGAGCACGCTCGCGGCGAACACCGTGGCGGCGAGGGACAGGACGCGCGGCGTGCGGTCACCGCCGAGCCGCTCCCCCAGCGCGTGAACGACGATGGCCGAAGCGGAAAGGCCGAGCAGCGCGACGGAGATGGCGAAGAACGCGAAGTGATACCAGACGACCACGGAGAAGATGCGCGTGAGCACGATCTGCGTGTGCATCAGCGCGAGGCTCGTGAGCCCGATGCCGGCGCCGACGGAGCCGGGACAGCGGCCGCTCGGTGCGATCATGACGAGTGCCCGACCGCGGAGCTCTCCGGGCGCTTCGGCAGGGCGGCGGGCAGGATCTCGAGCTTCTGTCCGACCGGCGGCAAGTACACTCGTCGGTATCCTTCGGGAGCGAGCGCCATGAAGAGGAGAGACGGGTCCTCGAGGGGCCTGTCGAACTCGACGCGAAGGTACTGCGGTTTGTCCTCGAACAGGCCGAGCACCGTCATGCGCCACCTCCCGACGTCGATGACGTCGTTCCGGTGGAAGGGGTGGTGCGGGCTCCGGAGGAGCTGCTCGGCGGCGGTGCCGAGCAGGGCGTCGGTGCCCTTGAAGCGGATGGTGAAGGCGTTCGGGGCGACGCGCTCCAGGTCGTAGGGCGCGATGAGGTAGGAGAGATAGAGGCAGGAGTGCGGCGGCGTCTTGCCGTAGCGCAGGCGCGTGAGAGGCAGGTACATGCTCGTGTCGGCCTCCAGCGCCGTCAGAAGGACGAGATCCTGGTTCGGGAACGCGGCGTCATCGACCTTCATGTGCAGGATGGCGTCGCGGACGCGGAGGCTACCGTCGAGCATCTCGACGAGCGCGAGCCGCTGCCAGAAGATGCTCATCACCACCTGATACGTCCCCACGAAGACCGCCGCGGAGCCGGCAGCGAGCGCGTAGAAGGTGCGCTTGCGGAACTCCCGGCGTAGCACCCCGACGCCCTTGACGATGAACGCGGCGACGAGCGGCGTGAACCCGAGCAGCGAGGTGAGCAGGAGGCGGCTCGAGGGATACGAACCGCAAACGGGGACGAGCGACAGGATGCTTCCGACCAGGAGCCAGACGACGTTCGGGGGCGCGTGCTTGCGCAGCGTGTAGCGCGCGACGATGGCGACGAGGGCGGTGGCGCCTAGACCGATGCAGAACTGCACCATCCGCCACGGCTCCGGATCGTGCACCCAGCGGACCGGTATCCAGCCGATCGTCGCCCACGCGAACGACCACGGCATCCCGAAGGTCCAGTACTCCGACGGGAGAGCCAGCGCGAGATCGCCCATGAACACGGGCACGCGGACGAAGACGGCCTTGAGGAACGCCACGGGCTCGCCGATGGGATCGACGTAGACACCCGAGCGCTGGACGGTCGCGCCGACGAGGCTCCGCACGCAGAGGAAAAGGAATGCCGGCGCGACCATCGGCGCGAGCGCACGCAGCCGCTCGACCCAGGGGGTCTTGCTCTCGATCAGCTCGAAAGCGAAGAGATACGCGAGTAGGCTGATCGAGTACTCGCCGAAGCCGAACGCGACGACGCAGAGCGCGATGGCCGAGAACGAGACGCCGCTCTTCCCCGAACGCCGATGCTCGACGTAGCGATAGAGGGCCGCGACGGTGAACGCAACCGAGACGAACGCGGCGCGGTTGCAGATCCAGGTGAGGGCGATGGCGTGCGCCTCGTCCAGGGTGAGCAGCGCGAACGCGATGAGCGCGACCGCCGGCGGCAGCATCTTGCGGAAGAAGGCCGCAGTGACGCCCAGCATGAGGAACCACCACGCCGCCGAGTGGAGATGAAACAGGAACGCGTCGCTGCCGAACAGGTGGTGGTCGAGCGCCATCATCAGGCTCGCCAGCGGGCGCAGCATCGAAAGGCGTACCTGGGGATCGGCCCACCACGGGTAGAAGCCGGCCCGGATGAGACGAAATCCCTCGGACGTCGTTCCGTCGGAGAAGCTGAACAGGTTGTAGGGGGCGCGCGGCACCGGATAGTCGCCGTCGAGCATCCCGAGCTGGGCGTAGTCGTCCGCCACGAAGCCAGCCCACAGCGCTTCCCTCCTCAGGTAGAGGCCGAAGGCCATGAGCGCCGCGACAAAAGCCCAATAGTAGACCGCGTTCCGCCGGCTCAGGCGATCACTTGTAGCCGCTCGCGGCCGGGGCTGGCCAGGCCGTTCGAGGTTGACCGTTGCGCTCGGCATGTGAGCCGCAACGACCATCTCGCCTTCGCGCGCCCTTCGGCCGAATTGTGACATCGGAAGGGCGCCCGCCGGTCCCTTCCGGTGCTTCGGTGCTATAGATTTCCCTCGTGGCTCTGTCCCGTGAGGTCAAGGTCGGTGCGTTCGTTGCAGCTGGGCTGCTCGTGGCTGGTCTCGTCGTGTTCATGATTGGCGACGAACGGCGCGCCTTTGCCAAAAAAGACCGGTACTACGTGGTCTTCGACGACGTCCAGGGGCTCACCCGCGGCTCCCCTGTGCGGATGGGGGGAATCGACGTCGGGCAGGTCCAGTCCGTCGCCTACGGGGACGACGCGAAGGACAGCCGTCTCCGCGTGACGATGGACATCGTGCGCGCGGAAGCGCGCCGCATTCGCGCCGACAGCACGGCGACGATCGGCAACAAAGGTCTGCTCGGCGACAAGATGGTCGTCATCAAGGTCGGCGCCCCCGACAAGGCGCCGCTCGAGGCGGGCTCGACCATCCCCAGCGAGGCCCCCACCGATCTGTCGCAGATCACCGATCGCCTCTCCACGATCACCGAGAAGGCCGACACCGTGATGTCGAACCTTCAGAAGACGACCGACACCTTCGCCGATCCGGCCGTGCGCGAGGATCTGCGCTCGACGGTCGAGTCCATCAGTCACATTCTCAAGACGGTCGACAAGGGGGACGGCTACATCGGCCGCCTCTTCCACGACCCGGCGGAGGCGCGCCGCCTCTCGAACAGCGTCGCGAACCTGGAGCGCGCCTCGGGCGAGCTCGACGGCATCCTCGGTGGCGTTTCGGCCACCGTGTCGCGCGTGAACCACGGCCCGGGCTTCGCACACGACGTCGTCTACGGCGACGGCCCGAGCCAGGCCGTCGACCAGATCGGCCACGCGGCGGGCGAGCTCGCCACGACTCTGAAGGCCGTCCGCGAGGGTAACGGCCTCGCGAAGAGCGTCCTCTACGGCGACGATCAGACGCAGCAGCTCATCAGCGACCTGAACAAGATCACCGCCGACGCGCGGGAGATCATGGAGGGCATCCGGGCCGGGAAGGGGACCATCGGCGCCCTGATGGTCGATCCCTCGGTCTACGAGGACGTCAAGCTGCTTCTCGGGAACGTCGAGCGGAACAAAGCGCTGAGGGCGCTGGTTCGCTACTCCATTCAGCGCGACGAAAAGATTCAGCCCGTCGAGGTCAAGGACCCCGTCGAACCGCGAGCGGGCGAAGCCGCGTCGCCTCCGGCCCTGCGCAAGGGAAGCTCCGGCGGGGGTGCCGCTGTCGGTGCCGCGGGCCGCATCGGCCCCGAGTAGACGTGTCCTTCTGTCCCGAGCGACCTATAATCCACCGACGATGCGACTGCTCGAGCGCCTGATTCGCACGGCTTTCGTCCTGGGCGTGTTCGCGCTCGCGACGAACCTTGCACTGCACTTCGGCACCGGTGGCCTGTGGAAGGGGCTCGGAGCGGCCCACGCCGTCACCGCCCCCGGCGCCGACAAGGCCGCCTACGACCTCACGCGGCTCTCCGCCGTGAACGAGACGCTCGACCTCATCCGGAAGAAGTACGTCGACCCCGCCCGCGTGAAGCCGCGGCAGATGTTCCTCTCCGCGCTCGATCAGGTCCAGCAAGAGGTGGCGCAGGTCATCGTGCTGCACGACGAGCGCTCGCCGACGCTGAAGGTGCGGGTCGACGCCGACGAGCGGGAGTTCCGCGTCGACAACGTCCAGGGCCCCTGGGACGTGTCAGCGCGGCTCCGCGAGGTGTTCGCGTTCCTGCAATCCCATCTGAAGGACAGCGAGGTGGATCTGCGGGAGGTGGAGTACGCGGCGTGCAATGGGATGCTGCGCACGCTCGACCCACACAGCGTCTTTCTGAGCCCGGAGGCGTTCGAGGAGATGAACCTCTCCACGTCGGGCCACTTCGGTGGGCTCGGCATCGTCATCTCCATCCGCGATCAGATGCTCACCATCATGCGGCCGATGCCCGGCACGCCCGCCGGTCGCTCCGGGCTCAAGCGGCTCGATCGAATCACGAAGATCAACAACGAATCCACGCTCAACATGCCGCTCGACGACGCCGTCGATCGCCTGCGCGGCAAGCCGGGGAGCAAGGTCACAATCTGGGTGCATCGCGACGGCGACGGCGGCTGGGCGAACGCCAAGCCGTTCGAGCTGGTGCGGGAAGAGATCAACATCGAGTCCGTCGACTCGCGCTCGCTCGCCCCGGGGATCGGCTACGTCCGCATCAAGCAGTTCCAGGCGAGCACCGCGGACGAGCTGGACTCGGCGCTCGAGGGCCTCGGGAAGAAGCAGAAGTTGAAGGGCCTGGTCCTCGACCTGCGTGACAATCCAGGCGGTCTGCTCGATCAGGCGGCGAAGGTCGCCGATCGGTTTCTGGAGCGCGGCGTCATCGTCGCGACCGTCGGCGGCACCGAGCCGCGCGACGAGAAGATCGCCCAGCGGCGCGGCACCGAGCCGCCCTACCCCATCGTCACCATCGTGAACGCCTCGAGCGCGAGCGCGAGCGAGATCGTGGCGGGGGCGCTGAAGAACCTGGATCGCTCCGTCATCGTCGGTGAGACGACCTTCGGCAAGGGCAGCGTGCAGCTCGTCTTCCCGCGTATCGCGGGCGGCGCCGCGCTGAAGCTCACCATCGCGCAGTATCTCACGCCGGGCGACGTCTCGATCCAGGGTGTCGGCGTCACGCCCGACATCGAGCTCGATCGCATGACGGCAGATCCGCTCGAGATGGACCTGTTCCGCTCCGAGCATCGGCCGCGCGAGCGCGACCTGATGAAGAGCCTCTCGAACGTCACGGCCGCTCCCGAGCAGCCGTACATGACGCTCCGTTATAATTTCCCGCTCGCTGAGCGCCTCGAGCAGCTCGATCGCGGCGGCGACACCGACGACGAGTTCCGCCTGGATTTCCCCACGCGCTTCGCGCGCGATCTGGTGGGACAGCTGCCGCAGGGCAGGAGGCAGGACGAGGTGCAGTCGGCGCGCGGCTTCGTCGAGAAGACTCAGACGACGGAGATGGCATCGCTCTCCGAGGACCTGAAGAAGCTCGGCATCGACTGGGAGTCGCCGCCGAAGGGGCTCAAGACCGGCCCGAAGGCAGCCGACTACGAGGTGAGTCTCACGACGGATCGCCCAGGCGACACCGTCACTGCCGGCCAGCCCATGCAGCTGCGCGTGTCGGTGACGAACAAGTCGACGCTCCCCATCTACCAGCTCCGCGCCGTGACGAAGAGCGACAGCGGCTACTACGACGAGAAGGAGCTGCTCTTCGGGCGCATCGACCCCGGCAAGACGGCCACGGCGAAGACGCCCCTCGGCTGGTGCGAGGCCGAGGGTCACAAGGCCGGCTCGTCCGCGCCCGTCCCGAACGACGCACAGCGCGTCTGCCATCTGCCGATGAACGCGGTGACGCGGCAGGACGTGGTGAAGGTGCGCTTCAGCGCGGAGGGAGGCGAGCCGCCCAGCGACGCCGAGCTCCGCCCCACGCTGAAGAGCCTGCCGCAGCCGCTCTTCGCGTACACGTATCAGGTCGTGGACGACCGCCCCGGCAACGGCGATGGACAGGTCGCGCGCGGCGAGGGCGCCACCATGTACCTCACCGTGAAGAACGTCGGCCCCGGGCGCTCGTACGAGACCCAGGCGAACCTGCGGAACCTGACGGGCGACGGCCTCCTCCTGCACAACGGGCGCTTCGACATCTCCAACATGAACCCAGGGGATTCGCGCCAGGTGGCCTTCACCTTCGACGTCCTCGACGGGTTGAAGGACAACCTCGTGAAGGTGGAGCTCAGCGTGGCCGATCGCGATCTCGGCGTCGTCTCGAGCGAGAAGGTGAGCCTCCCGGTCGCCAGCACCGGCTGGTCCATCGAGGCCGCGCACGATTCGCTCTCCGCAGACGCCCCGGTGAAGGTGCGCGGGCAGCCGCTCGCCGCCGCGCGCGTGGTGGGCGAGGTGAAGAAGGGCTCCATCGTCGACGTGCTCGGAAAATATGGGGATTTCACGAAGATCGCCCTCGGCGGCACGCGCTTCGGCTTCGTGGAGGCGCCCGGGCTCACGCCCGCGGGCGGCCGCAAGGGCAAGCTGACGTTCGAGCCCATCCTCGGCCGTTCGCCCCCCCTGCTCGAGGTGGCGCCGGGCAAGCTCGCGTCACGCGACGATCACGTTCGCATCGAGGGCACGGCCCACGACCAGGACCAGGTGCTCGACGCCTACGTCTTCGTCGGCGCGCGCAAGGTCTTCTACCAGTCGAACAAGAAGAGCAACGAGCCGACGAAGCTCGCCTTCGGCCTCGACGTCGCGCTGAACCCCGGCGTGAACGTCATCAATGTCGTCGCGCGGGAGAGCGAGGACACCGCGACTCGTCACACCATCGTGGTGCGCCGCGACGGCCCGAACGGCGAGTCACTCCCGACGCCGAAGGCCGAGCTGCTCGGCTACGACTGGGAATTCACGAGCGACCAGTAGGTCCGTCTCCGGGTCCCGAGAACGAACCGCGCGGGTCGATGAAGCCAATCCTCTCCCGCGATCAGATCCGGCTGCTCGATCGCCACGCGATCGACGTCTGCAAGGTGCCGAGCCTCGTGCTCATGGAGAACGCAGGGCGTGGCGCAGCGGAGGTGATCGAGGGCCGCCTCTCGCAGAAGCCCGGCCGCGTCGTGATCGTCGCGGGCCCGGGCAACAACGGCGGCGACGGCTTCGTCGTCGCGCGGCGGCTCTCCTTGCGCGGCCACGACGTAAGAGTCTTCCTCGCGGGCACGCGCGATCGGCTGAAGGGCGACGCGCTCGCCAACCATGACGCCTGGGTCGGCGTGGGCGGCGCCGTCGACGTCGTCGGCGAGCTCGACGTGGAGAGAGTGCGCGCGGAGACGTCCACGGCGCATGTCGTCGTCGACGCGCTGTTCGGTACCGGGCTCGATCGCGCTATCACCGGCTTCAACGCGAAGCTCGTCGAGGTGATGGACGCCGTGCGGGATCGCCTCGTCGCGCTCGACGTCCCTTCCGGCATGGACGCGAACACGGGGCAGGCCCTGGGGCCCGTGCTCCGGGCTCGCGACACCGTGACGTTCGCGTTCTCGAAGCTCGGCCTCGCGACGTCCATCGGCGCGGAGCGGGCCGGTCGCGTCACGGTGGTCGACATCGGCGTGCCGGACGCGCTGCACCGCGCCGTCGGCGCAAGCGCGCTTCTGCTCGAGCCGTCGGACGTCGCGGGGTGGCTCGTTCCGCGCGGCACGGCGACGCACAAGGGCGCCTCCGGGCGCGTCGTGATCGTCGCGGGTTCTCCCGGCAAGACGGGCGCGGCGCTGCTCGTCGCGCGCGGCGCCCTGCGCGCCGGCGCGGGTCTCGTGACCATCACGACGTTTCCGGAAACGGCGGACGCCATCGACCAGCGCGTGCTGGAAGAGATGACGGCGCGCATCGATCCGTCGCGCGTCGAGGAGTCGCTCGCGTCGCATCTGGAGGGCGCGTCCGCCGTCGTCGTCGGCCCCGGCTTCGGTCACGACGCGCTCGCGCGGAAGGCGGTCGACCACGTGGCGCTCCATTTCGATGGCCCCGTCGTCGTGGACGCCGACGCCCTGACGCATTTCGCCGGACGGCTCGCGGAGCTCCGCGCCGCGAAGGGACGGCTCGTGCTCACCCCGCATCCCGGCGAGATGGGGCGGCTGCTCGGCGTGTCGACGCGCGACGTGGAAGCGGACCGGTTCGGCGCCGTGTCGCGCGCGGTGAGCGAATCGGGCGCCACGGTGCTCCTGAAGGGCGCGCGCACGCTCGTCGGCGCTCCCGGCGCGCTGACCGTCGTCAACCCGTCGGGCACCCCCGCGATGGCGACCGCGGGCGCAGGCGATGTCCTCTCCGGCGTACTCGGGGCGGAGCTCGCGGCGCTCGGCGACGCGCCACGCGCCGCCTGCACGGCCGCGTACTTACACGGCCTCTCGGGCGAGCTGTGGGTGCGGGCGCACGGTGCCGATCGCGGTCTTCTCGCGCACGAGCTCGCGGATGGCGTCCCCGGGGCCGTTGCCGCGGTGACAAGGCCCCCGGCTTCGCTGCCAGTTTGACACGCGCCCGCGTCCCCCGGGACGCGCAAGAACACGCTGAAACGCGGCCTTTTCGGCCTTTCCGCCGTGGCATGCGGCTTGCGAAGAAGCCACGGTCATGCACCTCTCCGAGTCCAGCAGCGACGTCGCTTCGAAGGGCCTGCGCGCGTCGATCCCCGAGGTTCTCCCGGCCCTCGAAGCCCGCGCCCTGCGCCTCACCCGCTCGCGTCCGGACGCCGAGGATCTCCTGCAGGAGACCGTCGTGCGCGCTCTCCGGTTCGAGTCGACGTTTCAGCGCGGCACCAACCTGCGCGCCTGGATGCAGCAGATCCTGCAGAGCGTCTTCATCTCCCGCTGCCGAAGGCGCGTGCGCGAGCGCCGCGCGCTCGAGCGCTACACCGGCGACCCGACGCTCACCGCGCGCGTGACGACTGCGCCGAGCGTGAACTGCGTCTCGGAGAAGATGTACGCCGCCTTCACCGGTCTCCCCGAGCGATTCCGCAGCGTCGTCGAGCTCGTCGATCTCCGCGATCACTCGTATCGCGAGGCGGCCGAGATCCTCGACGTGCCCGTCGGCACCGTGATGAGCCGCCTCTTCCGCGCGCGCCGCATGCTCGAGGAGACACTCGCCGCCGAGCGCGATCCCGCGCCAGCGCGCCCCGAGCCCCACGAAGTCGTCCGCCCCGAGCGCCGCCGCATCACCGAGCCACGCCGTCTCGTCCCGAAGCCGCGAAAGACCGAGAAGCGTCCCCCGGAACCCGCGCGCGCCGCGTGAAGCGAGCCGAGCATCCGTCAAAGACTCTGCCAGAGGCCTTGCGCTCGACGGATCCGGATGACAGCTTCTAGTGATGTGGGGTTACGCAAAGACTGCGAGGATCGAGGCGACGCTACGACTGTCCGTCGTCCTGTTTGCACTGGTCGCCGCCGTCAGCATCGCCTGCAGTGACGGCAACGGAACCAACGATGCGACCCTCGCCTGCAACGACGGCACGGGAGAAACCAACTGCTGCAACCAGAGCGCAATTGACGAGGGCCCCTGCTCGAGCAACGGCCTCATGTGTATGACCCGCTGCAGCGCCGAAGGCTTCAATGTTCAGGTGGTGTGTAACGGCACGACGTGGAGCAAAGGCAAAGGTCTCCGCCCCTGCGGCGCCCCGAAATAGCCCTCTCCCCGCCTCCTCCCCACTCCCTACGCCGGCGCTCACTTCAACTCCCGCTCCCGCTCCCACTCTCCCTCCCGCTCTCCCGCTCCCTCTCCCTCAACCCCAGGCTCTCGCCCATCCCTTCCCTCACCCCCCGAATGCGGGGGCCCCGCGGAACCGAGCGCGACCCGAGTCGCATCCCGTCGCCAGGTTCCGCGCTCCGACTCATTCATCGTTGCAGCCGCGCCTGCCCGGCACCGAGGACGCGCGCTTCGCGAAATTAGAGTCGCTCGACGGTCCCCGACGTCACGCGGCGCACCACGCCGTCGTCGCCGCGTAGCAAGAGCGCCCCTTCCGCCCCGATGCCGGCGCCCTCGCCGCGC
>CAYUAW010000174.1:0-14402 GCA_964442485.1 uncultured Polyangiaceae bacterium
TGCACGTCGTCGAAGCGGAGCTGCTCCTCCCCCGTGCCGCGCATCATGGAGTCGAGGAACTCCGCGGTGTGCGGGCGCAGGAGCTCGGTGACGAGGCGGAGCGCGCCGATGCGGTGCGGGCTGACGGTGGCGTTCGCGCCGGCACGCGCGAGCTTCGCCTCGCTGCCGAGGGTGACGGCCTTCGCGACGATCCTGATGCGCGGGTTCAGTGAGCGCGCCGAGATCGTGACGAAGACGTTCTCCGGGTCCTCGGCGAGCGCGGTGACGAGGCCCGAGGCGCGCTCGACGCCCGCCGCGGACAGCACGTGATCGTCGGTCGCGTCGCCGATGACGTGGAGGAGCTCTCCGTCGTACTCCACGTTCAGCTTCGCGAAGGTCTCGGGGTCCTTCTCGACGACGACGAAGGGGAGACGGCTCGCGCGGAGCTCGTGGATGACGTATCGACCCGTGCGGCCGCATCCGGCGACGATCGTGTGAGATACCAGGGCAGAAATTCGCTTTTCCATGCGTCTCTTCCGGAAGGCTCGACCGATGACGCCCTCGACCAGGACGGCCGTGAGCGACGACTGGAACAGCGCCACCGCAGCCACGCCCGTCACGATGAGCGTCATCACCACGATGCGCGCCGGCGGATGGAGCTCCATCCGCGGTAGCTCGCTGTAACCCACGGTGGAAACCGTGACGAGCGCGAAATAGATCGAGTCGAAGAGCGAGTACGTATCGCCGACCAGGAGCCAGAAGACGGTCCCGCCCCCCACGACGATGACCGTGAGCAACGCCGCCGAGAACAGGAAGCGCGCGCGGGTCGGGTCGGACACGAGGGCGGGCTTCCTGGTGCGGCTCAGCGTTGGCGCGAGGCGTACGGCGAGGTGATCGGGCCCATGCTCTCCGCCATGGTACACCGCTTGCTTCGGCGCGGGGGCTTCGTTTGCGCGGTGTGACGCTCCTGCCGGCGCGGCCGTGGTGTAGAAGGCATCCGGCGTGACGTCCTTTTCGACCGGTGTACTCCTTGCCGCGGCGGCAAGCGTCGGCGGCGCTCTGAATTCGGTGGCCGGCGGCGGCAGCTTCCTCACGTTCCCGGCGCTCGTCGTGGCCGGCATCGATCCGGTGACGGCCAACGCAACCAGCGCAGTGGTCCTGTGGCCCGCGTCGGTGGCGTCGGCGGCAGCTTATCGCGCCGAGCTCCGCAACGTGCGCGGGCTCCTGCCGTCCTTCGGCGCGGCGAGCGCGCTTGGCGGCTTCGCCGGTGCGGTGCTCCTGCTCCGCACGAAGAGCACCACCTTCGCGGAGCTCGTCCCCTGGCTCCTCCTCGTAGCGGCGCTGGTGTTCACGCTCGGCCCCCGCCTCGTCCGCCACGACGCTCCGCCGCGCCTCACCGGCGCGTGGGGCACCGTCTTCCAGTTCTGCGTGGCGCTCTACGGCGGCTACTTCGGCGGGGGCATGGGCATCGTGATGCTGGCCGCGTACTCGGCGATGGGCATGCCCAGCGTTCACTCGATGAACGCGCTGAAGAACGCCCTCGCGGTGCTCATCAACCTGGCCGCCATCGCCACCTTCGTCGCCATGGGCAAGATCACCTGGGGGCCGGGCCTCTGGATGCTCGGCTGGGCCACCGCGAGCGGCTACGCCTCCGCACGTTTCGCCCGCAAGCTCGACGCGATCTGGGTGCGCCGGCTGGTCGTGCTCGTCGCCTGGTCGATGACGGCGTACTTCTTCGTCAGGGCATACGGCTGATGCTGCCGCGGGGGATCGGGAGCGGAAACGAGCCCGTAGAGGCAGCGACTTGACGCGCAGTGCCCCACACCCTGCGCGCTGTGCCTACACGCTTGGCGCCGAGTTTCCCGCGAGGCTATGATGGTTGATCGTGTCGAGCGGAGGCAGTGAAAGATGATGGCTCTCGGGGGTGCTACCGAATCGCGTCAGGCGGCGCAGACGTCCCGACCAAGTGTACTCCTCGTCGACGACGACGCGATGGTCCGCAAGGCGATCGAGAGGATGCTGAACGCCGCGGGGTTCGACGTCACGTCGGTGCAGGACGGGCTCGATGCGGTGCAGGAGCTCGGGCGAGCGAAGTACGACGCCGTGCTCACCGACATCATGATGCCCGGGATGAGCGGCATCGACCTGCTGCGCGCCGCGCGAGCGACGGACCTCGAGCTGCCGATCCTGCTCATGACGGGCGCGCCCGACGTCAAGTCGGCGGCTGATGCCGTGCAGTACGGAGCCTGCGATTACATCTTCAAGCCCGTGCTGCCGAGCGATCTCACGCGCGCCATGCGGCGCGCCATCGACATGGGGCGCCTCGCACGCGCCAAGCGGGAGGCCCTGCACGTGCTCGGCACCGGGCAGCCCGAGGCAGGTGACCGCGCCGGCCTCGAGGTGACGTTCGAGCGCGCGCTCGAGTCGCTGTGGATGGCGTATCAGCCCATCGTCGGCGCGAAGACGGGGGACGTCTTCGGGTTCGAGGCGTTGCTTCGAAGCAGCGAGCCGAGCTTGCCGAGCCCCATCGCGGTGCTCGAAGCCGCCGAGCGTCTCGGACGCCTCGACGACCTCGGCCGTCTGATCCGGGCGAAGGCGGCGGATTCGATGGGCGAGGCGGCGTCGGGTACGTTGCTCTTCGTGAATCTCCACGCGCGGGACCTGGAGGATACGACCCTCGTCTCCCGTGAATCACCGCTCTCGAGGATCGCGGCCCGCGTCGTCCTCGAGATCACCGAGCGAGCGTCGCTCGACGGCGTGAAGAACGCCCGCGAGAAGATCGCCGAGCTCCGCGCGCTCGGGTTTCGCATCGCAGTGGACGATCTCGGGGCCGGCTACGCCGGGCTCACGACCTTCGCCCAGCTCGAGCCGGAGTTCGTGAAGCTCGACATGTCGCTCGTGCGAGACGTGGACCGGAACTCCGTCAAGCAGAAGCTCGTCCGCTCCATGTGCGCGCTGTGCAAGGACATGGACATCATAGTCGTGGCGGAGGGCATCGAGACCAGGGAGGAGCGCGACACCTGCGCGGCGCTCGGGTGCGATCTGCTCCAGGGCTACCTCATGGCAAAGCCGGGGCGCCCCTTTCCGCCCGTCAAATGGGAAGGCTGAGCTCTCGTCACTTCGACGACGCGACGTGGACTCCGTCCCACCCGGGCGGCGGTGGGGCAACCTTCAGCAGCTTGCAGCGCGCGTAGAGTACCTGGCTCGGCTGGTCGCCCGTCAGCTGCTCGTCGAGTAGATCCATCGCGCGGACGAAGTCGCGCGAAAGATACGCGAGAAACGCCGCCTCGTAGCGCCGTGCCGCTTCGAGGCCTGCCACCGTCTCACCGCTCCGCCCGAGCAGCTCGTAGACGTCGATGCCCTTCGCCTTGCCCTTCACCGCGACGCGATCGATGCGCCGGAAGGTGAAGGTCGAGCCCGCCTCGTTCACGATGCTCTCGCTCACGAGCGCCGTCACCCCGTATTGCTTGCAGAGCGGCTCGAGCCGGGCGGCGAGGTTCACGCCGTCGCCGAGGGCGGTGTAGCTGAAGCGCGTGGGCGCGCCGAAGTGGCCGACCATGACCTCCGCGCGATGCACGCCGAAGCGAGTGACGAGCGCGGGCTGCCCGTTCCACGCCTCGGAGGCGTAGAGCTTCGCGAGGGATTCCTTGCAAGCGAGGACCGCCTCACACGCGCGCGCCGCGTGATCGGGTGTGGGCTGCGGCGCGTTCCAGAACGCCATGACGGCGTCGCCTATGTATTTGTCGATGGTGCCGCCGCGCGCCTCGATGGCGGTCGTCATGGCTTCCAGATAGAGACCGAGGTGAACCGCGAGCGCGTCGGGAGTGAGCTTCTCGGAGAGCGAGGTGAAGCCCTCGATGTCCGAGAACAGGATGGAGAGGTCCGACAGCTCGCCCCCGAGCTCGGGTTCCTCGTTGCTCTCGTAGAGCCTCTGGACCAGGTCGATGGGGACGTACTTCCCCATCGCGCGCGAGACGGTCTTGGCGCGCTCGAGGCCGCGCGCGACGTCGTCGATCTCGCGGATGCGGCTGCCGCTCGCCCGTGGCGTGAAGTCGAACGCGCGCATCCGCGCGGTGGTCTCCGTCACGTCACGGAGCCCACGCCGCACCACGCCGAGCGTGACCGCGCCGATGGCGAGGACCAGCGCGAGCGTGCCGCCGGCGAGCAGAAGCAGCATCTGCTCGAGCCGCACCAGGTCCTTCGTGTAGTGGCCTTCCGGGACGACGACCGCAGCGACCCACCCCGCCGTCCCGCCGTTCGCGACCGAGAGCTCCTCGAGCGTCGCGAGGTAGCGCTCGCCGCCGACGTCGAGCAGACCGCCGCCGCCGGGGTGGGCGGGGTCGAGCCCGTGCACGAGCGGGCTCGCGAGGAGCGCCGCGATCTCGGGCGGCGGGTGCTCGCTGGCGACGCGCAGCTCGTCGCCCACGGTCTCGAGGTGGTCGTCCGGCGCGACCCGCGCCACGAGCCGCGCCGTCCGGTCAACGCTCGACACGGCGAGCAGCGCCACGCGGTGCGGATCGTCGGGCTCGGTGCTGGCGCTCCCCTTCACGATCGCGTCAAGGTCCGTGGTGAGGAGCCCCACGCGCGCCACGCCGACGAAACGGCCGACCCCGTCCTCCACGGCGCGCTGCACGCTCAGCACGACGCGCCGGTCCGCTGCTCCCTGGTCGAGCTCCGAGTAGTGCAGGTCGCTCCAGATCGGGCGACCACGGAGGGCGCGTCCGGCGATGACGGAGAACGTCGGGTGCAGCGTGGGATCGGTGCCTGGGCCGACGGGGACCAGTGGTGCCCCCGCGAACGACGTGCCGTCACCGAGGTCACGCTGCTGGACGGTGAATGACGTGCCCTGGCCGCGTACGTCCCTCGTCAGCAAGCGGCCGTCGGGCGTCCGGTGCACCGAGAGCTGCCATCGCCCCGCGGGCTCGAAATGCACCGCATCGCTCTGGTCGGTGCCCGCGAGCAGGGTCGCCCGCGTGAAGGTCACCTCTTCCAGCGCTGGCGCGCCGGTGAGCTCGTTGAAGAGCAGGGCCTCGAGCCGCGCGCGATCGTCGGGCTCGACGGCCTTCGTGCGCACGGCGCGCTCGACGTTCGTGAGGACCTCTTCGGCGCGACCCAGGGCAGACGCCACCTGTCCCTCGATGTGACGGGCCGCGGTCTGACGTTGACGCTCCGATGCGACGAGGATCGACGCGCGCGCGCTCGAGAGAAACACGCTGAACGCTAGCGCCACGACGACGGCGACCGCGACGAGGGCCAGGCCGAAGGTCTGACCGAGGGTCGGCCTCGCGAGCGCGCTGGTCAGGCCGCCTTCTCGATTCGCCATCCCCCCGGGACGTTACACGCCGGCAGCCGGGCGAAACGCGGAAAACCCGGCACGTGCTCCCGGTGTTTCCCGACGATGACGTCGGAGCGGGGTCAGTCGACCGACGGACCGCGTGCGGTGCCGGAGTGAGCCTTGCGGTATGCGAGGGGCGTTTCGCCCGTCCAGCGCTTGAAGGCGCGGTGAAAGCCCGTCGTGTGAGAGAAGCCGAGCAGGAACGCGATCTCCCCGAGCGGGATGGCCTGGTTCGTGACGTATCGCACGGCGAGTCGCTTCCGCAGATCCTCGAGCAGGTTGCTGAAGGTGGTCCCCTCGCGCTCGAGGCGCCGCTCCAGCGTTCGCGTGCTCATCCGGAGCCGGGAAGCGATGCGATTCACCGTCGGCGCGCCCTTCGGGAGCTCGGCCGCGATGGCGCTCTCGATCCAGCTCGTGAGCGACTTGCTGCGGGGCAGCTCCTGGAGCATCTGCTCCGCGTGCAGGCGGATCGTGTCGTGGAGCCTGAAGTCCGCGCTGGTGAGTCGCTTGTCGAGGAGCGCCGCATCGAACGTGAAGCCGGGGTGCGGGCTTCCGAACACCAGAGGCGCTCCCTCGAACGTGGTGAGGTGCTCCCTCACGTCTTCCGGCTCGGCGTACTGGATGAGAACCCGCAGGCTCGGGCGGCAGCCCGAGGCCCACACGCACCGGAAGAGCCGGTAGAGCGACCCGAGCTGGAAATCCAGACCGACCCGGGTCATCGGGAGCGCGTTCTCGACGTGGATCACGGCGACACCCCCGCTCACCGCGAGGTGGATGCTCGCAACCTCGTTGACGAGACCCATGTACCGCCCCGCCGCTTCGACAGCCTCGCGGATCGTGCTCGCGGAGGTGACGGCGTAGTCGAGCGCGCCGCCGTCCCCGGAGTTCCACTCCCGGGCCGCCATTAGCCCGAAGCTCGGATCGACCCCGAGCGAGACCACCCCGTCGAGAAGCTGGTGCGCCGTGGCAGCGGGAAGCCGCTCCTCCGGGTCCATCCCGCGGATCGCAGCCGTCCACTCCTCCGGAATGAGGGACGTCCTATGAAGGAGGCGGATGAACGGCTGGAAGAGCCGTGCCGAGTAGGCGAAGACCCGGAGATCCGGTACCTCCACCGCCGCGCGCCTCACCGCGCGCTCGGACGCCGGCGGCGTCTCCCGGGCGTAAGTGGCGATGTCACCGGCCATGACTACGCGAGCACCTAGTTGGTCCACTTCCCAGGAGTGTAACCATGGCCGTCAAAACGGTCGGCGCTGGCGGCCCGGGTTCGGTCGAATTTGCAAAAAAAGCGAGCGCCCCGGTTCAATTTGCGCCTTCCACCGAGCTGTATTGTATCGCGCCGAGCGCCGCGGGAAATCTTTCCGTCGCAAACACAACATTCTGGCACCGGCGAACGCTGCCGGGGCCCGTTTCGTCGTCTCGTCTCCGCGTCCGCGTAGCGGAGACGAGACGGACGTCACTCCTCTTCTTCGCGGGCGTGCGCGCTGCGGCGGGCCCCCCGTTGCTCGGCGTGCTCGGCGACTCGCAGCGCGAGGGCACCGAGATCGACGGCGATGCGGGCGACCTCGGCGGCTGTCGCGCCTTCGAGCTCGTCGACCTTCGCCTCGAGCGCGGCGATCAGGCGATCGATGCTGGGCGGCTTGCGCCCGCGCAGGAGGCTCGCACGCTCCCGCCGGAGGGCGGCGATCTTGCCTGCGAACCATTGCACCCGACCCCCCTTACGCGGGCGCTCAGTCGCCTCGATGGCAATGACCTCTGTCCGCTGCCCGATGCCACGGGCTGCCTTCTGCTCGGCGGCGAGACTCGTGGTGAGCTGTTCCCGCTGCTCCTTCGCCTTCCGGAGCTCCGCGGCGAGCGCCTCCACTACCTCCGCGTAGTGCTCGGCGGTGATGCCGTGCTCGGCCTTCGCGACGTCCAGGGTCTCGATGATGCGGTGCCAGCTCTCGCGGACCGGTGTGAGGCGCAGGACGCGCGCGCGCTCCTCCTCGATCTGACGACGGAGCGACTGCACGGTGTCCCAGGCGGCGCGCTCGGTGTGCTCGAGCCATTCGCGACTGGTCGGCATCGCGGGAAAGATACGCGAGGGGGTTGAGTAGAGGAAGAGTGAGGGGGGAGAGCGAGAGGGAGAGGATGGGGGAAAAGGGGGCGGGGAATGCACGCGGGTGGGGGATTCGTGGTAGCGGCGGGGGGGTATGAGCGCTGCTTTGATCTTTGGCCTCACCTACGTAGCGCTGGCGTTCGGGCGCGTTCCAGGGCTCCGCTCGGACCGGGTGGCGGCGGTGGTGGTGGGCGCCGCCTTGATGATTTCCTTCCGGGTGCTGTCGTTCGAACAAGCCGAACGCGCGGTCGACGGGGGGACGATCGCGCTCCTCTTCGGGATGATGGTGATCGCGGCGGCCCTCGAGGTGTCGGGTGTGTTCGCCCTGGCCGGGTGGCTCGTGACGCGGCGAGCGAAGACGCCGCTCACGCTGCTCGTCGCCGTGTCGGTCGCGTCGGCCGTGTTCTCGGCGATCATGATCAACGACGTCGTGTGTCTCGCGTTCACGCCGCTGCTGCTCGCCGTCACCGAGACACTCGAGTGCGATCCGAAGCCTTACCTCATCGCGCTCGCGACCTCGTCGAACGTCGGCAGCGTCGCGACCATCACCGGCAACCCGCAGAACATTCTCATCGGCTCGCTGTCGCACATCTCGTACGGCGCGTTCTCGGCGGAGCTCGTCCCGGTGGCGATCGCCGCCCTCGCCATCAACGTCGGCGTGATCTGGGTCGTCTACGGGAAGGAGCTCCGTCAGCCCTTTCCAAGGCTCGACGCCGCTCCGCCGCCGGCGGTGAGCCGCTCGTCGACCTGGAAGGGCGCGGTGGTGAGCGTACTGGTCGTCCTCGCATTCGCGCTCGGGGCGCCCCCTCCCCTCGCGGCGATCCTCGGCGGCTCGGCGATGCTCCTGTCACGGGCGACGGATCCGAAGCGTCTCTACGCCCACGTGGACTGGACCTTGCTCACCCTGTTCGTCGGGCTCTTCGTCGTCGTGGCCGGGCTCGACCAGTCCGGCGTGTCGATGAAGCTCCGCAACGATCTCGCCGTGCTCCGTGCCGACACGGTCTTCGGCATGACGCTGCTCGCCGGCGTGCTGTCGAACACGGTGAGCAACGTGCCCGCCGTGATGGTGCTGAAGTCGACCGTGCTCGCGCTCCCGCACCCGCACACGGCCTGGCTCACGCTCGCGATGGCCTCGACGCTGAGCGGCAACCTCACGCTGCCGGGCTCGCTCGCGACCATCATCGTCGTGGAGCGCGCCCGGGAGCGCACGTCGGTGAGCTTTCTCGATTTCCTGAAGGTGGGCGCGCCGAGCGCTATCCTCGGCGCCACCGTCGGCGCCCTGTGGCTCGGCCGATGAACCGCCGCCGGGGCTCGTCGGATCTCGATGGCCGCTCGCGGCGATTTGACGCCCCCCGACGTCAGGGGGTATCCCCTCGGCACATGCCCGAGCGCCTCTCGCAGATGCCTCGCGACGACGGCCTGTTCGGCCCAGGGAGCGTCACCTGGCGCGTCCACGCGAGCCCCGCGATGCTCATCGGCGGCATGCGCGCGCTGCTCATCCAGTCGCTGCACCCGCTCGCCATGGCGGGGGTCGCGCAGCACAGCGACTACCGCACGCGCGGCCTCTACCGGCTACGGCGCACGACCCAGTACGTGCTCACCGTCACTTACGGCGACACCGAGGCGGCGGAAGCCGCCGGCGCGCAGGTGCGGAGCGTGCACCAGCACATCCAGGGCCTCGACCCGGTCACCGGGCGAAACTACAGCGCCGACGATCCGGAGACGCTGCTCTGGGTGCACTGCGCGGAGGTGCACTCCTTCTATACGGCGTACCGCGCGTATGGCGGCGCGCTCACCTCCGCCGATCGCGACCGCTACTTCGCCGAGAGCGCTCGCGCCGCCGCGCTGGTCGGCATCCCGAAGGAGCTCGTGCCCGCGTCGGCGCTCGAGATGCGCGCTTACTTCGCCCGCTTGCTCCCCTCCCTGTGCGTCTCGCAGTCGGCGCTCGAGGCCATTCGCTTCCTCTCCGCGCCACCCATCATCCGCGGCAACATGCGCGTCACCCTGAGCATGCGGGTCGCGTCCGCGGCGGCGATCGGCCTCGTCCCGCATCATCTCCGGCTCCTGATGGGCCTCGAGCGGCCATGGCTCGTGGACGCCGCCACCTTCGCGAGCCTTCGCGCAGCATGGCGCCCGCTCGCGCGGCTCCTCGAGCTCCCTGAGTCGGAGGACGCCAATATAGCGCGCCTGCGGGCGTTCGCGGCGACCCAGCCCTTCGCGTCGGCTAGACTTCGTGCAAAGGTCGCCTGACGCGACAATGAGAGCTCGCCCGTGACTCGAAGAGGCAACGGCGCCCTGCGCTGCCCGGGGTGCCGACTGCACGGCAGTCTGTGTGTGTGCGCGCTCATTCCGCGGCTCGAGACGCGCACGCGGCTCGTCCTCTACATCCACCGCTTCGAGGAACGCAAGCCGACGAACACCGGCCTTCTCGCGGCGTCGTGCCTCACGAACAGCGAGGTCCGGTTCCGCGGGCGCCCCGCGGACGACCGATCTCCGTTCGTGTGCCCGGAGGGCTCCGACGCGCTCGTGCTCTTCCCCTACGAGGGCGCGACGCCGCTCGAGCGACTCGAGCGACGCGCGCGCCCCGTGACGCTCGTCGTACCGGACGGCAACTGGCGGCAGGCGTCGAAGATGTACAAGCGCGTGCCGGGGCTCGCTGGGCTGCCGTGCGTGTCGCTGCCAGCGGGGCCACGCTCGTCGTACCGGCTGCGCGCGGAAGCGCACGACAAGGGGCTCTCGACGCTGGAGGCGATCGCGCGCGCGTTCGGCATCGTCGAGGACGTCAGCGTCCAGCGGGCGCTCGAGGACGTGTTCCTCGCCATGGTCGAGCGAACCCTCTGGGCGCGCGGCGGCGTGCCGCGCTCCGCGGTGACGACCGGGATCCCGGAGGGCGCGCGACGCCACGACCCGCGAAGCGGGCGCCCCGCGACCGACGTCGACGTCGCTCAGACGAGCTCGGGCACCAGGAATGCCACGGGGGCCTGAACGACGCTCGCGAAGCGACGCCCGGCGCGGGACGCGCGTGCGGCGCGGATCGCGCCCGCGTGCGTGACGGCGAGCACGGTGCGACCGCTGCCGTCGACCTCCGCGAGCCACTCGGCGACGCGAGCCACGAGTGCGTCCGCCGTCTCGCCGCCCGGCGGCGCGACTTTCTCGTAGTCGTTCAGGAAGGCGTGGAAGCGCGCGCCGTCCGACGCCTCGAGCTCCGAGAACGCGCGCCCTTCCCACTCGCCGAACGCGAGCTCCGACAGACGCGGATCTGGACGAAGCGGCGCCGCCGCCCGCGTGGCCAGGAGCGCGGCGACTGGCAACGTGCGTTGCCACGGCGAGGACCACACCTCGTCCCAGCGCACAGTGCCGATCGCACCGAAGGCTCTCTCGATGGCCGCCGCGGCCGTCGCTGCGTCCATCACGGTGGCCACATCGTGCTGTCCGTAGCAGAGCCCAAGCGCCTCGACCGGAGCGTGCCGCACCATCCAGACGCCGCCCATCGGCTCAGGCGGCTCCCCACGCGAGGACGACCAGTGCGACGAGCTCGCCGAGCTGCTCGGTCGCGCCGAGGAAATCCCCTGTGACGCCGCCTGCGCGGCGGAAGTAGACGATGCCGGTGAGCGCCGTCACGGCGCCGAGCGCCGCGGCGAGTGCGCCCGCGCGCGGCACGGTCGTCGCGCCAGCCCACGCCGACAGGACGACGATGGCCGCGGCCCACGCGACGGCCACGGCTGCTTGCCTCGCCGAGACGCGCGCGAGCTCACGACTCTTCGAAACGCTCGCCGGCGTGACATACGGCAGCGACGCGGCGAGCAGAACCGGGCCCACGCGAGCGAGCGCGCCGGTCGCGACGAGCGCCCACGGGGCGTGCGCACCGAGCCGCGCGACGAGCAGCGCTCGCGTCCCGATGGAAACGACCAGCGCCGATGCGCCGAACGCGCCGATGCGGCTGTCCTTCAGGATGACGAACACGCGATCACGGTCGTGCCCGCCGCCGAGCGCGTCGCAGGTGTCGGCAAGGCCGTCCTCGTGAAACGCTCCGGTGACGAGCATCGAGAAGCCGACCGCGAGGAGCGCCGCGGCGCCTTCGCCGGCGGGTGCGAGCACGCGGAACACCGCCGCGGTGAGCGCGCCGACGACGGCACCGACGAGGGGCGCGTGCGCCAGGGCCCACGAGAAGTCCGCGGCGCAGTAAGGGAAGCCGCCGAGCGGCAGCCGCGTGAGCGACACGAACGCGGCGCGGACGCCGCGCAGCGGCGGCGGAAGGACGGCGGGAGGGTCGATCATCGCCGCGCACCGGAGTCGGTGCCAGCGCGACCGACGATGCCGGCCGTCGCGAAGGTGGCCATCGACGCCTCGAGCTCCACGGCCGCGCGCACGACGCCCATCGCGAGCACGGCGCCGGTGCCCTCACCGAGACGCATCCCGAGCTCGAGCACCGGGCGGAGCCCGAGCTGCTCGAGCGCGATGCGCGCCGCCGGCTCAGGCGAGAGATGCCCCGCGAGCAGGTACGCGCGCACGGCGGGGTCGAGCGCGACGGCGACCAGCGCGGCGGCGCAGGTGACCACGCCGTCGAGCACGACTGGGACGCGCGCCCGCGCCGCCTCGAGCGCGCACCCGACCATCGCGGCGATCTCCAGACCGCCGAGACACGCGAGGAGCTCGAGGGGCGCTTGCGACGCTCCGTGGAGCGCGAGAGCGTCCTGCACGACATGCACCTTGCGAGCGCGTCCCTCTTCGTCGAGCCCGGTACCGCGGCCGACGACGGTGCCCGGAAGCGCGCCGGTCAAGGCCGCAGTCAGCGCGGACGCCGACGTCGTGTTGCCGATGCCGATCTCCCCGAGGCCGACGAGGGCGGCGCCCTGGGCGATGACTGCGCGCGCCGTCGCCGCGCCGGCCTCCATGGCACGCCGTGCTTCGTCCACCGACATGGCCGGTTCGCGCCGCAGATTCCCCGTGCCCGGGCGGACGCGCCGCGAGGCGAGTGGCACGAGGGGCTCGCGCGGCGCCGCGGAGAGATCGCCCGCGATGCCAACGTCCACCAGCGCCACGTCGACGCGCGTCGAGCGAGCGAGCGCGTTCACCGCGGCGCCGCCCGCCATGACGTTCGCGACGACCGCCGCGGTGTTCGACGAGCCGTAAGCGCTCACGCCTTCCACGACGACGCCGTGATCGGCCGCGAACAGCGCGAGCACGACGCGCTCGACGGCGGGCGGCGGATGGACGCCGCGCGCCGCGGCGTACCACGCCGCGATCTCCTCGAGACGGCCGAGACTGCCCGGCGGCTTCGCGAGCGCGGCGTGACGCGCGAGCGAGGCGCGGTGGGCGGCGGCGCTGGGCGCCGGGATCGCCCCGCGAATGGCGTCGGACGGCTCCTCGCACGGCGCGGGCTCGGCTGGCGGATTCACGTCGACCCACTTGCCGGTCGCATGCACCACGTCGCGGAGAGGCCTGCGCGACTGCCACCCCGTCTCCTCGAGCATGGGCCGCTCGCGAAACGCGCGCGCGTGACCGACGCAGAGGTACGCTATCGGCTCGACTCCCGGCGGCAGCGCGAGCTCGGCGCGCAGCACGGCGGGCTCCACTATGCTCACCCATCCGACGCCGATCCCCTCCGCGCGCGCCGCGAGCCACAGGTTCTGTACGGCACAGCACGCGCTCGCGCGGACCGACTCCGGCTGCACGGTCGTCCCGAGGATCGCCTCACCGCGCGCGCGCAGGTCGACCGCGACGCACACGTTCACCGGCGACTCCAGGATCCCCTCGAGCTTGTGTGCCCTGTACGCCTCCCGCCGCGACGACGGAAAGCGGGCCGCCTCCGCCTCGCGACACCGCAGGAAGCTCGCCCGGATGCGCCCCCGCACCGACAGATCGCGCACGACGACGAACCCCCAGGGCTGAGAAAAGCCGACGCTCGGCGCGCTATGCGCGGCCGTGAGGATGCGTTCGAGCGTCGCGTCGTCGACGTCCGCGTCCGCCTGGAAGTGCCGGACGTCGCGCCGCAGCGTGATCACGTCGTAGATCGCGCGGCGCGCCGCTTCAGGGAAGGCGTGCAGGGCCTCCGGCTCGAGAAACGAATTCGTCTGGCGCATGCTCCTTGTGCCCCGGGAGGTTCGCGCACGCCGTCAAGCAGGTCTCCTGGCTTCCGGATCTCCCTCCGACGGCCCTTCCCGGAGCTCGCGCTCCAGTGGCTTTGCCGTCTTCGTTCCCGGTTACAGTGGCGGGGGCCGCGCCGGATTCACACCGGCTTCCCATTTTCACCGCACCGGGCGACATGCCCGGCACGGCACTTCACGACGAGAGGCCATCAGGCCCACCCGCATTCATCCACGCAACGCGCGCCCACGTCAAGCCGCGCGGCGCCCTGCGACACTGCTAGCCGGACCTTGCGAACGGCACCGCAACTCGTCAACATCCGCCCGCGCGTGGCGGAAGCAGAGCGGGGAAAGATCGTACTCATCGGCGGCGGCACGCGGTCCGGCAAGAGCGCGCTCGCGCTCTGTTTCGGCCGTCAGCTCGGCCAGCGCCGCGCCTTCGTCGCGACGGCGCGCGCCCTCGACGACGAGATGCGAGCGCGCATCGAGCGTCACCAGCGCGAGCGCGAGGGCGCCTTCGACACCGCGGAGGCCCCGAGGGCTCTCGCCGCGACGGTGCGCTCGCTCGCCGCCTACGACGTCGTCGTCGTCGATTGCGTCACCCACTGGCTCTCGAATCTACTCCTCGAAGATCTGACTACGGACGCCATCCTCCACGACATCGACGCCTTCATCGAAACGGTCGCCGCGGCGCGCCACCACACCGTCCTCGTCACGAACGAAGTCGGCATGAGCGTCCACCCCGAGACCCCCCTCGGCCGGACCTTCGTCGACCTGGCCGGCTTCGCCAACCAGCGTCTCGCCCGCGCCAGTGACGAAGTCTACTTTGCGGTCATGGGCACGTTCCTCCCGGTGCGGAGAAGCCAGCGACCGCCGGTGCTCGATCTGATCGGGTGATGCCCACCCC